>JBAXQF010000081.1:0-11245 GCA_037131875.1 Verrucomicrobiota bacterium
AACCCACGGCGCTCCCATCGAATAACGGAAATTCTTTTTGAGAGATGCTCTAATGCGCGTTTTTGGAGGGGAAAATCACCTTCCACGCTGTGCGGGCGATGATTTCGCAATCCAGCAGGAGCGACCAGTTTTCCAGGTAATCGAGGTCGCTGCGCACGCGCTGGATCACATCCTGGTCGCTGAGGATTTCCCCCCGCAGATCCCGGACTTGCGCCAGGCCGGTGATCCCCGGCTTGATGAAGGTGCGCACGCCGTAGGAAATCATTTTTTGGCGGAACAAATCGTCATGTTGGCGCATGTGCGGCCGGGGCCCAACCACGCTCATCTCGCCTTTGAGCACGTTGATGAATTGCGGCATTTCATCGAGGCTCATTTTCCTCATCCAGCGCCCTGCGGAGAATATCCGCGCGTCGTTCTTCTTGGCTTGCACGGCTTCGTCCGGGTTGTCGGTGTGCATGGTGCGGAATTTATAAAGCAGGAAATCCTGCCCATGCATGCCGGTGCGCAGTTGGTAGAAAAAGAGAGGCCCGGGAGACTGCCAGCGGTGCAGCAGCCAGACCATGAAACTCAGCACCGGCAGGAGGAACAGCACCACGGGCAGAGAGACGGCGACATCCACCGCGCGTTTGACGAGGCGGTTCAGGGGTGACTCCAAGGGTTCAAGATGGAAGCTGATAAAGTGAATGCCATCCTCTTCCACCATGGAAATGCGCCGCCCCAGCATCAATTCGTAGTCATTGGCCAGCAGCAAGCGGATGCCCATGCGCTGGCAGGTGTTCGCCAGATGGTTGACGACGACTGGCGAGTGGGGCACGTCCACCGCAATGACCTGCGTGGCGGAGACGCGGCGAATATGGTCCTCGAGATTGGCGATGGAGCCGAGATGCGGCAGATGGGTCATGGGTTCGGCTCCGGAACCGTCCGTGACGGCTCCCACCAGTCTCACTCCATAGAGAACCTTTGAGGTAAGCCACTCGTCCAAACGGGCCACCCCCCGGCGGGAGCCGAGCAGGATGGTGTTTTGCACATAGTTGCCGGAAAAAACAAAGCGCGCCAGCCACAACGGAAAGTAGCGGTTGGTGAAAAGCATCAGCACGAAGAACACCGGGATGAAGCTGAAGATGAACTCGCGGGAAATCGTCTGGTGTTTGAAGGCCACCAGGAAAAGCAGGAGCACAAGCAGAACAGTCAGGGTCTGCCGGAAACTGACTCCGCAGTTGCCCACAAACTTCAAGTTGAGGAAATCGGTCTTCAGGTTGGTCGTGCGCAAATGGTCAATCACGACCCCAGCCCCCACAAGGGCGCCGTATTTGCAGAAAAACGCGATGTCCATCGGAGTCCCTGCGTAGTGCGTCAGGAACGAAAAGACGTGAATCCATGCTCCGAATCCGGCGACTGCCGCCATTGCCTGTAGGGCGCAATGAAGAGTCTGAAGACCGCGGGCACGGTAAAGTATCATGCTTGGCAGTTTAGCGTAATCTCTTCTTCCAAGAAGCAATTTTTTCGCATCACAAAAAGTTTTTACGGTGGGCTGGTGGGCTGCCCGGATTTTTGCTGGTTAAAGAGCGCCCGCCAGTAATCCAGGCGTTCCTTGACGCGCCGTTCGTGGCCGTTTTCGGTGGGCTTGTAATAGACCTTCCCTTCCGGCAGATAGGCTTGGGGGACGTAGCCGCCTTCGTAGTCGTGAGCGTATTTGTAGCCTTCGCCGTGGCCGAGTTTCTTTGCGCCTTTGTAATGGGCATCGCGCAAGTGCACAGGCACCGGGAGCGTCACGCCTTCCTTCACGTCGGCAAGGGCGGCGTCCACGGCTTCGTAGGCTTTGTTGCTCTTGGGGGCGGTGGCCACATAGACTGCGGCGTGCGCCAAGGGGATGCGCGCTTCGGGCATGCCGAGGAACTCCACGGCCTGCTGCGCGGCCACGGCCAGGATGAGCGCCTGGGGATCGGCCATGCCAACGTCTTCGCTGGCGCAGATGACGATGCGCCGTGCGATGAAACGGATGTCCTCCCCGGCGTAGAGCATCTTGGCCAGCCAGTAGACGGCGGCGTCGGGATCGCTCCCGCGCATGCTCTTGATGAAGGCGCTGATGGTGTCGTAATGCTGGTCGCCGTCGGCGTCATACACGACGGCTTTGCGCTGGATGCTCTCCTCCGCGACGGCAAGCGTGAGGTGCACGACGCCGTGCGCATCCGGCGGGGTGGTGAGCACGCCGACTTCCAGCGCGTTGAGGCATTTGCGGGCGTCGCCGTCCGCCGTGACGGCGAGGTGCATCAACGCCTCGTCGTCCGCCTGCGTTTTGTAGTTGCCCAGACCGCGCACGGGATCGGCCAAAGCCCGCCGCATCAAGGCGCAGAGGGGTTCGGGGGCGATGGGTTCGAGTTGGAAAACCTGCGAGCGGGAGACCAGCGGGCTGTTGACATAGAAGAACGGGTTGTGCGTCGTCGCGCCAATCAAGCGGATCACGCCGCTTTCCACGTCCGGAAGGAGCACGTCCTGCTGGGATTTGTTGAAGCGGTGGATTTCATCGACAAAGAGGATCGTCCGCTGGCCGGAGGTCTCCATGCGGTTGGCGGCGCTGGCGACCACGCGGCGGATGTCTGCCACGCTGCTTTCCACCCCGCTCAAGCGTTCAAATTTCGAGCGCGTGGAGAGGGCGATCACCTGGGCCAGGCTCGTCTTGCCGACGCCAGGCGGGCCGTAGAAGAGGACGGAGGAAATGCGATCCGCCTCGATGGCGCGGCGCAACAGCTTGCCCGGCCCGAGGATGTGCTCCTGGCCGACCACTTCATCAAGGGTCGCGGGGCGCATCCGGGCGGCAAGCGGCGCGGAGGCCGGAACGGGTTTTCCCCCCGCCTGCCCCTCCCCGCTCCCGGTTTCAAACAAATCTGGCATGGGAGGGAGCGTAGCCGCTTCGGGCGCGGGGGGCAAGACGGGGGTTTTGAGAGTTGACGTCCTGTTGCGCACGCCGCCATATTCAGCCGCTTGCTACGTATCTTTTAAACTTATCATTCAAACTTATGCCTGTTCTATTCCCTCAAGTGCGCCACTTTAAAAAAGCACTACACGGGTGGGTGGAGAGATCCTTGGCAGACTTTGGCAGCCGCTGGCAAATTCGCTACGAGGTGGCGGCCTGTTTGTGTTTTAAGAATGTCGCCCGCTATTTGGCGGAATGGGTGGAATTTCACCACATGGTGGGCGTGGAACATTTCTATTTGTACAACAACAACTCGGAGGACGACTACCAGAGCGCTCTTGCCCCCTACATCCGCGATGGCTTGGTGACCTTGCACGAATGGCCCCAAATTCCCGCCACTCCGGGAGCGGAAGAGCATTGCGTGGCAAACTATGGCTGCTTCGCCCGTTGGATCGCTTTTCTAGACGATGACGAGTTTCTCTTTCCCGTCAAAGAGGGCACACAACTAGCAGAAGCGCTGGAGCCTTACAAAGCCCACCCGGCTGTGGCGGTTTATTGGCGGATGTTTGGCTCCAACGGCCATCAAAAGCGCCCCGGGGGGCTGGTCATCAGCAACTATACGCGAGCGCATGAAAAGCCGGAGGAAATCATTAAGAGCGTCGTCAATCCGCGCCGCATTTTGCGCTCCAAGCCCTCCTCTCACTACTGGCTCTACAGGTATGACCAGTTGGCCGTGGACGAGCAGTTCCACACGGTTCCTACATCCCGTGGAGCCGAAGGCGTCAACAATGTTTTGAGAATCAACCACTATTGGTCGAAGTCATACGAGGACGGCTTGGCGAAATTTGCGCGCGGCTACAAAGATCAATGGGGGATACAAAACCCGCGCACGATGGATAAGTGGCGGGAGTGGGACAGCGGCATGAATGAGGTTGAGGACACGCTGATCTTGCGTTACGAGGCGGAACTGAAGACCCGGCTGGCGGCGAGGAGGGCTTCATAGGGAGGCGAAGCCAAGGCTCGCTTCTTCCTTGCGAGGGCTCCCTGGCTCCTATAAATTCCGCGAACCCACAGCCGCCCTCCTTTTACCTCCATGTATCTCCAGTCGCTCGAAATCATCGGCTTTAAGTCGTTCGCCTCCCGCACCGTCCTCACGTTTGACCGTGGCGTGACGGTGATTGTGGGGCCCAACGGGTGTGGCAAGTCCAACGTGCTCGACGCGGTGCGCTGGGTGCTGGGCGAGCAGTCCGCAAAGGCGCTGCGCGGCGGGGAGATGGTGGATGTGATTTTTTCAGGCACGGATTCCCTTCCCGCTCTGGGGATGGCGGAGGTTTCCATGACGTTTGCGGATTGCGAAAAAGACCTGGGGGTCGCCTGGAATGAGGTGACGATCACCCGCCGGGTGTACCGCGACGGCCAGGGGGAGTATTTACTGAATAAAACGCCCTCCCGGCTCAAGGACATCCAGCAGCTTTTCATGGATACCGGGGTGGGTCGCAGCGCCTACTCGATCATGGAGCAGGGCAAGATCGACCAGATCCTCTCCTCCCGGCCTGAAGACCGGCGCGCGATTTTTGAAGAGGCGGCGGGGATCACCAAGTTCAAGGCCCAACGGCGCGAGGCGCTCCGCAAGCTGGAGGCGACGGAGGCCAACTTGCTGCGGCTGACGGATGTGATCCGCGAAGTGAAGCGGCAGATCGGCTCGCTCCAGCGGCAGGCGGCCAAGGCGCGGAGGTACCAGGCGTTGCTTTCGGATTTGCGGGTGCTGGACTCCCACAACAGCCAGCGGCTTTACAAGGAGCTGGAGGCGCAGCGCAATGAAGTCGCGGAAAACAGTCGCCGCCTTACTTCCAACCAGGAGTTGCGCGAGCGGGACGTGCAGGAACAGGAAGCGGCGTTGGCCGAACACCGCCGCGGGCTTGAGCTCCTTGAAGAAAAACTTGTCGGCGCGCGCAATACGGTGAACGAACTGCGCAACCGCATCACCCAGGGGGAAAGCCGCATCGGATTCAACAACGAGCGCCTTACGGAGTTTGCGGCTCTGACGCAACGCTACGAGCACGACATTGCGGCCTCCGAGGAGCGCCTGGCAATGCAGCAGGAGCAGATGGAGAGCACCAACAAGGAGCTTGAAGCGATCCAGCAGACGCTCGCCGCCCAGGAGGCGCAATTGCAGGAGCGGCAATCCTCGGCGGGCGATCTCACGGCGCGCCGGGTGGAGATGGAGCAGCAGCACCAGTCGATTTTTGCGCAGATCGGGCAGATTGAAAACCGGCTCGCCACGCTGCGCTCGGAGATTGCCGCCTGCATCAACACGCGCGACGGCTCTCAGGCGCGGATGGCAATCATGGCCGAGGAGATCGAGAAGCTCCGCAACGAGGGGCAATCGCTGCACGTTCAGGAAAGCGAGGCTGCGGCGCAGATTGAACAAACCGCAAAAACACTGGAAGCGCGCAAGACGGAAGTGACCGAGGTGGAGACTGTCGTGCGCACCACGCAGGCCGAGCTTTCGCTCTTGGACAAGGATCTCCACAGCGAGAGCCGCAAGTTGTCAGAGCGCGAGTCCAAGCTCGACGTGCTGCGCCAGCTCAATGCCGATGGCGAGGGATTCTCCGAAGGCACGCAAGCGGTCTTGAAGGGGCTGGATGATCCGTCGTTTTACAAACCGGCCATCCTCGGCGCGATGGCGCAATTCCTGGAGGTGGGCACGGCGCACATTGTTCCCATCGAAGCCGCGCTGGGGCAGAATTTGCAGGCCGTGGTGATGAAGGATACGCTGGTGGCCGAGGCGGTGGTAAAGACGCTCTTCACCAAAAAGCTGGGCCGCGCCTCGCTGGCGCTGCGTCCGCTCTGGAACATCCCCTCCCCCACACAATCCCCCGACTCCATGACGCTCCCGATGGGCGCGCTCGGCTGGGCGGCGGATCAGGTGAAATGCCAGCCCGAAGTGGAGCCGCTGGTGCGCCAGCTTCTGGCGGGGGTGGTGATTGTTGAAGACCTTGAAACCGCGCTGCGCCTGGCCGCATCCGGCCCGGTCGGGCAGTTGAGCCTGGATCGCACGCTGCGTTACCAATTTGTCACCCTGGCGGGCGAGATCGTCACCCGCGAGGGGATCGTCCTGGGCGGCCAGAGCAAGGAAGCGACCGGATCAAGCGTGCTCCAGCGCAAGGCGCAAATTGCGGAACTGGAAGCCGAGGCCAACAGCATCCGCTCGGCCCTTGCGGAAATGACGCTGCGCCGCCATGATGTCGCCGCCCGGCTCGAAGCCTCCCAAACCCGGCAGCAACAAGCGCGGGAAGAAGCGCAAACCCTCACCATCACCCTTGCGCATCTGCGCGGACGCGTGGACACGCTGGGCCGCGAGGCGCAGGATACCGAGCGCAAGATGGCGAGCTTTGGCGCCGAGCGGGATGCCATTGCACGCCGCGCCGATGAAGTGATCGCCCGGCTCAACCAGTTGGAAGAAGAGGCCGCAGCGGCTTCCTGCAAGATTGTCGAACTCCAGGCACAGCAAGTGGAACTGCAAGGCGGCCTGAGCGGATTGCGTGAGACCGAGCAACTCTCCACCACCGAGCTCAACGAATTGCGCGTGCGCGTGGCGACGGAAAAGCAGCGCTGCGCCTCCCTGCAAAACCAGCGCCAGCCGATGCACTCGCGCATGGCCGAATTGCGCGAGCTGATCGAGCAACGCCGCCGGGACATCGAAACCTATACGCTCAAGACCGCGCAGCTTGGCGAGGAATCCGAGAACATCCAGGCGGGCACGGCGCAAGCCGAAGGTCGCCTGGGCGAAGCCAATGAAGCGGTGACCCAGTTGCTCGAAGAGCGCACCGCCGCCGCACTTCAGGTCGAGAACCTGGAGAACACGCTGCGGCAGACCCGCCACGATCTCACCAACTGTCACGAGACCCGCACCCAGCTTGAAGTGCGCGCCTCGCAGCTTGCCCTGCGCATCGAGGCGCTTTGCGAGCGCGTTCAGCACCGCTACCAACTCGATATCCGCGAGTTCCAGAGCGACACCTACACGTTTTCCACCACGGTTCGCGAATTCCAGAAGAAGCAAAAGTCGAGCGCGGTCAGCCAGGAGGAAGAGGAGCCCGTGGAAGCGGTGACCGCGCCGCAAGAATTGCAGGAAGACGAAGCCAGCGAGCCCGCCGCCGCACAAGCAGACGGCCCGGACTGGGTGTTTATCGAGAGCCTCATCAAGGAACTCGACGCGAAGCTCGAAGGGATGGGGCCGGTCAACGTCGATGCGATTCAGGAATACGACGAACTCGAAGAGCGTTTCACTTTCCTCGAAAAGCAAAACAGCGACCTGGAGACATCCAAGGCCGAGCTGCTCCAAGTCATCGCGAAGATCAACCAGACGACCAAGACGATGTTCGCGGACACGTTTGCGCAGGTGAAGATCAACTTTCAGGAAATGTTCCGCGAACTCTTCGGCGGCGGCAAGGCGGATCTCGTGCTGCTGGACGAGAGCGATCCGCTGGAAAGCGGCATCGACATCATCGCCAAGCCTCCCGGCAAGCAGTTGACCTCCATTACGCTGCTCTCCGGCGGTGAGAAAACCATGACGGCGGTCGCGCTGCTCTTTTCCATCTACATGGTCAAGCCGTCGCCGTTCTGCATTCTCGACGAGATGGACGCACCGCTCGACGAATCCAACATCAACCGGTTTATCAAGATTCTGGATCGGTTCGTTTCGCAGAGCCAGTTTGTGGTCATCTCCCACAACAAGCGCACCATCGCCAAGGCGGACATCATCTACGGCGTGACGATGGAAGAGCACGGTGTTTCAAAGCTTGTCGGCGTGAAGTTCACCAAGCGCGAAAACTCCGGCGAGAGCAACGACATCATCGGCACGGCCAACCCCACCCCGAGCGTTGCCGAGAGCTTCGGCAAGCATGGGAATTTGCATAGCGAACAGGTGCAGGCAGAGCAAGAGCAGGCCGCCACTAGTGAATAAGCAATAGCTGGCGATGATCGTTTTTTAACGCGGTTTGCTCTGCGTTTCCTTGTATTTATGCGGCTTGGCTTGTCTGAGTGCCTGCATGAGTACCGTTCATATTTGTCTCAATGACATTCTTGGCGTGGCGGTGGATTGCGAGGTGATTTTTTATCCCGGAGATACGCCGTTTTTCAATGGCGCTGCGCTGGCAGTCTCTGGAGCCCGTTCGATTCGGCTTGATGCCGAGGGGAATGGAAGTGTGGCGCTCCTGCCGGGGCGTTACACAGTTCGGTTTTCCAGAATCACCGGCAACACAGACACGCTGCTTATTCAAGTTCCAAACGACGAGGAGGATTATCCGCTATCCGAGTTGATTTGCGGAGGCAACTGGGTGTTGCCGATGCGGGATTTCCTCCAGAAATCGGAAAACCTGGGCGATGTGGCCGATCCGGCAGCCGCCTTTGATGCGATCAAACAGGAAGCCGCTCCCTCAAAGGCGGGCGCGATCTCTCTCGCCACGCAAGCGGAGGTGGATCAGGGAACCAATGCAACCAAGGCGGTGACGCCCGCAACATTTGCGGGTGCAGCCCGGTGGGCTGCTGCTGGTTTAAAGGTGAAATTTCTCACCATGGCCGATGCGGTGGCGCGCCTTGCTCTCACAACCGGGCAAGTGAACGTGGGCGATTTGGTGGAGCAGGCAGACACGCACGAGGTCTACCAGGTGTTGGATACCACTTTGCTGGGGCAAGAGCGGGGCTATGTTCTCGTGGGTTCTCGCGACCAGGCATCCGGATTGCTGGCCGGCCTGGTTGGCTACTGGCCTCTGGACGAGCAAACCGGCGTGCGCGCGGATGCAACAGGAAACGGCAACGACCTAAGCGACAATAATGGCGTCGGTTATGTCGCCGGGAAAATTGGCAATGCGGCGAGTTTTGCCGGCACAAACTCTCTTTCGTCGAACACCATTGCGGGCTTCTATCCCTCGGCTGGTTTTACTATTGCGTGCTGGGCGAAGTGCGATCCAGCGGCTTATGGTTTTCAATCGCCAATATCACTTGCAGATGTTGCGATTTACGTTTGCCACGCGAACAACAGTGGCGGCCCCTCAGCCAATATCGACCTTGGCGGCCCGTTTTTTGGCATCAATCCGCCTGACGGCTGGGATACCACGGTTTTCCATCACTTCGCCTTGACCTTCGATGCCAACACCGGCTCGGTCACTCTCTATGTTGACGGGGTGGCTGTGGCGACTGACGGCACGGCAACTAGCTCAGAAGTAACTTCCCCGAGCAATGTCATTCTTGGGAACAACTATAGCACAATGGGCCAACTCACCGGAGCGGTGGACGAAGCGGCGGTCTGGAACCGCGCTCTTTCGCCCGATGACATTGCGGCCCTTTACAACAACGGCAACGGCCTTGCCTACCCTTTTGCATGAACACATTGACTCTTACTCAAATCAACGAAGCGCTAAACGCCGCTTTTCAAGCCACGTTGGCGCTAACACAGCCCCGGCGGGTCGCCCCGCAGGAGATTGGCGACAATGCGACATTGCGCACCGACGTGTACACTGGCCCTCATGGCTCCGGGTTTGTCGTCGTAGCGGTGGTCGATCTGCCATGGCGCAAGCTGGTGATTTCCAGGCAGCACGGGCCGGAGACGCATCGGGAGCAGCCTGCGCCCACTTTGGCGAGCCTGATGGTGGAATGCCACAAGGCGCGTGCGAAATGCTACGACGCGGAGGCTTCGGTCTACGACCTCGCCGACGCGGAAACAAAGCTGGCCTCAAGCGACTCCGCCTTGCAGGCCGAGGGCATGACGCAAAAAGCCGCAGTGCTCTCCAAGCGGCTTGAAATCAAGGCGGAAATCCCCAAACCGGAGTAATGCAATGAGCACGGAAGAAAGCGAAAAAGTAAGCGTGCTGACGGAACGGATCGACAATTTGATCGAGCGGCTCGACAAGTTCGAGGAAATCGCGGAAGCGCGCTTTGTCACCCGGGTGGAGTTCACGCCGGTGCAGAAGCTCGTCTACGGCGGCACGGGAATCGCCTTGAGCCTGGTGCTGGTCGCCTTGCTGGGGGTTGTCATTTTGCACAAATGAAGCCGAAACACATCGCGTTTGCCCTGATTGTAAGCGCCTATCTTGCGCTTGGGATTGGCATGCCGGGGTGCGCCACAAGGCCAGTGTCAGCAACGCCATCCGCCGCCTACGTCGCTGCGAATGCCGCGAGGCTCCAAGTTGCCAAAGCCCGCGCGGCCATTGAGCGAATGAAGCAGAAATCTCCTGAAGTTGTTTTGGAAGCCCGTCAATCAGAGGATGCGTTGACCAAGGCCGACGACGCCATGCAGGAGAATCAAGCCGCCCTGGAGACCATGCAAACGCAGACCGCAGAGCTTGCCAAGACCAAGGAACATGCGGAAGCGGGACGGGATTTTTGGCGCGGCACGGCGTGGAAGCTCGCGCTGCTTTCGCTTGCGCTGGGAATCTGGACGTTTCGCAGACCCCTTCTCGCCCTTTGCGGCGTGCCGACGCTATGAGCCATTTGAAAAGCAAAAAGTGGTCGGCAGCCGTGCTGGGCAGCGCGGGCGTGCTCTTCGTGTTCGGGGTGGCGGTTGCAGCAACCCTTTGCACGGATGCGCAGAAGGCGGGGACTCTCGCGGGTCTCGCGAACAATGCAACGGTGGCGCTCTCTGCCCTGCTCACGAGCCTCGTGGCGGGGCAGAGTTGCGTGGATTGGCGGCACGGTTCCTCCACGCGTTACGAGGCGCAAACGGAAGAGAAAATCGAGCGCGTCTTTGCGCCCAAACATTATGACGACCCAACGGTTTCGTAAGTTTCTCCCGTTCCTTTTCAAATGGGAGGGAGGATATGACAGTGATCCCGACGACCCCGGCGGCGAGACGAAGTTCGGCATCGATAAGCGGAGTCACCCCGGGGTGGACATCCGCAATTTGACCCAGGAGGCTGCGGCCGGGATTTACTGGCGCGAGTACTGGGTTAAATACGGCTGCGAATGGCACGCGGAACCGCTGGGGGAGGTATTCTTCAACGCCTGCGTGAACTGCGGGGCGGGCCGGGCGCGGGGAATTCTCCAAGCTCTGCCTGTTCCGCACTCGGCAGCGGGGTTTCTCGACGCACAGGAAGCGTTCTACCGGCGGCTCGCGGCGGCCCGTCCCTCACTCAACAAATTCCTCAAAGGCTGGCTGAACCGGACGGCGGATTTGCGGGAATGGATTCAGCGTTCCGCATGAGCACAGGCGACAAGTTGAGGCGGCGTGCGTAAGCCGCCGCATCGCGCGGCAGCGCGAATCGCAACTGGCCTCAGGCCAGGCTAGAGCATTTTACAAAAAAATGTGGCCAGTGGCTTGGGAGCGCCGAAGGC
>JBAXQF010000082.1:0-11204 GCA_037131875.1 Verrucomicrobiota bacterium
GCACGATCAAGCAAACTCTTCTGCCAAAATTGAATAGTCGGTTTATCTTAAAGAGATGGTATCATACGCAGCCAAAGGCGTTCGATGGGATTGAAATCCGGGCTGTAGGCGGGAAGGAACATCGGCGCAAAGTGGTGCCAATTGAGCCGATTGGATTTGTGCCAGGAAGCATTATCGACAATGAGGATGCGCTGTTTTGCCGCGTCAGTGGGAATTGCCTGCGCGAGTTGGTCGAGATAGTGTTGAAAAACATCTGTGTCCACGCCGTTGTAAATCATCGTAAAGCACTGGCCGTTGGCGGGGCATCCCGCTCCGATCACGTTGCTGCGAATGTGCGTCCCGAGATAGGCTGCCTTTGGACGGCTGCCGCGGGCGCTCCAGCGTCGGCGGGGGCGCGGGTCGCCCTCTACGCCGGATTCGTCGGCAAACCACAATTCGACCTGCGGTTGCTCTTGTAAGCGCTGTTAAGTCCCGATGTTTGATGGCGCAAAATTCCAAGCGAAAGGAAGAATGCGGTGGTTTTTCTATACCATCAATTCCGGGTAGTGGGCTTTGGCGATGGCCATGCACTTTTCCAGGATGGCGTCGGCGGATTCCATGTTCTTGACCTCGTCGACAAGCTGTAGGCAGACGCTGATGTCCAGGCTTTGCACGGCGCGTTTGACGCGCGGCACGAGCGCGGCTCCGGTGCTCAGTTCGTCCACGCCCAGGCCGACGAGCAGCGGGGTGAGCGCGATCTCCCCGGCCATTTCCCCGCAGACGCCGACCCACAAGTTGTGGGCGTGCGCGGCGTTGACGATCATCTTGATCAACCGGATGATGGCGGGGTGCGTCGGCTCGTAAAGGTGGGCGATGCGTTCGTTGATCCGATCCACGGCGATGGTGTACTGGATCAAATCGTTGGTGCCGATGCTGAAGAAATCGCATTCCTTGGCCAGCAGATCGGCCACGAGCGCGGCGCTGGGGACTTCGATCATCGCGCCGACTTCCATCTGTTCGTTGAAGGGGATGCCCTCGGCGCGGAGTTCCTGGCGGCATTCCTCCAGCACGGCGTTGGCGCGGCGCAGCTCGTCCACGCCGGAGATCATCGGGAACATCATGCGGATATTACCCAGTGCGCTCGCCCGCAAAATGGCGCGAAGCTGGGTCTTGAAGACGTCCACGCGCTCCAGGCAGAAGCGGATGGCGCGCCAGCCCAGGAACGGGTTCAGCTCCGAGGGGAGTTGCAGCGCGCTCATGAACTTGTCCCCGCCGAGATCGAGCGTGCGGATGATGATCGACTGCGTGCCCATCTCGCGGGCCACGATGCAGTAGTTCTCGTATTGCTCCTCCTCGTTGGGCAGTTCCTCTTTGTTGAGGTAGAAAAATTCCGTGCGGTAGAGGCCGATGCCCTCTGCCCCGCTCTGCTTGACGAGTTCCACGTCGCCGGGCATTTCGATGTTGGCCGAGAGGGTGATGTGGCGTCCGTCGAGCGTGGTGGAGGCGGTTTCGCGAAGCTCTTCGAGCTTGTCTTCGACAGCGGTTTTTTTGACCTCCAGTTCGCCGTATTCCCAGAGCGTCTGGTCGGTCGGGTTGACGATCACCAGCCCGCTGTAGCCGTCGAGCAAAACATGGTCGCCCTGGAGGAGCGACTCGCTGATGTTGTGGAGCGCAACCACGGCCGGGATGTTCAGCGAGCGCGCCATGATGGCCGTGTGCGAGGTGCGGCTGCCGACATCCGTGGCAAACCCAAGCACAAGGTGGCGGTTGAGTTGTGCGGTGTCCGAAGGGGTCAGATTGTGCGCCACGAGGATGTGGGGCACGTCGATTTGCGCGGGGCTCTTGGCTTCGTGCCCCATCAGGTTGCGCACCACGCGGCGGCAGACATCGTTGATGTCCAGCGCCCGCTCGCGCAGATACGGGTCGTCGATCTCGCTCAGGGTCTTCGAGTAGCGGTTGGCCACTTGTTGGAAGACGTGTTCGATGTTCCAGAGATCGCGGGAAAGCGTGCGCAGCACTTCGTCGATGAGCGTGCGATCCTCGACGACGAGCAGGTGGGCGTCGAAGATGCTCGCGTCCTTGGCGCCAATGGCCCCGGCGATCTTCGTCTGCATTTCCAGGATCTGCTCGCGGGTCTGTACGAGCGCCGCTTCAAAACGGGCGATTTCCCCGGGCACTTCCCATTCCTCGATCTGGCGTGAAGGCGGTTCCTCGTCCTCGGGCCGGAGCACAAACACGGTTCCCCTCGCAATGCCGGGCGAAACGCCTACACCGTGAAAACGCCGTTCAGTTCGTTGTTGGGTCTCGCTCATGTGGAATGGGTGAACCGGGGCGGTTCACTGGAGAGGGATTTTTGCGCCAAACGCGACTTCCTGCAAGGGATTAAGTACGCAAAATGGGAGTGAACGTCCCCCAAGGAGTTTCAAGACAGAAAAATCAGGACCGCCTTACCGCGATAGCGGTTTCGTGAGAGCGGAGCGAAGCGAAGCCCATTTGCGGAGCCCCGAGCTTTGCGAGGGGATAAGCCCGGAAGCCAGGAAAATGCAGAGAACCCAAGCTTTTCTGCCCCTCGTTCCAATGACAACCTGGGAATGAGGCAGGAGCCTCTATTCCTCGTCGAAACGGCGCAAGATGAGCGCTTCGATTTCGGCGAGCGCCTGCTCGGCGTCCTCTCCCTCGCAGGTCACCAGGAGTTTGGAGCCCTGTCCGGCAGCCAGCATCATGAGCCCCATGATGCTCTTGCCGTTGACTTGCTCGCCGTCTTTCTCCACCCAGATTTCCGCTTTGTAGCGGTTGGCGATTTTCACAAACATGGCCGACGGGCGCGCGTGCACCCCAAGACGGTTCAATATCGTGAACTCTTTGGAGATCGTTTGATCCTGACTGTTTGTAGTTTTCCGGCTTAAAAGGCCCATTACCGTTTTCTTTGCATGGATTTCAAGAGCCGGTCATTAAATTCCTTTGCACTGTCCTGCCCCATGCTTTTCAGCTTTTGATCCAGCGCCGCCACCTCTACAAGGCGGGATAGATCACGGCCGATACGCACGGGGATGGTGATGTGCGGGACTTGAACGCCCAATATCTCGTGAAATTGTTGGTTGAGCCCTATTCTATCCGGCTCTTCCAAATCTTGCCAGTCTTTTAACGTGACGATCAAATCGAGCATCTTTTCCACGCGCACGGCCCGGATGCCGAACATGGAGGAGACGTTGATGATGCCCACCCCGCGCACCTCCATGTGGTGACGGGTCAGCTCCGGCGCGGTGCCGACAAGGTGGCGTCCATCCAGCAGGCGCAACCGGGTGACGTCGTCGCTCACCAGCGGGTAGCCCCGTTCCAGCAAGCCGAGGACGCACTCGCTTTTGCCGATCCCGGCGGAGCCCCTCACGAGGGTGCCCACGCCAAAAATGTCCACCATGCTGCCATGCTCGGTGATGGTGGGGGCAAAATCTTCTTCCAGAAGCAGGGTGGCGGCATTGATGAAATTCATCGTCACCATTTTGGTTCGGAAGACGCAAATCCCCCCCGCATCCGCCACTGCCAGCAAATGCTTGGGAGGGCGGTTCCCGCGTGCGATCACCAGGCACGGGATGCGGCGGGCAACGATTTGTTGGATCCGCTCCCGGACTGCCTCGGTGGAGAGCTTCCGCAGGTAGGCCAGTTCCGCGCTTCCCAATACCTGGATGCGTTTGCCGGCGAAATAGTCAAAAAAACCCGAGAGCGCCAGGCCGGGCCGGTTGATGGTTGGCTCCCGGATGGCCCGGTCAAAACCCGCCGCCGAACCGAGGAGGCTCATGGAGAGTTCCTCGGCGTGGCGGGTGTAGAATTCTCCGACGGTCAGCGTCGGGTGTTTCCCCTTGGGTTTCATCCCGGTGTTTTCCTTGCGCTCCGCCTAGGTGAAGCTCGGCTCGATGAGCCCGACGCGCTTGTCCTTGCGGCGGTACACCACGTTGATTTTGTTGGTCTCCGCATTGGTGAAGACGACCAGCGGACGGTCGGAGACTTCCAACTGGAGGACGGCTTCGTCGAGATACATCGGCTTGACGGAGTATTTTTCCGTCTGAACGACACTGGGGGTCATCTCCGCCTTCTCTTCAAATCCTTCGAGATCCAGAATGTGTTTTTCGATCTCCTTGACCTCCCCGTGGCGGGGGCGGTGCTGGCGCATGATGCGGGTCTTGTACTTGCGCATCTGCTGGGCGATCTTGGCCATCACCTCGTCGATGGAGGCATACATGTCTGTGGACTCGGCGGTCGCCTCAATGGTGATGTGGTTGGCGCAGTGGAGGATCACTTCGGCCAGGTGCCGGTATTTTTGGACGTCCAGGATCACCTGCGCTTCAATGATGCGCGGATAATCGAGATGGAGCCCTTCGACCTTCTTGACGGCGTAGTCCTTGATGGGCTCGGTCACGCTGACGTGACGACCGGTGACTTTGATGGGCAGGTTTACATTCGCTACTTGCATTTGGTTTTCCTCCTGTTTGGGGTTGATTACACTAAATTACATTGAAAAGCGTTCGCCGAGGTAGAGCTGTCGGCTGATCGGGTCGTTGACCAAAAATTCCTTCGTTCCCTCGCTCTCCACCCGCCCCTCAAAGATGAGGTAGGCGCGGTCCACGATGGAAAGGGTCTCCCGGACGTTGTGGTCGGTGATCAAAATGGCCAGCCCGGTCTTGCGCAGGTTGACGATGATCTGCTGGACGTCATAGACGGCGATGGGGTCGACGCCGCTGAACGGTTCGTCCAACATCAGCAAACTCGGGTTGCTCACCAGCGAGCGGGCGATGGTCAGCCGGCGTTTCTCGCCGCCGCTCAAGGTCAGCGCCTGCTGCTTGGCCACGTGCTCAATGCCGAACTGCGCCAGCAATTCCTCACACCGCTGCCGACGCTCCAGCTTGGTGTGGTGGGTGGTTTCGAGGATGGCCATGATGTTCTCCTCTACGGTCAGCTTGCGGAAAATCGACTCTTCCTGCGGCAGGTAGCCCATTCCCATCCGCGCCCGGCGGTGCATGGGGAAATCGGTCACGTCCTGATCCTTGAAAATCACTTTTCCGCCGTTGGGCCGCACCAAGCCGACCACCATGTAAAACGTGGTGGTTTTGCCCGCGCCGTTGGGGCCAAGCACTCCGACGACTTCGCCGGGCTTGATGTTGATTTCCACGCCATTGACCACGGCGCGGCCTCCGTAAATTTTTACGAGTTTTTCCGTCCGCAGAATCGGCTGGAGTGCGGCTTGCGTGGAGGTCTCGGATGTTGGAGAGGCGGTGTTCACGGTGTTTTGGAGGGCTTGGTCTCGGACTTGATGACCGTCATGCTCGGGCCTTTGGTGGTGAGGTGGCCGTCCTTGTCCATCGTCATGATGGTGCCTTCCTCGGTGGCCACCTGGTTGTTGAGCCCCTGCTGAATCTGCGGCCACCCGGAAAGCGTCATTTTGCCGGTGGCGGCTTCGTATTCCGCCCGCGCTCCCTTGCCGATGTAATGGGTGATCTCGCCGGTTTTTTCGTCCACTTTATCCTGGGTGATGATGACGTTCCCTTCCGCCACGGCGCGATCCAAGCCGCTGGCCGGTTCTGCCGCATTGGCTTTGGCCGCAGGGGTGGGGGAGGGTGTTGGAGCGGGCGCTCCCTCCTTTTGGGATTTTTTAAGATACGCCGTCAATTTGTCGGCAGTCAGCGCAAACTGGGGATCGCTGACTTTGACTTCCTTGATGAAGACCGCCATCCCCGCCTTGGCGTCAAAAGTTGTTTCCCCGGTGCAGGTGATTTCCGTCGCCTTTTTCTCGGCAACAGCCGCTGGTTTGGGTTTCTGCTTGGCGGAGGGCTTGGGAGCCTCGGTTCCGAGTTCCAGCCCTGTTTCCCCGGTGGAGATGCGGAAGTCGTTCTCGGCCCAAAGAGGGGATGCCGGGAGCAGGCTTGCAGAGAGGACGAGGAGGGCCAGCCCTTGGATTTTACGGTAACGGTGGAATTTATTCATGGGGCGCGCCCTCTTCATTGTCAGATTTATAGACCAGCATGCGCACCGGGCCGGTGAATTTTCCGATGCTCGTCTGCGTGTCAAAGGTCATGTTGCCCCCGGTCACCTCAAAATCGGTGCGCCGGATGGTCACCGGGTCCACGCTGGAAAACACGCGGGTTCTCAAGTCGAACAAGGACAGGGGCATGTCGATGAACATGTCCGACTTTCCCGCTACGTCATAGGTCTCGATTTTGAGCTGGGTCAAACGGAGGTGCCGCGTGTCGACCCGGAAGGCGATTTCGCTCTCAAACATCATCTGGAGCGTGCCATCGGGCGTGTAAATGGGAATGCGAACGCCTTTGGCGTCGTGGCCAATCGGGATCGGCACTTCAAAGTCTTTGTCCGTGGTTTCGGCGGGGGTGGGTGTCGGGGAGGGGGTTGGCTTCGCTTTCCGGGTTTTCGCCCCCGCCGAGGCGCTTCCCATGGCAAGCACGCACACGGCCAACGCCACGCTCAATGCCCTGCGAAGGCTGGGTGCCTGCCAATCCATCAAGTTATCGCGCCAATTCATGAATCGCTAAGAGCTTCTTTAACAGCGCGGGCAGTTTCGCCAGCGGAATTTGGTTGGGCCCGTCCGAGAGGGCTTTGGCGGGATTTTCGTGGGTTTCGATAAACACTCCATCGCAGCCCGCGGCCACTGCCGCACGCGCCAGAACCGGGGCCAGAACCCCGTCACCGCCGGTCTTGTCTCCCGCGCCGCCGGGGCGCTGAACGGAGTGAGTTGCGTCAAACATGACCAAGTAACCGCCTTCTCTTAACCAATACAACGATCGCATGTCGGCCACAAGGTTATTGTAGCCAAAAGTGACTCCGCGTTCGGTAAAAAAGAATTTTTTACAGGCGAAGCGTTCCAGCTTTTTG
Source organism: Verrucomicrobiota bacterium (assembly GCA_037131875.1). GTDB lineage: Bacteria > Verrucomicrobiota > Verrucomicrobiia > Chthoniobacterales > Chthoniobacteraceae > UBA695. Next base: position 6,859 of record JBAXQF010000082.1, read on the forward strand.
GCGACGTTTTTCATGTCCCACGGAGCGAGGAACTGCCCTTTCTTGACATTGACCACGCGGCCCGTTTCGGCAGCCGCCCGGAGCAGGTCGGTCTGGCGGCAGAGAAACGCGGGGATTTGGAGCACGTCGATCCATTCCCCGGCGATTTCCGCTTCTTGGGGCGAATGGATGTCGGTGGTCACCGGCACGCCAAGATCGGCCCCGATGGAGGCGAGCAGTTCGCACCCCGCGCGCACGCCCATTCCCCGGAAGGAATCGACCGAGGTGCGGTTGGCCTTGTCATAGGAGGCCTTGAAGATGAACTGGGCGCCGAGGTCGTCGCAAATGGTCTTGAGCTTTTTGCCCATCCGGCGGGCAAACGCCTCGGACTCGATCACGCACGGGCCGAGGATGAAGACCGGCTTGCTTCCGCCCAAAGTGAGCTTCCCTATTTTCAAAGATTTTGCCGCCATGGTGCTTTATTCTGCCGCTGCTTCGCTGGCCGGGGTTTTTGCGTTCTTTTGGGCCTCTACGTAGGCCATTTGGAGATGGGTGAGGGCGTTGTTGATCACGGTTTCCTCGTCGCTCGTCAGGTTGCCCTTGGTTTTGTGGGCAATGGCGGAGAGATGGTCGATCAGCATCCGCGCAAGGCCCAGGTTCGCCTCCGCCTTGCCCGTTTGCGGATGCGGGATAAGGCCCAGGCAAAACGCAGTGTTTTGCGAGTGCAGCCGCACGAACTCGATAAACTTCAGCGACATCTCGCCGGAAACGGTGGTGGATTGGACTTCAGCCATTGCCCAACCGTACCGGAGGGAACTTCCCCCATCAAGCGGCAAGTTTCTGAAAAAGCGGAACTAAATACACGTCCCTGCCGGGATGGTCGTGTTTCTGGGCACGATCACGATGCCGTCGCGGATGTAGTAGTTCGGGCCGTCGAAATGTTCGGGCTTGCCTTCCGGGGTGATCACGCAGCCGTCGCCGATGCAGGCGTTTTTGTCGATGATGGCGTGGTCGATCACGCAATTGGAGCCGATGCCCAATTGCGGGCCGCTCTTGTCGCGCTGGGCCAGATCCGCGTCGAAAAAGTCGTTCCCCATGAGGATGGAGTGGCGGACGGTGGTGCCGCTCTTGATGTAGGAGCGCACTCCAATAACGGCGCGCTCGATCTGGGCGTCGGAAATCACGCAGCCGTCCGAGATGATGGCGTTTTTAATGGTGGCACCCTGAATTTTGCTCGCCGGCAGGAACCGGGCATGGGTGTAGACGGGCCGGGTGGTGTCGAAGAACGAGAAGGGCGGCTTTTCATTCGTCAACGCGAGGTTGGCGTCGAAAAACGAGCGGATGGTTCCGATGTCCTCCCAATACCCTTGGAAGATGTAGGACTGCACCTTGTATTTCTCGATGGAGCGCGGGATGATGTGCTTGCCGAAATCCACGAGGTCGTTGTCGAGCGCCTCGATGAGCGCCTGCCGGTTGAAGACGTAAATGCCCATGGAGGCCTGGAAGAGTTCCTCCTCGGCTCCGTGCCCGAGTTGCGCGAGCAGGTCGCCGGGAATTTTGAGGCTGTCGAGCAGCGCGGGCTCCTTCGGCTTTTCCACAAAGCGGGTGATCTGGCGGCTCGCATCGGTGTGCATGATGCCCAGATCAGAGGCCGAGGCGCGGTTCACGGGAATGGTGGCGATGCTGATGTCCGCCTTTTCCTCAATGTGCTGGCGCAGCAGATCGCGGAAGTCCATCCGGTAGAGTTGGTCGCCGCTCAGGATCACATAATACTCATAGGGGCGGTTGAGAAAGTTTTGCAGGTTCTGGCGCACCGCATCCGCCGTTCCCTGGTACCAGTGGGAGCCGGTGGGCGTCTGCTGCGCGGCCAGGATTTCCACGAAGGAACGGGAAAAACGGTCGAATTTGAAGGCGCTCGCGATATGACGGTGCAAGGAGGCGCTGTTGAACTGCGTGAGCACATACATATGCCGCAGATCGGAATTGATGCAGTTGGAAATGGGGATGTCGACGATGCGATATTTGCCGCCGAGCGGAACCGCCGGCTTGGAGCGATCTTTGGTGAGCGGGAAGAGCCGGGTGCCCGCGCCGCCGCCCATGATGATGGCCAGGGTGGAATTGGTAATGGAGGAGAAGGAGGAGAAGTTGGTTTGTTTCATGATTTACCCTTGCTGAAGCCGTCGGACAGCGAACATGTTGCCCTTTGTCTGAAAATTTGTCAGTATAGAAAAACTTATGTGTGGAATTATTGGTTACATCGGCAAAGCGGAAGCAGCTCCCATCCTTTTGGAGGGCCTGCGTCGGCTGGAATATCGTGGATACGACTCCGCCGGGCTGGCGACGCTCAATGGGGGATTGCGCATTCGTAAATGCAAAGGCCGCATTGCAAATCTTGCCGAGTTAATCGCGCGTGAGCCCATCTGCGGTTCCGTCGGCATCTCCCACACCCGCTGGGCCACCCACGGCGGGGTGACGGATGAGAACGCCCACCCGCACTTTGACCAGAGCGGCAAACTGGTTCTGGTTCACAACGGTGTCATCGAGAATTACCAGACGCTCAAGGAAGCGCTCGCCGCCGAAGGCCACCTCTTCAAATCGCAGACGGACACGGAGGTTCTGGCCCATTTGATCGGCAAACATTTTGACGCCCTCGGCGGCAGCCCCACCCGCAAGCGGCTTGTGGAAGCTGTCCGCAACGCGCTCAAGGAAGTCACCGGCACCTACGGCATTGCCGTCATGCATGAGGATGTCCCTGAAACGCTCGTCGGCGCACGCCGCGGCAGCCCGCTCGTGCTGGGGATCGGCAAAGGCGAGAACTTCCTGGCCAGCGACGTCAGCGCCATTGTCGGCCACACCCGCGAAGCCGTCTATCTGCGGGACTACGACATCGTTTCGCTCGATGGCGACGACTTTGAAATCAGCACCCTCAACGGCGGCGCCTCGGGCTTTGAGGTCAGCAAAGTGGAATTCTCCGAAGAGGATGTGAGCAAGGGGGATTACCCGCATTACATGCTCAAGGAAATCTTTGAGCAGCCCGATTCCCTTCAGGACGCCATGCGCGGACGCCTTTCCGCCGAGGAATCCACCGCCAAGCTCGGCGGCCTCAACATGACGTCCACGGAACTGCGCGACATCGAGCGCATTGTCCTCACCGCATGCGGCACCGCCTGCCACGCCGCGATGGTTGGCGAATACCTGCTGGAAAGCCTGGCCCACCTCCCCACGGAAGTCGAGTTCGCCAGCGAGTTCCGCTACCGCAACATGCCGATGAACAAAGACACCGTCGTCTTTGCCATCAGCCAGAGCGGCGAAACGGCCGACACGCTCGCCGCCTTGCGTGAGAGCCAGCGCAAAGGCCACCGCACCTTGGGCATCTGCAACAACGTCGCCAGCACCATCGCCCGCGAAAGCGATGGGGGCGTCTACATGCACGCCGGGCCGGAGATCGGCGTTGCGGCCACCAAATCCTTCACCTCGCAAGTCACCGTGCTGACCTTGCTGGGCCTCCTGCTCGGGCGCATCCGGCACCTCTCCACCAGCGAGGGCATCCAGATCATGGAGGAACTCCAGGCCATCCCGGAGAAAGTCCGCTCCATCCTCAAGCAAAACGACCACATCAAGAGCATCGCTGAGAAATACTCCTACGCGAAAGCGATGATGTTCCTGGGCCGCCAGTTCAACTACCCGGTGGCAATGGAAGGCGCGCTCAAGATGAAGGAGATCAGCTACATCCACGCCGAAGGCCACCCGAGCGCGGAACTCAAGCACGGCGTCATCGCCCTCATCAGCCCCGAGGTGCCCTCCGTCTTCATCGCGCCGGACGATTCGGTGTATGACAAAAACATTTCCAACATTGAGGAAGTCAAAGCCCGCAAAGGCCCGGTGATCGCCATCGGCACCGAAGGCGATACCAAGCTGGCCAAGATCGCCGATGATGTGATCTACATCCCGCGCTGCCCGGACTACCTCTCGCCGCTCCTCACCGTCATCCCGCTCCAGCTCTTTGCCTACCACCTCGCCGTCAAGCTTGGCTGCGACGTGGACAAGCCGCGCAACCTGGCCAAGAGCGTCACGGTGGAGTAGGGGAGGGCTGAGGAGCCATGCCCTATTTAATAATCATCCTGCTCGTATCCATTGGGTTTACAATTTTTTGGTGCCGCCTTCGGATTACACGGGGCTGTTGGCCTACGTTGTGGCAGGCCATTTTCCCTTCATTTATCGTTCCATTTGTCCTTCTCCTTTGGCTTTGTTCGGATGATGGTCTGATGATATTTCACTCTTGGTTTTGGCTAGTGTCCTGTCAGGTAAGTTCATGAAATAATTCCGAGTCCATTTTTCGCATTTTTCAAGGCGCGACCGAAAGGCAA
>JBAXQF010000083.1:0-11080 GCA_037131875.1 Verrucomicrobiota bacterium
AGCCTTCGGCGCTCCCAAGCCACTGGCCACATTTTTTTGTAAAATGCTCTAAAGCATAAGGAGCGGCGGAATCACAGACAAGAAGATCTCACGTAGAGACGCACGGAAAAGGATAAATCCCTCAATGTCCAGAAACCAAAGTCCCGAGATAGTTGCCGTAACCGACAATCATCGTCGATCCGATCAACACGGCTAGGCCGATACCGATAAGCGCATGCGTACGTTTGCTCGTGCCCTTCCACTCGTGCAGCACAATGCCCCAGAGTGTGCTGAAAATGATGATGCTGGCCATGTGTAGCGTCCAACTCGAAAACTCGTATTTCCCCATTTTCGTCTGGCCCATGCTATAGAAGAAAAACTGGAGATACCACGTCACGCCGGCAGCTGCCGAGAAGAGGTAATTGCGGAGCAACGGGGCCGGGCCGGCGTGCGCCGAAGGCCTGACGGGGCTGCCGTGGGTTGAGGCATTGGATGCGAGCCCCGATTTCTCCTCACAAACATTCGACACCATCACTCGCTCGGCAGTTTTGACCTCGGCAACTGCACTCGAGCGCAGGTTCAAGTATTCGTGGCTGGAGTGGTTCTTGAGGTTGAGAATAACGCACCAGATGAAGTTCGTGGTGAAGCCGCCCCATAAAACGATGATCAACACAGGCAGATTCTGCCAAAGATCGCTGCCGCCGCTCCGCAAAAGCGCAGCCTTCGATAATTCCGCCAGCGGTTTTCCGGCGGCCAATCCGTAAGCAAAGCAGGAACTCATCACGCCGGAAAACGTGGCCACGAGCATGCCTTTGCCAAAATTGAACTCCTTCACCGTTGCGGCTTTTTGTTCCGGGGAAAGTTCCCGCTCCTTGGACATGCCTGCCAGCCCGCTCACGCCAATGCCTCCCAGGCACGCTAGCACACCCAGCAAAATCATCTGCCCTGAACCGGTGCCGAGAATCTTGCCAAATTCTCCGGCGAAGATTGGGGGAACGAGCGTGCCGAAGGCCGCGCAAAAACCGAGTGCCACCGCCATCCCCAGGGCGATGCCGAGATAGCGCATCGTTAGGCCAAAGGTCAACCCTCCAACCCCCCACATCGCGCCGAAGAAATACGCCCAGAACAATGACCGCCCCGGTGCAGCGGCAATCGAAGCCCATAATTCTGGCACGAGCAAAGAGGCCAGCGTTAGCGGCGCGATGATCCAGCTAAAGAAGCCGCCGACAAGCCAGTAGGTTTCCCATGACCATTTTTTGACGCCGCGATAGGGAATATAAAAACTAGCTGAGGCCAGGCCGCCGAGCCAGTGGTAGAAAACGCCGATGAGGGGATTGTTCATAATAATGAGAGAAATGGTTGTTCCGGCCGCTTTCAAACGATGCGGATGGTCTCTATATCCAACAATTTCCCGAGTTTTTCAATCCTTTCCGCGATATGTCCGATGCCGACGGCGCAATGATGGGCTGGGCCCGCGGCATTCCAGCGATTGACAAATTCTCTTGCCCCGCACGCGAAGCGATAGCGGCTGTTGGTATTGCCGATCTCCAGGATCGGTCCGGGCACCGACTCCGCTTCCGCGCAGAGCAGTGCAAGCTTGCCGCCGACGCGCTCAATGACCGAGAGCAGTGTTACGGGGCCGTGTTTCACCGCCATCTCGACGGATACGCCGCGACCGACTTTGCCATGGTAAACCTTGAGCGGGCGCACTTTTGTCTTCCCTTCGGCAATCGCGATGTGGCCCGGGCCGTCGTGCCCCATAAGCACCACATCATCTTTAAAATCCATAGCGTAGTATTCCGTGAATGAGCCGCCGGCACCGAAAAGGTCCATGATTTTCATCGCCTGGACATTCTTTACCTCGTATTCGCCCGCCACGGGTATCCCCCGTCCGGTAAGCTGCGAAGTGCCGAGGATGATCGAGGCGAGCGTTGTCTCGTTATCGGCCACGCCGGTGCCTTTGTAGTAGTAAGCCATCGAGCCGAGACGATGGTTTTCCACAAGGCGGTCAAGCGCGATTGCGGTGCATGCGGCCTCGGCGAGATCCTCCGGGGGGCAGTCCGGTTGCACATCGAATATTTCGTGAAACTCCCGCACGCGCGCCTCGGCCTCGCTGACCGTGACTTCGCGACGGAGGGCGGCGAGTTCATCCACCTCAAGAATCTCCACATGCGTGCCGAAGGTGGCGCACTGCAACGTCACATCGGAATAAATGTCAAGCATGCCGCTGTAATAGTGGCCCATAAGCCCAAGGCGGTTGTTTGCCATGCCCGCGGCCACCCGCGCGGCTTCCACCCACGCATCAATCTCGCGCCAGCACTGCGGGTCGTTTTCGAGCACGCCGGTGATTTGGTGAAAAGGGATACCGGCGCGCTGGAAAACATTCGAGATTTCCGGCACCGGACAGGCCGAACAGAAGGCCAGCCAGTCCCCTGTCATTTTCGTCCGATCGCCGAGCGCATTGAACGCAGCATAGTCGATGGCTGGCTCGGGCACGATGTTCAGCACAACCACAGGCACCTTGGCGCGCCTCACCACCGGCAGCACCGTGGAAGAGAGGGCATAGGTCGTGACGTAAAGGAAAATGAGATCAACGTCCGCACGGCGAAACTCACGGCCAGCGGTATAGGCGCGCTCGGGGTTATCCACTAATCCCAAGTTGACGATCTCGGCGCCCGGCCGTTCGAGCTTCTGCGCGACGCGAGCGACATATCCCTCCAGTCGCTCCTTCAGTCCCGGGAACTGGGGCCAGTAAGTGTCGAGGCCAATGCCGAAGAGTCCGATGCGGAGAGGGGGAGGATTCATATCGTGACATTATGGGATCGCCATCCGAAATGGAATGGTCAGAATGATCATAAGCATATAGAAAATGACCCGCTTCTCCGAAAATTACTTTCGCTATTTACCCCTCTCCCATGAATTGCGCCAATGGGGGCTGGGGGTCACGGCTTCGGGGTTTTCGCGCATTCCTGCTGGCGCAGAGTATCCGCCGGCAAAACACCCTGAAGACCACCACTTTGACGGGGAGCACGGCAGAGTGCTGGACTCGCTCCAAATCGTGCTCATATCGGCGGGGCGCGGTTGGCTCGAAACTCGCGCGACGGGCAAGCGTAGCGTCGAGGCTGGCATGGTCTTTCTGCTCCTCCCAAAAACCTGGCATCGCTATCGCCCCGAGCCGCAGACGGGCTGGGAGGAAAGCTGGATTGAAGTGCAGGGACCTGTTGTTGACGGACTCCTGCAAGCCGGAACCTTTTTGCCTCGGACTATTCTGCGCCGCGGAGCGATCGACGCTGGTTTGGAGGAGATGCTGAATTCCATACACAGGCGGAGCCAAAAAGGGGAGATCGGCTTCCCGCCTGAATTGTCGGCTGCCGCCTTGCAGGTGCTCGCACTTTGCGCCCGCATTGCACCAACGCGCTCAAAGCCTTCCCGCATTGAACGCGCCGTGAATGAGGCGGCACGTTACCTCCGCGATAACCACGCCCAGGCAGTGAACGTGGAAGCGCTCGCCGAACGGCTCGGCGTGGCGTATTCGCATTTTCGACGTGCTTTTCGCGCGCACACGGGATTCGCACCGTGGCAATACGTCATTCACCTGCGCTTGACTCGCGCACGGCGGCTGCTTGCATCGAGCGACGCCAAGCTGGATGACATTGCCGCGCGCGTCGGGTTCAGCTCGGGTTTTCACCTGTCTATAGCTTTCAAACAGGCTTATGGTCACTCTCCTCACACGTGGCGGCAGACCCTGACGTGACACCGTGTTTGAAGAGGGCGCTCTCGACTTACGATGCACCAGGTTTGCGAGGGCTTCGGCAAAGATTGAAAATTGTACCGTGCTGATTTGTGCTACAATTGTTTTTTAACTGGCCTACTTCGCTGCACCTGGAAAAGTGAACCCGAAGCGAAAATCCCGATAAACACAGGGCAGGCTGGGGTTGGCCCGCATCCTGCTTCAAACGTTTGAAGTCTCCCCGTATCTCTATTGCAGATGTTCACGCCTCCGATCACCTGTCCCAACCCCGCCTGCAAGCACCACGGGGCACCCGCTCCCGGCTGGTATGCGAAGAAGGGGTATTACCGAACCAAGTTCGACCGGCAACCCGTGCCCCGCTACCGCTGCAAGGCTTGCGGCCGTTATTTCGGGTCGCACACCGGCACGGCCACCTATCGGCAGCACAAGCCCAAGGCGAACGCCCTGATTGCCAATTTGCTCTGTTCGGGGGTGACGATGCGGCGGATACGTGACGCCGCCTTCCCGGTAGTCAAAACCCTGGAGAGCTTCGACTTCGGAGCCCGCCCCTCGATCAACCAAGCCTTGGTTCGGGAACTCGTGGGCAGCGGCGAATACATGGTGCGCAAAGAAAACATCCTGCTTGTGGGCAACCCCGGCACCGGCAAAACGCACCTCCCCACAGCGCTGGGCTTCGCCGCGTGCGGCCAGGGCAAGCGGGTGCGCTTTACCAGCACCACGGCGCTGGTGACCCAGTTGCTCGAAATGCGGGAAACACGCACCCTTCAGCGGCTGCAAAAGCAGCTTGAACGGCTTGATCTGCTGATCCTAGAGCAATTTACCAAAAACTATAGCCGCGTCTTGGGGCGGCGAAGGCCGTTGCAAACCGTTTGTCCCTTGGGCTGTGTTTACAAACACAGCCGCTGCGGGCCAAGCCGCCTTGCACCAGCCTTCGGCGCTCCCAAGCCACTGGCCACATTTTTTTGTAAAATGCTCTAAGCACTGCTGGAAGGGCACCCAATGGATTATCGAAGCGGACATTTGGGGGATCGGCAGGCGTCTCGCAGCCCGGTTGTATGCTGCGGGCATCCAGACAGCACTCGATCTGAAGCAGGCCGACATGGCGTGGGTACGCAGGGAATTGGGCGTAGTGGGAGAACGGATTGCCCGGGAGTTCAACGGCATCTCATGCCTGACTTTGGAGGAAGCACCCGACCCGCAAAAGGGCATCGCTACCGCCCGTTCCTTCGGCCAACCGATTGAGGCCATTGAGGGACTGGAACAAGCCCTCGCTACCGGCTAGCCATGGGTTAGACCCCGCGCATGAACGCCTTCATCGTGGCGCATTCGCAGCCTTCCGATGGGCCGTGCGGGCGGATGGTATAGCGCCCCACGGCAGCAGGAATGATAAATGTTTCCGCATAGTGCACCACGAATGGTTCGAACGCACCGGAGGGGCTCTCCACAACCGCCTCCTCCCCCTCGACAAGGTTGAGCACATGGAGATTGCCAGCCGTGTCGTGCGAAACGGCCTTTGTAAACCAGTGCCGGCGCGTCTCGATGAATTCGCGCCCATGCAGTCCGGTGCGTTCTTCGCGCCAGCCGTCGCCCGAGGCAACAGGTTCCACCCGGTTTACGAGTTGTTGCGCGGCCACCTCGGTTGTGAGTGACCAATTGATGTTGGGAATGGCATGCTGGAGATGAATGGGGCGCGGTTTGCCATCGAGCCCAAGGCGCCCCCAATCCCACATTTTGAATGTAAAAATGTAAGGGGTTGCGCTGATCTCCAGCACCATGCCTTCCGCTCCGCTGCAATGCACCGTTCCAGCGGGTATCAGGAAATGGTCGTGCTTCTTTGCCGGGAACTGGTTTGCGTAATTTTCGGCGGGAAAGGGAGCGCCACCGTTTTCTGCCGTTTGTAAATCTCTCAACATCGCGGCGCTATCCACGCCTTCCTTGAGGCCGAGATAAACCGTTGCTCCCGGGGCGGCATCCAGCATGTAGTAGCTTTCGTCCTGCGTGTAATGCATGCCAAATCGGTGCTGGATGTATTCGGTGCGCGGATGCACCTGGAAGGAGAGATTTCCCCCGCCGATCGTGTCCAGAAAATCGAACCGGATGGGAAATTCGTCTCCAAATCGGGCATGAGCGCCTTCCCCAAGCAGCGCTTCCGGTCGATAAAATACCAGGTCCAGCGAGGGGATCTCCACACGCATGCTTCCAAAGCTCAGCAGGAGACTGTTCTCTTCGGGAACGCAATCAAAGCACCAGCCGAAATTCCTGGCATTCCGGTCGAGATCGCAAACCTCTTTCATCCACTGCCCACCCCAAGGGGCGGGATCGAAAAATGGCACCACCCGGAACGGGCGTGTGGCCGCGTGGCGCAATCCCCGCCGCACAGCTTCCCCATCGGCCAGCTTGGGAGTGCCGGGGAGATGCGTATCGAGCACATAATCCCAGCGGGCAATCAAAGGCCGTTTCCAGCGGTCGCAAACGCGCCAGTCCACAAAAAATGCGCGTTTATACTGGAGATTGGCCGGTGTGGTCCGGTTCTCCACGCCAAGATTGCTGGCTTCGTTGCGCCGGTAACGGAGTTGCCCCTCCCATCGGGCCATATCGGCGTACACCAGGATATTCGCATCCGCGATCATGCTTGCGCCACAACCGAGCACCAGCACAACCCCCTCCTGAACAGCTTCCGCCTGTGCGCGAAGGCATGCGAGCGCTTGCGGATCGAAAAAATCCGGCAGCGTCAGCCCGCAGAGAAATCCAAACACAGGGTCGTCACCGCCCAGGAATGGCTGCACCAGTGCATCCACCCGGTCGGGCGGCAGCATCCCAGCCGCCGCATGGATGGTCAGGGCGGGAGAAAGCTCCGCGCTTAAATGCCGGAGCAGCGCCGCTTCATCCACCCCGGTATAACATTCCACCACAAGCACCGTCTTTTTCGCGCCGCGCTTCTCGACCGCAGCACGCAATGTCGCGCCGATCTCTGACCAGCCTTGCACACAGCAGTTTTCCCCTTCGGGCACCTGGATGAATGGAGTTTTGTCGTAATTGGGCTTTCTCATGAAATCGATGCAGGGTGGGTTTGATTAAGAAATTGTCTAAAAAGCGTTTCGCCGCCCAAAAGCGCGGCATCGTCTCCCAGTGCGGCAGCCGCCATCGGAGTCTCCAGCGGCAACCCGGGCATGTGTTGTTGCAAATGGTTGCTCAAGGCACGCAGGATAATGTCCCCGCTGCGCAGAACACCTCCGCCGAGCACCACCAGTTCTGGGTCATAAGCCAAAATCACGTTTTGCACCAAAGTGGCCCATACCTTGAGACAGTGCGAAAGGAGCGCTTGGGAGCAGGGATCACCCTTTGCTGCATGCGTAAATACCGCTTCAAAATCGACCCTCTCCGCAACCGCCAGCGGACTGGCGCCAAAATCCTCCATCGCCCGCGCCAAATCTGGCAATGTGGCGGTGGAAGCCAGGTCTTCAGCGCATCCCACGTTGCCGCAGCGGCCCACCGCTCCATCGAGCGCAATGGAGCTGTGCCCCAGCAGGGTTGCCGCGCGATTGTTCGCCCCGCGCAAAAGCCGCCCTCCCGCCATTGCCGCGCATCCAATGCCTGTGCCCAGTGCGAGCATCGCCACGTCATCCCTGCCCCGTGCTGCCCCCGCCGCCCATTCGCCGAGGAGCGCCATGCGCAGATCGTTCTCGATCACAATCGGAACCCCCAACCGATTCCGGCTCCACGCGTCGTAATCGATCTCAACCGCCCCGGGAAACTTGCCGAATTCACCCAGAACGCGCGCCTGGCTGGGATGCACCAGAAAAGGAAGCGCCAAGGCAGCCCCCTTGCAATTACACAACGCAACCCCATTCTCTTTCAACAACGCTTCCAACGCATTCGCAACAGCTTCGAGCCGCTCCGTCATGGGGCGGTCCGCGCAAGCCGCCATACGTCCGCGGGCAATCAAGCCGCCTTCCCGGACAAGCCCGTATTTGATTGTGGTCCCGCCAAAATCGGCTGCGAGCGTGATCATATTCCTTCGCGCTTCAAATCGAGGGTCAATGCAAACCGGGTGCTCACGTAATGCACTTCCGCAAATTCCACAGGCCGGTTGCCCTTGTCAAAAACCGTATGCAACCGCAGCAGCAGGGGATGGCCGGGCTTCACATGCAAATGGCTGGCCAGCGCCCTCGAAGCGCCCACTGCCGAAAGCTCCTCGCGGGCGCTCACCACCTCGGTTCCCGTCATCTCATAGATCAGCTCGTAAAGCGGCTTGGTGAAATCGGCATCCCCGCTCAACCGGAGCCGGGGATGAATCCAGGATCGTGAATGCAATACCGGCTCACCTCCCCATCCGCGCACGCGGTCCAGCCGCAGCACCGGAGTCCCCTCCGCTATGTGCAACGCACTGGCCACCCGCGCCCGGGCCGGGAGCGTCGTGGTATCCAGATGAAAACATTCCACCTGGATGTTTCTGCGCGCCATGGCGCGGGAAAAGCTCCGCCAGTCCCCGATGCTCGATTCCGCCGCAGCGGGCCGCACGCGGGTGCCCACCCCGGCCTTGCGCTCCACGAGCCGCTGCTCCACGAGCCGGCCAATCGCAAAACGCATGGTGCCGCGACTTACACCGAACCGGTTGGCCAGCGTCAGTTCATCCGGTAAAAGAGCGCCCTTCTGGTATTTGGGCTGGGCGATGATCGTCCGCAGCTCGCGTTCGATCTGCGAGTACAGCGGGAGCCCTGCGGAAGGGGTTCCCTTTCCAGGATGGGAATTAAGAGAGATGTTCATGTCTATATGTTTAGACATTTAGCTTGCAATCTCCTTTCTGGCAACTAAGAACTAAGAAGCTGTCTTAAAATCACATTAATATCATGCATGTCCCCCACGCTCTCAGTCATTCCCCCGAAACCTCCAGCGAACCCCGGGGAAGCGGAGTCGTCTTCCTCAGTGCCATGGTTGCTGCACTTGGCTCGCTTCTTTTCGGGTTCGATACGGCCGTGATCTCCGGGACCACGGAAGCGCTGCGCCAGGTTTTCGGGCTCAATGACAACCTCCTTGGCTTCACCGTTTCGTGTGCGTTGATTGGCACCATCTTCGGAGCCGCCGGAGCGGGGCGTCCGGCGGACAGGCTCGGCAGGCGCCCCGTCCTCACGATCCTGGCCTTGCTGTTCCTAGTTTCCGCCGTCGGATGCGGCTGGGCATGGAACTGGCATGCCCTCCTCTTTTTTCGGCTCATTGGAGGAGTGGCGGTGGGAGCCGCTTCCGTGGTTTGTCCGATTTACATCACCGAAATCGCACCGGCAAAGCGGCGGGGCCTTCTGGTTGCCGTCAGCCAGCTCAACATTGTGCTGGGCATTCTCGTTGCGTATTTCTCGAATTTCCTGGTCATGCGCTTCATGGGCGCGGATCACCCGGAAGCATGGCGATGGATGTTTGGCCTGATGGCAATTCCTTCCGTGCTCTTTCTGGTGACGGTGCTTTTCATCCCGGAGAGCCCCCGTTGGCTCGTTAAAAAGGGGCGCTTCGCCGCAGCGGAGGCCGTTCTCACCCGCCTGGGGCATGAAACTCCGGCCGCGGAGGCCCGGAGCATTCAGGAATCACTCGCCAGCGAGTCGGCAGGCGGCAGGCCCGCCCGGATTTTCCAGCGCAAGCACCTGAAACCGCTGCTGCTGGCGTGCATGATCGCGGCTTTCAACCAACTCGACGGCATCAACGCCGTCATTTATTACACAACGGATATCTTCCGGATGGCCGGTGCGGCAAAGGCGGATGCGCTGATGCAATCCGTGTATGTCGGCTTGGGGAATCTCGTCATGACTTTTGTGGGGATGGCGCTCATCGACCGGATTGGGCGAAAGGCTCTCCTGCTGGCCGGCTCCGTGACATTCATCATTTCGCACCTCCTGGCAGCATGGGTTTTTGCGGCCCATGCAAGCGGCTGGGTTGTCATTGCCGCAATGATCGGCATCACCGGCACGCATGCCTATTCGCAAGGCGCAGTCGTATGGGTCGTCATCAATGAGTTGCTCCCGAATTCCGTGCGCGCTTCGGGAGCAGCCATCGCCTGCTTTCTCATGTGGATTCTCTGCGCGGGCATCGGATGGGTCTTTCCCGTGATTGCAAAAGCCTCCGGCTCAATGGCATTCGGCTTTTTTGCTTTCATGATGCTCGCCCAGTTGGTGTTGGTATGGAAATTTCTTCCCGAAACCAAGGGACTCAGCCTGGAAGATCTCCAAAAACAACTTGCATAAGAATATTACTTTGTGAAACCGAGAGAAAGAGCCGAAGCCACACTACGCGGTCAAATACCAGACAGAGTGCCTTGCGTCCCTTTGATCGACACTTCCTATGCTGCGGCATGTGCAGGCATGTCTGTTTCCGAGTGTTTTATGAATCCGGAAGCATACGCTGCGGCTTTGGTGGCAACCCTGGACCGCCACCCCGATATTGACGGCGTATCCATTAACATCGGTCTTTCCGACGATGTCATGCTGGACCACAAAGTGGAGAACGGAACGCATCGGGTCCAAACCAAAGGCGGCTTGACGTGGATGGTTCCCGAAAACGACATCGGCTCCATTGAACAATGCGAGATCACAGATTTCGCCGATCCTCGCATTGGCACGGATGAATACCTGATGATCGCCTGCCTTCGGACTCTGAAAGCGATCCCTCCGAAATACCGGGAGAAGTACCTCATCAACACCACAGTCACCGGCCCGTTTTCCCAGGTGGCATTCCTGGTCGGAATGGATGCCATCATGATCGGAACCATTGATGACGAGGCCGCGCTGCTGGAAGCCATTGCCCAGCGCGTTCCATTTGCCCAAAACTGGGTGGATGCCCTCAAAGAACTCGACCCCGGCTGCATCTGGATCGGGGAAGGCTTCGCCTCCAATAGTCTGCTTAGCAGTGCAAGCTACCGCAAATATGTGATGCCGTTTGAAAAACGCGTGGTGGACCGCATCCACGAAATGGGCAAGACTTCCATTTTACACATTTGCGGCAAGCTGGATCAAAGCCTCGAAAGTCTGCTGGAGACTGGCAGTGATGGCGTGGAGATCGACTGGCAGGTGAATGTTGCGCAGGCCAAAAAGCGCGTCGGGCGCAGCATCACTTTGAAAGGCAACCTGAATACAGGCGATCTGGTAAAGCAAACCCCCGACGAAGTATATGCCCTCACGCGGGATGCCCTCCAGCAGGGCAAGCCGGGCGGGCGCTTCATCCTGAGCAGCGGCTGTTGTTTGGGACGGGACACGCCCCCTGGCAACGTGGATGCAATGGCGCGCGCATGCGAGGATTTCGGCTCCTATTGCTAGTCTAGAGCAATTTACCAAAAACTATAGCCGCGTCTTGGGGCGGCGAAGGCCG
>JBAXQF010000084.1:0-10854 GCA_037131875.1 Verrucomicrobiota bacterium
ATCCCTTGTAACAGCCCTTGGGATATTTAAAAGAACTAACCTAACATGACACTAGGTGGTATGAGGTTCTTCCAAGCTTCGTTTCCTACAAAGCGCTCGACTCTTTGGTAATCCCAAAGATCTCGATGCGTTTGCGCAGGGTGGCGCGGGTGATGCCCAGCAGCTTCGCCGCGCGCACCTGGTTGCCTCGCGTGATTTTCATCGCGTGCAACGTGAACTCCTTCTCCAGCCAGGGCAAAAGCTGGACATTCGGGTCGGCCTGCGCGGTCTGGAGCAGATATTCGATGGCGCTTTCTTTGGTCAGTTCCAGCGCATTGGCCGCGCTGGCCAGACCGGCTTCGAGCGGCATGCTGTCGCTGCCGAGCGGGAGATCCTTCGGGAGGATGACGTCGGAGGTCGCGAGCACTGTGGCGCGCTGCATGGTGTTCTCCAACTCGCGGACGTTGCCGGGCCAGGGGTAGGCTTCCATCGCACGCAGCGCTTCCTCGCTCAGGCGCATGCGCGGGATGTGCTTGGTGGCGGCGACTTTTTGCAGGAAGTATTCGGCCAGCAACCGGATGTCCTCCACACGGGTGCGCAA
Source organism: Verrucomicrobiota bacterium (assembly GCA_037131875.1). Classification (GTDB taxonomy): domain Bacteria; phylum Verrucomicrobiota; class Verrucomicrobiia; order Chthoniobacterales; family Chthoniobacteraceae; genus UBA695. Next base: position 581 of record JBAXQF010000084.1, read on the forward strand.
CGGCGGAAGCTGGATGCGCACGACGTTGAGCCGGTAGAACAAATCCTCGCGGAAGCTCTTGCGGCCGACTTCCGCTTCCAGGTTCTTGTTGGTCGCGGCGACGATGCGCACATCGGTGCGCAGCGTTTGATTGCCGCCCACGCGCGAGAATTCCCCCTCCTGCAAGACGCGTAAAATCTTGCTCTGGATGCCGATGGGCATGTCGCCGATCTCATCCAAAAACAACGTGCCGCCGTTGCATTGCTCGAAGCGGCCCGCCCGCTGCGCAACCGCGCCGGTGAACGCCCCTTTTTCGTGGCCGAAGAGTTCGCTTTCCAGCAGTTGCTCGGGAATCGCGGCGCAGTTGATGGCAATGAAATCCTTGCTGGCGCGCTGGCTGTAGTGGTGGATGGCGCGGGCGACGAGTTCCTTGCCGCTGCCGCTCTCGCCGGTGATCATCACGGGCGCGTCGGAGTGGGCCACGCGGCCCACCATTTTGAAAACCTGCTGCATCGCCTGGGATTGCCCCACGATGCTGTCCTGGTGCTGCTCGACGGTGAGCTGCGGCTTGAAGGTGACGGCGGAGCGCATCTGCTCCTGCTCGGTGAGCGCCGCATCCACGACGTGCTTGAGGTTGAACGGGAGCCCTTCTTTGCGCAGGAAGTCGAACGCGCCGAGCTTCATCGACTCGATGACGGTCTGCGTGGTGCCGAATGCGCTGGTAAGGATGACCATCGCGTTGGGATCGCGCTGGCGGGCTTTGGCGAGCAGTTCCAGCCCGCTGTAGGGCTGCAAGTGCGTCTCGGTGATCAGCAAATCCGGGACGTCCTGGCAAAACACCCGATAGGCTTCGTCGGAGGCGGTGGCGGCGAGCACACGGATCGTGGGCGTTTCGAGCTGTTTGCGAACCCAATCGAGAAAATCCGGATCGGGATCCACCACAAGAATGGTCTGTGTTTTATCGCTCATCGCTTTAGATCCCCCCGAACCGGCGTTGCCGTTTGCCGTATTCGCGCACGGCTTGGAAGAGTTCTTCCTTACGGAAGTCCGGCCACAGGGTTTGCGTAATATAGAACTCTGTGTAGCTGAGTTGCCAGAGCAGAAAATTGGAAAGCCGCATTTCGCCGGAGGTGCGGATCAGCAGATCGGGGTCGGGATACGCGCGGGTGTAGAGATGCCGGCTCAGCACATCGGCGTCGATGGCGGCGGGAGCGAGCTGCCCGGCCTGCACCTCGCGCGCGATTTCCTGCATGGCGTCCACAATTTCCAACCGGCTGGAGTAGCTCAGCGCGAGGATGAGCGTGAGCTTGTCGTTGTGGGCGGTGGCGTCCATGGCGCGTTGCAGCGCGGTGCGGGTGGACTCGGGCAAATCCGCAAGCCGCCCAATGGCTTCGAGCCGCACGCCTTGGGCGTTGAGTTCCGGCACTTCCTTGGTGATGAACCGCTCCAGGAGCTTCATGAGCCCTGCCACTTCCGCTTTGGGCCGCTTCCAGTTTTCCGTGGAGAAGGCGTAGAGGGTAAGGTATTCCACGCCAAGTTCACGACAGCCCTTCACGCAATCCCGCACGGCCTCGGCGCCCCGCTCGTGGCCGCTGAGGCGCTCCAACCCTTTGCCGCGAGCCCACCGGCCGTTGCCGTCCATGATGATGGCAATGTGGCGAAGCGGCGGCGGTTGCGGCGTTTTTTCCACAGGCTACAAAATACTAGAGGAGGATCGTCTGGTCGCGGTGTGCGCCCACGCTGACGATGATGAGCTTGCCGCCGGTCAATGCGGCAAGCTTCAGTGCGTAAGATTGGGCATTTTTAGGAAGTTCCGCGAAGCTCTTGCAATGGTCTGTAGGCGTGTTCCAGCCGGGAAGCTCGATGTAAACCGGCTCGCAGGCCGAGAGGCGCTGGTAATCCGAGGGCGGCACTTCGACCTCCTGCCCGTCGAGCTTGTAGCCGACGCAGACTTTGATCGTCTCCACCGTGTCGAGCCCGTCCAGATTGGTGATGGCGATTTCGTCAATCCCGTTGACCATCGCGGCGAACCGGGTGGAAACAGCATCAAACCATCCGCAGCGGCGGGCGCGTCCGGTGGTGGCGCCGTACTCGCGGCCCATGCCGTGGAGGAGGTCGCTGATCTCGTCGTTCTCGGTCGGGAACGGCCCTTCACCCACGCGCGTGGTGTAGGCTTTCATCACGCCGAGCACGCAATCGACCCGGTGCGGCGGAACGCCCGAACCGGTGGAAGCGCCGCCCGCCGTGGTGTTGGAGGAGGTGACGTAAGGATAGGTGCCGTGGTCGATGTCGAGGAACGTCCCTTGCGCCCCCTCAAAGAGCATCTCTTTCCTGGCCTGGAGCGCCTTGTGCAAATAGAGGACGGTGTTGGTGACGTGCGGGCGGAGTTTCTCGCCAGCGGCGAGGCTGGCGTCGCGGATCTCCTCAAAGCAAACCGGCGCGGCCCCCATCGCGGCGAGTTGCGCATTGGCTTCCTCCACGCGGACGGCCAGTTTTTCGGAGAAAAGCGCGGGCTGCATCAAATCGGCCAACCGCAGGCCGGTGCGGGCCACTTTGTCGCCGTAGCAGGGGCCGATGCCGCGCCCGGTGGTGCCGATTTTGAGCTTTCCTTTGGCCAGTTCCTTCGCGGCGTCGAGCGCGCGGTGATAGGGCATGACGAGGTGGGCACAGTCGCTGATGAGCAGGTTGGCGCCGACTTCGATCCCCACGGCGCGCAAGCCTTCAATCTCACCCACAAGCGCCACCGGGTCGAGCACCACGCCGTTGCCAATCACGCACTGCTTGTTGGGCCGCAGAATGCCCGAAGGGATAAGGTGGAGGACGTATTTCTTGTCGTCCGTGATCACGGTATGCCCGGCGTTGTTCCCCCCCTGACTACGGACAACGATGTCCGCCTTTTCGGTGAGAAAGTCGATGATTTTGCCTTTGCCTTCGTCGCCCCACTGGGCCCCCACAAGAACGGTATTTGCCATATTGAAAAAGAGTCGCGGAATCAGTTCACGGAAAAACGCCCCGAAGACGGCACACGCCGGGATTCGGGACATTTGGAGAGTCTATCGGGCCGTGAACGTGCGGCAAGCCCTTTCTGAGGCCTTCCCCTTGGCAGTGGCGATGAACCGCTGGATTTGCGAAAGCCATAGGAGCTTTTGCTCAGGCGTCAGGCTCTGGAAAGCGCTGTGCCCGTCGAAGTCTTCCGGGCCGACTTTATCCCACCACTCCGGCTGGGCAGGCCGTTCAGGAGATGGCGCGGCGTCATTCATGGGATTGGATTTTTTCCAAGGCGGCGATGTCAGAGAGATCCTTGTCGCGCGGCGGTTGGATCGCCCGTTTCATTTGGATCAGTTGCCGGGTGGAGACAACATGAACGCTCACCCCGCCCAGGACAACGGACGTTGCCGTGTCAATGAGCGAGCGGTAGGAGGATTCCGGCGTCAGAAAAACGTCCAGTTGCAACCACGGGCGGTCGGGATGATGGAAGGTCAGAACCCGCGCCCCTTTTTCCACCACCAAGCGATCCAAAGCAACCCTGTCGAGCAAAACCTCCGCCGGAATGGGAGCGCGGGGCTTCAGACCCGAAGCGGTGGCGAATTGCAAAAAACGCTCCAGGTTTTCAGGGGTCTCCTCAAGGGCAAGATCGAGATCAAGCGTCGTCCTCTCCACCCCGTGCAACACCACGGCGACGCCGCCCGCCACGACGAACCGCACGCCGCCTGCGGCGAGATCCGTCATCAGTTCAAGGAGATGATTGGGCGACTCCTGATTCATGTCCCCATAGCGTCAGACATTGAAAGGCGGGGATCAAGCGATTTCGACATAGGAATGGAGGATCGTGCGTGGAGCGCCCGATCCACCGAAGCGGCGTGCGAAAGCCGCCGCAGCGCGCGGTAGCGCGAAGTGCAACCCGCCTCAGGCGGGTTCAATATGCACCAGCACATCCCGCACCGCCGGGTGCTCGGCCCGCAGGCGGTCTTTCACATCGTGGGCGATGCCGTGGCCTTCGCGCACGCTTAAATCCCCGTCCACGAGCACGTGGATGTCCACGTAATACTCCAGGCCCATTTTGCGCACATGGCATTTGTCGATCTCCCGGACGCCCGGAACGGTGCGCGCGGTCTCCCGGATGGCCCGACTGACGTTCCCGGCGGGCGCGGTGTCCATGATTTCCAGAAACGCGGGGATCAAGAGCAGGACGCCGTTGGTGGCGATGACCGCACAGGCCACCAGGGCGGCGATTTTATCCGCAATCTCGTAGCCCTTGCCGCCGATGAGGGCGATGGAGATGCCGATGAAGGCGGCGACGGAGGTGATGGCGTCGCTGCGGTGGTGCCACGCCTCGGTTTTCAGCGCGGTGCTGCTGACGTCATCCCCCAGTTGCACCACGCGCCGGAACAGAAACTCTTTCACCAAGACCACGCCCACCAGCACCACCAGCGTGAACGCCTTGGGCGGAATGTGCCGGGCCGCATGCATTTCCTGCACGCTCTGCACCGCAAGAGCCGCCGCGGTGGAAAGCACGACCAGCGCCACGATGAACGCCGCAATCGGCTCCGCCTTCCCATGACCGTATGGGTGCTCCTCATCCGGCGGTTTGGCGGCGAACTTGAGCCCGCTCCAGATGACGAGCGAACTGCCGATGTCGAGGAGTGATTCCACGCCGTCCGCGATCAGCGCGTAGGCGTTGCCGATCAACCCGGCGCTGATTTTGACGATGGCCAGCGCGGCGTTGACAAGCATCCCCTGCAAAGCAAAGCGTTGGCCTGTTGCGTGGACGGACATCGGCGGAACCTTGGAGCATCCCTCCAAGGGTTCAAGTTTTTAGTTGGCGAAAGCGCGTCTTACGATTCCTCTTCGACAATCACCTTGTCGTAGAAGGCCACGATGTTCTCTTTCTCCGGCGAGTCCTGCCACTCGATGGCCGAGCGCGGGTGCCGGTTCATGAACCCGGTGAGCATGTAGGGAATGCTGAAGCCCCAGCCAAGCTCTTCGCGCATCGGCTCGATGGATTCCTGGAGGCACTTGAGCACGGGGCGGACGTTGTATTTCGGGTTATGCAGGAAGCGCAGGAGCAGTTCCATCGGGCAGTTGCCCGCGCCGCGTCCCAAGCCGCCGATGGTGGCGTCCAGGAAGTTGGCTCCCTTGACGATCCCCTGGATGGTGTTGGAGAAGGCCAACTGGAGGTTGTTGTGCATGTGCACGCCCACCTCTTTGCCGCCCGCTCTGGCAAACCGGAGGTATTTGTCCATCAGGTAGTCCACCTGTTCGCTGTACAGCGCCCCAAAGCTGTCCACCAGGCAAATCGCCTTGGCTTCGGACTTGGCAACCATCTCCAGCGCCTCGTCAAGCTCGCGCTCCAGCACGTTGGAAACGGACATCAGGTTCAGGCAGGTCTCGTAGCCTTTGTCGTGGGCGTCCTTGACCATGTCGAGCGCGGTCGGAATCTGGTGGATGTAGGTGGCCACGCGCACCATGTCGATCACGCTCTGCTCCTTGGGCAGGATGTCGGTGTGGTAGTCGGTCTTCTCCGCATCGGCCATGACGGAAATTTTGAGCGAACTCGGGTTGTCGCCCACGATCCGCCGGATGTCCGCCTCATCGCAAAAACGCCATGCCCCATATTTATCCCGGGAAAAAACTTTCTTGGACGCCTTGTAGCCGATCTCCATGTAATCGACGCCCGCGTCCACGCACGCAGTATAAACCGCCTTGACGGTGCGGTCGTCAAACTGGCTATTGTTCATGAGGCCGCCGTCACGGATCGTGCAGTCCAGAACCTTGATGTCTTCGCGGTAGGATAGCCACCGTCCGGCAAACCCAGAATTTTCTGTCGTATTTTGCATGGCGGGCTATTTGGTAGTCGGATTCGCGCGCGGGATCAACTTGAAAACGGGCTATTAGCGGGACTTTTCGCCCGTCCGCAGGCGCATCCGCCAAAAAAGAGCGCTCAAAACAAGGAAACAAACGAGGGAAAAGAGCGTCGATGCGATGACCGCCGTTTTGTATCCCAACTGGTGGGCTTTGGGCAGGAGGGCCGGCACATGCTTCTCCAACTCTGGAAAATAATAAGAAAACGGGGTGGCGGCCTCCAGTTTGAAGAGCAGCCAGGGATGGGCCGCGGCCCAGAAATCGTGCAAAACAAAGGCCAACAGCCCGAGGCAAAGCAAACGCGAAAAGAGTCGCCCCCTGCCCGCCGACGCTCTTTCCAAGCCGGTGAGCGCGAGGAAGAAGAGCCCCAGAAAGCTCATGGCGATCAGGCGCGTGGCGACCCGCTCAGTGTGAAAAAGAGGGATCGGGTAAATCCAGGAATAGACATTCCCATAGGACAAAAGAGCCATCCCGAGGCTCGCCCCGGCCATCGGCAGGGCGAAGGGAAGGTCTTTTCGCCGAAAAATCAGCGCCCCAAGCGCACCCAACACGACAAACAAAAGGAGCGCCCACCCGGTGTAATGGTCGAACTCCCACCACCCCAACAGATCCACCGTGAAGGGGGGACTTGAAGGATCTCCCATCGTGTAGCCTTTGATGAGTGTGAACCCCTCCAAGAGACGCCGCAGGCTGGGGTAGCCGCTCAGAAAGGCGAATTTCTCCGTAATGAAGAGCTTGGCGGGCAGGATGCGGAACAACGCCATCGCGCAAGCGCCGGCCACGGCATAAAATGCGGGCAGGATCGCTTTTGGACGCGCAAGGACAACCATGCCGATGAAAAAAAACCACCAGATGGCCAGATGAAATGCCCCCAATAAAAACAGGGCGAAAAGGGAAAACGCCAGGGGCAGCCAGGAGAAACGCGGGGCGTTGGGGGCCAGGATTCCCAGAAGCCCAAGCAGCACCCACGGCGCAAGGAAACAGCCGCACCACATCAAATGCCCGGCAGCCAGGTGGGAAACCACAAAGCCGTTGAACGAGGTCGCCACCGTGGCCAGGAGAAAGGCTTCGCGCGACCAGCCCAGGCGCTTTTTCACCGCCCACCACCCCCAAACACCCGCGCCGAAGAGCAGGCAGGTGTGGAGGGCAACAAACATCCCGTTGGAAAGCCAGGGGAGCAGAAACAGATCCGGCGCGATCAAGGTTTCCGGCACGACCAAAAACTTATCGGTGGCATGCGCAGACCAGTTGCCGATCCACGGAATCTGGCCGTGGCTGAGGCCCAGCCGGGTGATATTGAGGTAGTACGCCTGCAACGGCCAATCCTCAAAGCTCAAGGAGAGGTGACCATCGCCGTAGAAATAGAGCCAGAACCAGCAACCGCAGCCCAGAATAAGGAGGAATACCCCAAGGTCGAGCAGCCGCGCACCGGGGCTGGGGGATCCCTGCGGCTGTGAGGTCTGCGGGACAGATTGAAGGTCAGGCATACTGAAAAATGCGTAAGGCTCTGCTCTGGTTAAAGAGTTGGGTGCTTTTTGTCAATCACCGGCCAAGAAGATATAAGTCCCATACGTCCTATAAGTCCTATAGGACCTATAGGTCTTATAAAGGCAAGCCGCCCGCAAAACCGCCAAACTTCCTCATTGAGCGCGAGCGAAACCGGGCGCACAATGTCCCCCTCATCCTCCACCCTTATGGACATCGTCACCCAACTCGCTGTTTTCATCGCCAACACGCCCGGAACTCTCGTGGAAGTCTGTGATGCGCTGGCCCAGGCCAACATCAATATCTACGCCTTGACAACCTCGGACAGCGTGGATCACGCCGTTGTCCGGATGGTCGTGAGTGACACGCGCAAGGCGCTCCACATTTTTGAACAGCGGGGCGCGCTGGTGGTGAAAAACGACGTGATCATGATCGACAACAGCAACAAACCCGGAAGCCTCTCCAGGGTCGCCGCGAAGCTTGCCGACCATAAGATCAACATCGAATACGCCTACCTGGCCACCAGCCCAAGCTCCAAGAAAGGACTCTTGATTTTGCGCGTGAACAACAGCAAAAAAGCTCTCCAAATCTTGACGGCAACCATGGCTTCGGCGACGTAATCTGCGCATGACCCCTCTCAAAGTCTGGCTCGGCGAACCCTATCCCCTGGGCGCGACATGGCGCGGCAACGGCGTAAACTTCGCCCTCTACTCGGAAAACGCCACCGGGGTGGATCTCTGCCTGTTTGAAAACGCCGATGATCCGCACGAGCAGGTGCGCATTCGCATGACGGAGCAGACAGACCAGGTGTGGCACGTCTTTTTGCCGGAAATCCGCCCCGGCCAGCTCTACGGCTACCGCGTTTACGGCCCTTACGACCCCGCAAAAGGGGCGCGCTTCAACTCCTCCAAACTGCTCATCGACCCTTACGCCAAGGCCATCGCCGGGCAGGTGGTCTGGGGGGATGAAATGGTGGGCTACGACGCCCATGCTCCGGAGCTGGATCTTTCCCGCGACTACCGCGACGACGCCTGGGGCGTGCCGAAGTCGGTGGTGGTGGACACGGCGTTTGACTGGGAGGGCGACAAGCCGCCCCGCACGCCGCTGCACGAGTCGATGATCTACGAGGTGCATGTCAAAGGCTTCACGAAACTCTGCGAGGAGTTGCCGGAGGAAATCCGGGGCACTTACGCGGGCATGGCGAGCCCGGTGGCCATCAACTATTTCAAAAAACTCGGCATCACCGCCGTGGAACTGCTCCCCGTCCACCAGCATGTGGATGACCAAATCCTGTGCGACAAGGGGTTGGACAACTATTGGGGCTACAACACCATCGGCTACTTCGCGCCGGAGGCGAAGTATGCGGCGTGCGGCGTCACCGGCGAGCAGGTTGCGGAATTCAAGACGATGGTCAAGACCCTGCATGCCGCAGGGATCGAGGTGATCCTGGATGTCGTCTACAACCACACCGCCGAGGGCAACCAGATGGGGCCGACGCTCTGCTTCCGGGGCATCGACAACGCCTCCTACTACCGGCTCGTGCCCGAGAACGAGCGCTATTACATGGACTACACCGGGTGCGGCAACACGCTCAACGTGATGCACCCGCGCGTGCTGCAGCTCATCATGGACTCGCTCCGCTACTGGGTCACGGAGATGCACGTGGACGGCTTCCGCTTCGACCTCGCCTCCACCCTTGCCCGCGAGGCCCACGACGTCAGCAAACTTTCCGGGTTCTTCGACATCATCCACCAAGACCCCATCATTTCCCGTGTGAAGCTCATCGCCGAGCCCTGGGACGTGGGCGAAGGCGGCTACCAGGTGGGCAACTTCCCCGTCCTCTGGGCGGAGTGGAACGGCAAATACCGCGACTCCGTGCGCCGCTATTGGAAGGGCGACGAGGGGCATGCCCGGGAGATCGCCCACCGCCTTGCGGGCAGCCCGGATCTCTACCAGTCCACCGGCAAGCGGCCTTACGCCAGCATCAACTTCGTCACCTCGCACGACGGCTTTCCCCTTGCGGATCTCGTCAGCTACAACGAGAAGCACAACCTCGCCAACGGCGAGGAAAACCGCGACGGCGACAGCCACAACTGCTCGTGGAACTGCGGCGTGGAAGGCCCCGCCGACGACCCCGCCATCAACGCCCTGCGCGCCCGCCAGCGCCGCAATTTCCTGGCCACGCTTTTCCTCAGCCAGGGCGTCCCGATGCTCACCGCCGGGGATGAATTTGGCCGCACGCAGAACGGCAACAACAACGCCTATTGCCAGGACAACGAGCTGAGCTGGCTCTCCTGGGAACGCGATAAAGACTCCCAGCGGCTTCTGGATTTCACCGCGGGCCTCATCCACCTGCGGCGCAGCCACCCGATCTTCCGGCGCCCGAAGTTTTTCCAAGGCCGCAAAATTCGCGGCTCGGAGATCAAGGACATCATGTGGTTCAGCCCGAAGGGCCGCGAGATGACCGACGAGGAATGGCGCTTCAACTACGTGCGCTGCCTGGGGATGCTCCTGAGCGGCGACACCATGGACGTGCGCGACGCCCACGGGGAGCCGATTCGCGACGAAACCTTCCTCCTCCTGCTCAACGCCCACTTTGAGCCGCTCAACTTCACCCTGCCGGGGCGCGAAGACGTGCATTGGGAGCTGATCCTGGACACCGAAGCGGAAACCGGTTTTGCGGAGAAAGGCTGCATCCTGCACGCCGGAGACGCGCTCGAACTGCTCGACCGCTCGCTCTGCCTGCTGCGTCTGCATACCGGATCACACTCCCACGCCCGCAGCGAATCCTGGCAGCGACCCCGGAAAAACAACGGGCAATAAAACAGATCATCCTCGTCAATGACAGCCAGAGCCCCGGGAACGCAAGCGGTCTCCAGGGAGGCCCCCGGCGCTGCTCTAGAGCATTTTACAAAAAAATGTGGCCAGTGGCTTGGGAGCGCCGAAGG
>JBAXQF010000085.1:0-10837 GCA_037131875.1 Verrucomicrobiota bacterium
CAGCTCCGGGGTGACTGGGCCGCGGCACCCGCAGCACCCCTCCCAATTTTTTTAGAGCATTTTACAAAAAAATGTGGCCAGTGGCTTGGGAGCGCCGAAGGCTGGTGCAAGGCGGCTTGGCCCGCAGCGGCTGTGTTTGTAAACACAGCCCAAGGGACAAACGGTTTGCAACGGCCTTCGCCGCCCCAAGACGCGGCTATAGTTTTTGGTAAATTGCTCTAGGTTGAGTCCAAGACGATGCAGTGTGTTCGGCCCCGGGTTTGCGATCCCGTCGATGATATTGGCTGTGATAACCGGGATCACAAAAAGGGGCGAGGACTTGATGACGTAATAAAAGGCGGCCAACACCAGCCGCCCTTTATGGCCTCCATAGATGCCAAACAATGTTTTCCAAGGTTTTTCTCCCCGGTAACTGTGCTCCAGAAAATCGCCTGTATGGTTTGGACTGCCTGCCGGAATTTTTCATGCGAATTGGGGCGCATCTTTGCCTCCTCGCGTCCGCAACACCGCAGCCGGATTTCCTGCGACAACAGTCTCTGGCTCCACGTCCCGGGTCACCAGCGAGCAGGCTCCCACCACGGCGCGGTCGCCCACGCGGATTCCCGGCAGGATAAACGCCCGTGCCCCGATGAAAACGTCCTCGCCAATGGTGATCTTTGCCACTTGCAGCGGGAGATTTGGGTCCTTCAAATCGTGCGTCCCTGTGCAGAGGTAGGTTTCCTGGGCGATCACCGTGCGGGCGCCAATCTCAATCTCCCCGAGTGTGTAGGCGTTCGCGCGGTCGCCCAGGCAGGCGCGATCATGCAGGGTGAGATTCCAGGGGATTTGGATGCGCGCGCGTTGATGCACAAACGGAAAGCCGTGCATTTTTGCTCCGAACAGTTTTAGCCAAAAAAGCCGCCACGCATTCAAGGGCTTTGGAGTCCAACTGCAAAAAACAGCCCAGCAGAAATCCCACAAAAGCATGGCAATGCGGTCGCGGAGCGACCAGGGGGAATCGTAGGCGTCTGCTTGGTTAAAGGTTTTCACGCGATTTGCTGAGGGTTTGGAACAAGGCCAGGTATTGTGCGGCCTGGCGGGTGATGTCGAAATGCGTTTCAGCAAACTGACGGCATGCTTGCCGCAGGGTGTTGCCTGACTTGAGGGCGCTGAGAGCCGTATCCAGTGCCGCCGCGAAATGGTCCGTATCAAACTGTTGCGCCAGCCAGCCGGTCTCCCCCGGCTTGACCATCTCTGGCACGCCGCCGGTCGCATGGGCGACAACAGGGGTGCCGCACGCGAGGGATTCCGCCACGGTGTTGGGCAGGTTATCCACCGGCGCCATGTGCAGCAGCAGGTCGGAGGCGGAGTAAAGGATGGCTTTCATCCGGTCGCTGGAGATGTAACCCATGTGGGTGTGCTGGACGCCGCTGACGTGAATTTCCGGCGGGGAGTGGCCCAACGTGAGGATTTGCAGCGGGCGCGACTTCGCCGCGGCAAGGACGCCTTCCAGCAGGCCGCCTCCTTTGCGGCGTTCTTTCAGGTAATCCGCGACGATCAGGATGGTGGGAAGATCCGGCTGGAGCCCAAGGGCGGCGCGGGCGGCCTGCGCGTCGCAAGGTTTGTAAACGGTGAGGTCGAGCCCGTTGGCGATGGCTTCGACCCGGTTGCCTTTCCAGATGCCGCGCCGGGCTTCGGATGCCATCCATTGCGAAGGGCAGACCGCGCTGATGTTGGGGTGCCTCGCCAACACCCGCTGCTTCGCCGCCCATGCAGCGGCGATGCGGCCCGGTTCAAGGGCGGGATATTCGTTTGGAGTGGGGCAGGAAGCGTCACACCCTGTGGTAAACTTTTCGCAGTCGTAGCGGTAGCAGCACCGCCCCGTCATGCTCCACATGTCATGCAACGTCCAGGCGACCGGGGCGTGCAGGGCGCACTCTTCCACAAGAGCGATCTCCCACTTGGCCTTGTGCAGGTTGTGGATGTTGATGAAGTCGGGTTGCAGATGTTTGATCCACCAGCGCAACTGTCTGCGGCTGCCAAAATTCGCCAGGGTTTGAGCCACCCGGTCGCAATGGAATGAGGAGGCGAGGCTCACGATGCCCTCAAGCCGTTTTCCTGGCGAGAGCAGGAATTTTTCCTGCCCGGGAGCGCCCCCGTCCATGCTGCCCACTCCGCGCACGCAATCCGCGCCGAGCCCCATCAACCCTTGCGTGAGGCGCTGGCAGGCGATGGCCGCGCCGCCGGTGGATTCAAGATCGGAGATAATCAGGATTTTCATCGGAGGGTTGCCGCACGCTCACGCAGCATTAAAATGTTTTCCCCGTGCTGGCAAGCTTTGGGTGGGGGGAGAGTCGCTTCAAAAAACGTTTCCCGGCTGCGATGCTCGGAAGCTCCACAAAACGGTGGAAAAGCCAGGCGATGAAAAAAATCACCCCGCAGAAGCCGATGATGCAGAGGAAAAAGAGCAGAGGGGGGACGCTAAAGTCTCCGGGCGCGCGTGTCAGGCTGCGGATCATGGCATTCAGCAAAGGTTCGTGAATCAGGTAGAGGCTGTAACTGATGATGCCCAGCCATTGGAAAAAGCGTGACCACATCGGAACCCCCGAGGGCTGCGCTGCGGGCCGGGAGAGCAGATGCGAAATCCATTTTGCCGTCGCCAGCGCCGTGAAAAGAAAAGCGAAAAGCGCGGTTGGCCTGAAAACATAGGCAACGCAGGTGACGGCGGGCCACAGCCATAAAGGGCATGCGGCCAGCAAGAGCGGGCGGCCTTTCAGGTGGTCGTCGGCGAGTTTTGCGCCCAGCGCCCAGCTAAACCAAAAATAGAAAGGCGAACAACTCAGCCAGTCTGGAAGAGCGACGGCGCAACCGGTTCGCAGAGTGACCTCCAGGATGCCGGTAAACCAGAGCGCTTTCTCCCATCCCTGCCGCCGGACGATCAGGAGGAGCAGGGGATAGATGAGATAAAGCTGCGCCTCGACAACGACGCTCCAAAACGAACCGTTGATCCCGTAAAACAACCCTTTGTCCAGGTTGTTGATCAAGAGAACATGGCTGGCAAGCTGGGAGAAATCCGCCCAGGAATCAAATTTCAGCCTCGTGAAAGGAAAGAGGCAGGCGAAAATGCACAGGGCCAGGAGGTAAGGCGGGTAGATGCGGAAAAAGCGCCGGACAAAAAATACCTTGAATCCCTTTTCCCTGGATTTTTCATGGCTCAAGTGGATGCAAAAGCCGCTCACCACGAAAAAGATCGCCACGCCCAGCAAACCGGCGGAGAACGGCTGCAAAAACAGGGGCGCTCCTGATAAGTCCCTGATCCAGCCCTTCCAAGAGATCACCTGCTTCATTCCATAACTTGCGACCACGGCATGAAAGGCCAGCACCAGAAAAATGGCGACACCCCGGATGCTGTCGAGAAACAGAATGTGCTCCCCGGCGCGCGCCGGAATGCCGGGTGGTTCTGTTTTTTCCGCTATCATGGATGGATATTCATCATCTTACAGAGGCGCTGTTTGAGCCAGCCGCCCTGAATTCGGATGTGATTCCAGATGTTTTGGGGGAAGACGGCGCGCAGCAGGAAGACGGTGTGGAATGTAAGCCGATCTGCGGCCACATTGCGAACGATCTTTCGCGGAAAGGAAAGCTTGCCCAGGGGCAGTGCGGGAAGTTGTCTGGCGTCGCCCTCCTGCGTGTGCGTTGCGTCGCCGCCGAATCCGATGTTCTCCACGAGATTCACGGCGGGATAGGTTGCAAGACCGTCGTGAGCCCAGCAGGTCAGCATCCACGCGTAGTCCCACGTGTTGGGGCGGGTTTCAGGCGAGGTGATGGACTCAAAAATCGGCGACCAATAGGCTTTCTCTTCCGGGGTGTCGAACGAACGCTCGATCTTCGCGCGCCGTTCGGGGTCGCTCCAGGAGGTGGCGTCCTTGTCGACAAGTTGCCATGCCCGCCGCCATGTCGCCCATCCCCAAATGTGGTTGTATTTGCTGAAAAAAAAGCTCTTGGTGGTTCTGCATCTCCATCCTTGGAAGTTGTTCGCGCCAATGTGCATGACTTTGGGCTCGTCGCGGTAGCGTTCCAGCAGCGCTTCGCAGTAGGGGAAAAAGGAAGGGTCGGGAAGGCAGTCGTCTTCAAGAATGATGGCTTCTTCCGCGAGGGAAAAAGCCCAGTCCAGGCCCGAGTTGACGCGCTCCCGGCAGCCCATGTTTTCTTCGGCGTAGTTGGTGCGCACATCGCACGGCCAGTCCACGCCATTGGCGATGATGGCGCGCACCTCCGCAACCCGCGCGGCATCGGTCGGGACGTGCGTGCGCGGCCCGTCGCATACGACCAGCAGTCGCGGTGGCTGCGCCTGCCGGATTCGCTCAAACACGCGGCGCACAGGCTCCGGGCGGTTGAAGACGAGGAATACGACCGGGGTTTTCATCAGTTGGGGAACATTGCCAGGGGCCACTTGAGCCAACCGCGCCCCTCAAGCGCCCAAAGAACGTAGAACAGTTTTTTGTACAAACGGTTCAGCTGGGCGTAGTGAATGATCAGGTGCTTGAGGTAGCCTTGCAGGTGCAGGGCGTGGAAGAAAACGCGTTCGTGAGTCGCTTCAAGCACGCCGTAGGGCTTGCCGTTTTCAAAGGCGATGCGCTTGAGCCCCTTTTCCGTGATGAAGCCTTCGGCGGATTGGATGGAGATGTCCACGCGCGGATTGCCTTGGTTGACGCGGGCGTATTTGAAGTCGCCGGAGTCGCGCAGGAAGGCGATGAAGTCCATGTCGCTCACGCCCCATTCCGGGTTCGTCGCCTTTTTGTGCTCCCACAACCGCGCGAGCCGTTCGCGCCCCTCCGCCGAGCCGTAGGTGGCGAGAAGATCCATGCACACCCTTTCACAAGCTTGCGGCGTGAGAAACATGAAGTGCGGCGAGACGCTCTCGTGGTTGTCCGCAGCCGAGTCTGACCCGGAAAAATCACAGTCATAGAGCGCCTCCAATTCCTGCACCGGAGCGAAGAGCAGCAGGTCGGAATCCAGATGCAGAATGCGCTTGAGGGAGCGTTTGGCAAAGAGGGCGCGCAGGGCGAAGTATCTTTCCATGATGACCCGGGCGTAGTCGTCCGGGTAGCTGCTGTAATTGACAAACAGGGAGCGGAACTCCCGCAAGCCATAGTCCTCGGCGTTGAAAACGGAAAAGTGTTCCACGCCGGGAATCAAGCGCCAGGGGCCAATGCGGTCGCTGATGACGATGATGCGCTTGCATCCCGCGCCCCGGGCTTGTACCACGCACGCCGTAACGATCACCTGCGATTGGCCGGTGTGGACGAATACGACGGGGGTGTCGGTGTGGGTCATGAAGCGTACAGCGTATGAACGACGTAATTGAAACACCTGCGCGCCTCGGGCGCAAGTTTACTTCGGATCATCGCCGTGATGGCGTGGCGCAGTGCGGTGCCGCGGCGGCCTCCTTCCACCGCCCAATAGGCCCAGAGAATGTTCTGTGCTCCACGGACTGCCATGGGGGGATGGTTGGGCTGCGTTTCCATGGGGGGAAGGTTCCACCGCGCGCGGTGTTCGGCATAGCATTGCGCAATCAACTGGTGCTGCTTTTCATGCCGCGTGGAATTGGTGCTCTGGAGGTGCTGGCGGTAATCCAGAAGAATTTCCGGGGCATTGCCGAGCTCGCCTTCATCCAGCAGCCGCAGGAAGAGGTCGATGTCCTCCACGAAGTTGTATTGGCGGCGGTAGCCGCCCACGCGCTCCAGGACGCTCCGGCGGACGAGCAGCGTGGGGTGAATGATGCCGATGGTCGTCGCCTCAATCAAGTCACGGCGCAGCCTGGGCGCATCCGTGCAGGCGGTGAAGTTTTTGAGCACCCGTCCGGCGGGATCCACCATGCGCACGCCGCATCCAATGGCCACCAATTCAGGATGCGCGCGCAGGTAGTGGAGTTGAACCTCCAGGCGTTCGGGTCGCGCAATGTCGTCGCCATCCATGCGCGCCACAAATTCCCCGCGGGCGACTGCCAGTCCATCGTTGAGCGCGCCGACGATGCCGGTGTTCGGGCGGCTGACAATGCGGAGGCGCGGATCTGCCTGCGCGAGCTTCTGGAGGATGGCGAGCGAGTCGTCGGTGGAGCCGTCGTCCACGGCGATGATCTCGAAGTCGCTGAAGGTCTGCGCGCGGATGCTTTCCACGGCTTCCTTGAGGTAGCGCGCCCCGTTGTAGACCGGCATGAGAACGCTGATGGTTGGGCGGTCGCTCATGCGTGAGGGCGGGGTTTTTGAATTTGCGCCCGGAGCGCGTCGTAGCAAGCTTCGGCGGAGAAATGTTCCCGAACGGTGGCCACGGCGCGCTCTTCCATGCCCTGGCGCGCTGTCGTGTCGGAGAGCAAGCGCAGAACGTCTGCGGCAAAGGCGTCCGCCGTGCCGGCGATGGCGACACAGGAATCCAGCGCGGGGACGCCTTCTGCACCGATGGGCGTGGAGACGCAGGCTTTGCCGCGAGCGATGGCTTCCATTAATTTGATCTTCACGCCACTGCCGCGCAGCAGCGGGACAATGACCACCGACGCCTCCCCGTAGACCGCGTCCAGAGAATCGACAAACCCGAGCCGAACCACGCCGGGGTAATCCTTGGTGAGCGTTTTGCAGATGGTGCCGCAGATTTGCAGGTGCGCCTGCGGGTTGGCTGCGCGCACAATGGGCCAGGCATTTTCCAGGAACCAGAGAATGCCTTCGCGGTTGGCCAGATTGTCTGCGGCCACGAACAGGCAGCGGTTGGGCAAAGGAATGCTGTGCGTGGGGCACGGCTCCAAGGCCGGATAGACCGTCACCACTTCCTTATCCGGGAGCAGCGTGCGAAAAGTTTCCGCGTCGTCTTCGCGGATGGCCACGATCAGGTCGGTGAGGCGGAGGTAGTTTGTTTCGGCCTCCTTGCTCATGAAGTCCCCTTCGCTCCACAGGATTTTCCCCTCCACCAACGTGCTGTAGATGTGGCGCAGGTCGTAGGTGATGACCATTTTGAGGAAGCGACCGGGATCGGGCAGCGACTGGACAAGCGGGGTCATCCAGCAGTAGTTGAAAGCGAGCGCGTCGGGTTGGATTTTGGCGACGGCCTGCCGGAAAAATGCGTGCTCGTAAGGGTCTGGCGGACGATCCCACGCATACGGGTTCACCGAGGGTTGTGAACTTGCCGCAGGGGCGCATTCCCCCGTTTCCGGGGCTTGCGGGCCGCTTATTCCCAAGCGCGAGCCGAGGCCCAGCGCCAGCACCGCCGTTTTCAAGGCTCGGCGCAAACGAGCCTTGAGGGGATCCATAAAAACCGAGGGGAAGATGCGCAGCCGGCCAACGGCAAAAGCGCCGGGGATGAGGAGAGTGGCGATGGCCGATAAATCCTTGGGCACAATCCACCAGCCCCGCCGGGCAGCGATCTCGGGCCGCTCACTCCAGCAAATGGCGACCGCGACGCCATGCCGGTGCAGATAGCTGAGGATGGAAAAGAGATAGGTGCCGGTGCCGGAGAGCCCGTTGAGGGGAGTGAAACGGGTGAAGACAAGCAGGGTGGAAGTCTTGCGCATCAGTGGATTCCCAGTTTTTGAAGGAGCCGCCGAAATTTGTGACGGAGCCAGCCCCAGGCATTGCGCAAGGGCTCGCTGTCCCAGCGCCAGCGATCCGCCAGCCTGTATTGGATGCTACCCAGGAGGGAGGCATCCAGGAGCCTGAACTGGTAGAAAATGTGCCGGTTGGGAAAGTTTTCGAGCTGCCAGTGACCCGCCCAATGAATGAACGGGAACGCTTTTCCGTAGTCGGCGGATGTTTTGTCCAGGAGCCTGAAAGCGCCCTCTTTCCAGGCGATGGGCGTTTGGTCGCCCCATTGCTTGTCCGGGTAGTTTTTATTGATCTCCGGCATACGCCGTTGGCACATCCGGCTCTTATCAATGGCAAAATTCAAAAACGGCTGATCCCCCAGCCCGGGCGCAAATTGAGCCTTAAAGGGTTGCGCTTCCTGCGCCAGTTGCCGGACACGCTCAAAATCGAGCGCTCCCCGGCGCGAAATAAACGCCCCGGCGTTAAACGACTTCGATCCGTATTCCCGCTGCATTTTTTCACGAAGCGGCCCTGGCTCGTATGCCCGGGTTTCGTCGTTGTCGAAGGAGAGAAAATCGCAGCCAGCCGTCTGGAATTCGTTGAGCATCTTTGCCGGATCATCCAGAAGGGCAATATCCGCATCCAAATAGAGGAAGGTCTCCAGAGGACCCCAGAATGTGGCGAATTTGCGGTACATTTGCCGGGAGAGTTCTTTCTCCCCAAATTGTTCCGCAGCCAGCGCATCCAAATCCTCCAGGTGCGGCGGGTGGATCATCCCGATGTTGAAAGCCTCTGCTTCTTTGGCGATGGCGTCGATTTGAGCGTCAAACGGGAGGACAAAGGCGGGGATCTCCGCATTGTAATGCCGAAGGCTCCGGAAGAGTGCTTTTGCGTATTCCAGGACGCAGTCGTTTGCCAGGATGTAGATGCCGCAACCAGGCGCTGGATTAGACGGGTTCGGAGGCATAGGCCGCTGTTTTGCTCTTTTACGAAAGAATTGTGACGCTCGGTTCCATCCGGCAGCCTCCCGCCCCGCGGTCGCTCCAGCGGTCTTCATCGCTGGTTTTCACCTGCCAGATCGCGAGGGGATCGAGGATGTCGTAAAAGAATCCGCTCCCGGCCAGGGCCGCGCTGCAATGGTAGTAGGCGGGGTGCAGGGGCAGCGCATCGAGATGAAAATTTAAGCGGTGCGTGCCCGGCTCAAGGTGGAGGAAGTTCCCGTTGATGTCCGAGTCAAGGGTGAGCACCCGCGTTCCCTCCATCGAGTTGAAGGCGAGGCCGATCATCGCTTCGGGAATCGGCTTGGTGCACTCGATGGTGAACTCCAGGTCGAGCGGCTTGCCATAGGCGAGGAGGTGAGGGGAGGTCACCTCCACCCGCTTCATCCTGCATGCGTTCCCCTCGGTTCCCCAAGCGCGGGGACGGTCGGCGACATCCAGGCAATACTCGGATTCCGTAAGATTGGATGTGTAGAGGGCGATGGCTTCCTCAATGTCCAGCAAGGGCGAGCTGACTCCCTGGGTGAGCACGACGCACTTCTGGCAGAGCCGCCGGATGGAGGCCATGTGGTGGCTGACGAAGAGGATTGTCCGGCCATCTCCCGAGGAGATTTCCTGCATTTTGCCCAAACACTTGCGCTGGAACTGCTGGTCGCCCACGGCAAGCACCTCGTCAAGAATCAGAATCTCCGGCTCCAGATGCGCAGCCACGGCGAACGCCAGGCGCACATACATGCCGCTCGAATACCGCTTGACGGGGGTGTCGATGAATTTTTCGATCTCGGCGAACTCCACGATGGCGTCGAATTTGTTGCGAATCTCCGCCTTGGTCATGCCGAGGATCGCGCCGTTGAGGAAGACGTTTTCGCGACCGGTGAGATCAGGGTGAAAGCCGGTGCCGACTTCCAGCAAACTGCCCACGCGCCCGCGCAGCGTGATCTCGCCCGTGGTCTGCTGGGTGATGCGGGAAAGGATTTTGAGCAGCGTCGATTTGCCCGCGCCATTGCGCCCGATGACCCCGATCACCTGGCCGGGTTGCACGTCAAATGAGACATCGCGCAGCGCGGCGAACTCGCTTCTTTTGCGGGCTTCCGCGCGCCCGCGCACCTGGTCCCAAACGCGTCCCAGCTCGTCCTTCAACGAGGTGGCGCCGATGGTGCCGAGTTGATAGACCTTGGAGACGTTGCGAACTTCAATGGCTGGAAGGGACATGGCGGGCTAAACGGTATCGACGAAGGTTTTTTCCACTTTTCCAAAAAGCAGCAGACCGACAGCGAGGATGACGACGGTGAATGCGACCGAGCAAATCATGTAGAGCGGTTCGACAGTGCCGGTGCCCAGAAGCATGAGCCGGAAGGATTCAACGATGGAGGTCATGGGGTTGATCGCCACCACCCAGCGCCATTGTTCGGGAAATTTGGAAAGCGGGATGATGACCGGCGTGGCGTACATCCAGAGCTGGATGAGCAGCGGGCTCAGATGCACAAGGTCGCGGTATTTGGCCGTAAGCGCCGACATGAAAAGCCCCAGCCCAAGGCTGAGGGCCGCGCTTTGCAATACCAGCAGCGGCAGAAAAACAACGCGCCAGTCCAAATGGAAGCTGCCGTTGTGCAGGATGAGTTTGAAGTACAGGAAGAAGGCGCAAAAAGTGACTGCTTGAATCGCAAAGGTCAGGAGATTGGACACCAACCCGGCCAGCGGAACCACCAACCGGGGAAAATAGACTTTGCTAAAGAGCCCCGCATTGTTGACGAGCGTGGCGGAGTTGGAGTTGAAGTTCTGCGCAAAATAGTTCCAGCCGAGTTGGCCGCACAAGTAGAAGAGAAGGGGAGGCAGGCCGTCGGTAGGGATCTTTGCCACGGCTCCAAAGACGACCGTGAACACCACCGACATCATCAACGGCTGCACAATAAACCAGAGCGGGCCGAGAACGGTTTGTTTGTATTTGGCGACAAAATCGCGCCATACCAACAAGGTAAGGAGATCCCGGTAATGCCAGATTCCTTTGAGTTCCAGTTGGAGCCAACTGGTGTTGGGGCGAAGGGTAATCTCGAAATCCGCGGTTTCGTTTTGCATGCTTAATTGCTTGATCGCAAGAAATAGAGAGGTGCCGCCTCAATGTCAAGGAGACCCCGACAAGGGAATCAGGCCAGGGCATGAAAAAACCGGCTGCTGCGCCGGTTTTTCTCGTGAATCCCCAGTCTCCATTCAGGGGCTCGTTTCTTGAAGCGTGGAAGCTAGAGCAATTTACCAAAAACTATAGCCGCGTCTTGGGGCGGCGAAGGCCGT
>JBAXQF010000086.1:0-10721 GCA_037131875.1 Verrucomicrobiota bacterium
GCGCTCAAAAAGCCCCGCACCAACCCACGGCGCTCTCAGATCATTGCGCCAAATTGCTCTAATGCCAGCGGGTGGGGGCAACGCCGACCTTTCGTTTGAACAGGCGCGAAAAATAGAGAGGATCAGAGAATCCCACGCGGGCGGCCACTTCGGCGACTGGGAGGGTGCCTAGCAGGCGCTTGGCATGGTTGAGCCGCAGATTGAGCAGGTACTGGTGCGGCGCGAGCCCCGTTGCCTCTTGGAACATCCTGCGAAAATGGCGATAGCCCACCCCCATTCTTTTCGCCGTCTCCTCAAAATTGATTTCACTGGACCAGTTCTTGCCCAGAAAAGTGAGGACAGACTCAATGACCGGTGCCGGCAACTTCGAATGCTTGTTGCGGCCCTGATGAAACTTCAGCACGAGAGCTAGTATCTCCATGGAGATGCCCGCCTGAATCTGATTTGCAAAAGGCGGGCAGGCGCGGGCGATTTCAAGCATCCGGTCGAAGTGCTCCACAATCTCATCGTGCACCCCGATAGGCAGGACGGGAGAATCCACACACAGCACGTCGCGCATGCACCACTGGTTGGCCAAATCGCCATTGAGCAGCAGCCAACGCTCGGTCCAGCCGGATTCCGCCGAGGGATGATAATCGTGCCATATCCCGGGGAAGAACACGAGCACATCGCCCGCACCCACCCGCCGCCAATTTGTGTCATGGCCCCTGAAAGAACCGTGCCCGTCCGTCAGATAAACCAAAGCGTAATCGCGCAAAACCCGCCCCTTGCCCCACTCCCCAGGCACCAGCGGTTCATGGGGGCGCGATCCCTTTTGAGGTGGGGCGACACGACGCCCCACGCCGGTCACATAAAGCCCCCACGTGCGCTCCCGTCCCGCTGGAATATAATCAAATCGTTCGTTGATGGCCAATTTGTCCATTCTTTTGGCCATGTTGTGCATTCCAAGGAAGGAGAGTCAATGGTAAAAGGCCAATGGTTACATTTCACATCAAAATAAACCCACACCAACAACAAACGCCCATGAACGAACTTCAGGAACTCACTGCTGCCGTCGAAAAAGGAAATCGCAAAGAAGCTGCACGACTGACGCAGGTGCTGCTGGACGCGGGCAAACTCCCGATGGAAATCGTCGAAACCGCCCTCGTCCCCGCGATGTTCAGCGTGGGTGAGAAATTCAAGAACAATCAAGTGTTTGTTCCCGAGATGCTCATCGCGGCCCGCGCGATGAAGGAGGCGATGACCATCATCCAGCCCTTGCTGACGGCGGCCGGGATCAAGCCCAAATACACCGCCGTGGTCGGAACCGTTCAGGGCGATTTGCATGACATCGGCAAAAACCTTGTCGTGATGATGCTCAAAGGCGCGAACTTCAACGTGATCGACGTGGGAACCAATGTGCCGCCCGAGAAGTTCGTTGCGGCAGCCAAGGAACACAACGCGCAACTCCTCGGCCTTTCCGCGCTGCTGACCACCACCATGCCCGCCATGAAGACCACCGTAGACGCTTTCCGCGCCGCGGGGCTCAACGATGTGAAGATCATGATCGGCGGCGCGCCGATCACCTATCAATACGCGAATGAAATCGGCGCGGACGGCTACAGCCCGGATGCCGCCAGCGCGGTGGATCTCGCCACTAAACTCGTCGGCGCCTAAACGGCGACATCCCGCAAAAATCCCATAACCAACCCTATGGCCGGAACCCCGTTCCAGTCATCACGCTATTCCTATGCCCAAATACACCACACTGGCGATCAGCGACCCGGCCAATTTGCGCTTTGGTGTCGCTCCGAATCCGTTGAACACCCGCCATGGAATGTCCATTGGAGGCGGCATTGTTTATCCCGAGCTGAACTTCACGCTCCCCTCCATGTTCGTCAACGAGACGACCATGGCCGAGGTGAAACGGCAATACAAGGAGATCATCGACGGGGCGTTGCACCGTGCGGTTGAACTTGAAGCTCCCGGCCTTGTCATTGAATTCGAAACCCTGCCGCCCATGACGGAAAACCCCGCATGGGGTATCGATGTGGCGAAGATTCTTTTGGACTCGATGGAAAAAGCGCACACGCAACATGGGCTCAAGAGCGTGCTGCGGATGACCCCGAATGACACGCGCGAAATGGATCGCCCCCCGGTGATGCGCAGTGGGTTCTTTTGGGAGCGCATGCTGGAAACCTTTGAGGGAAGCGCTGCGGCAGGCGCAGAACTCCTGAGCATCGAATCCGTCGGCGGAAAGGAAGTTCACGACGACGCCTTGATGACTGGTGACATCGCTTCGGTCATCTTCTCTCAATGCGTGATGGGGGTGCGCGACATGAGATTTCTTTGGACCGCCCTCGACAAGATCGCCAAACAATACGGAGTCCACTGCGCCGGCGACACCGCATGCGGCTTTGGCAACACCGCGATGGTACTCGCCGAGCAAAGGATGATCCCGCGCGTGTTCGCTGCCGTCGTGCGCGCAATCAGCGCCGTGCGGACGCTCGTGGGTTATGAATGCGGCTGCGTCGGGCCCGGCAAGGACTGCGGTTACGAGAATGTGATTCTCAAAGCCATCACTGGGTTCCCGATGGCAATGGAGGGCAAGTCCTCGGCCTGCGCACACCTTAGCCCTCTGGGCAACATCGCCGCAGCCACCTGCGACACTTGGAGCAACGAATCGGTGCAGAACATCAAGCTCCTCGGCGGCATGGCGCCCACCGTTTGCGTCGAACAACTCATTTACGACTGCCGCCTGATGAATCAAGCGCTGGCCGACGGGCGCGACGCCTCGCTGATGTATCAGAAATGGATGATCAATTCCGACGCCGCGCTGGATCCGCAGGCATATGTGCTTTCCCCGGCAAGCGCCATTACGCTCGCCCAAGCCATTGTGAATTCGCCCGACTATTATTCCGCCGGCAAGAATGTTGCGCTCGCCGCCATTGATTTACTCAGCGAAGGCCACAAGAACGGCCAGGTGAAGATCAGCGATCTCGAACTGCCTTGGCTGGACAACATGCGCGAAGCCGTGGAGGAACTTCCCGCTGCTGAGGGCGAGTTCATCAACCAGATGATGCGCATAGTGGATAGCGAAAAATTCGTGCCCAAAGACTACGACCTCTAACCTTTATGAACCGATCCTACTATCTTGACCTCGCGGACTCCGGCCTGCGCATGCCCATCGGCACGCACCTTGTGCTGCACGAACACGCCGACCACGAAGAAATCATGCTGGACGGGCCGCGTCTGGGAACCGTCGTCGAAGATGCGGCCCGCCGTTTCCGCGCTCCGATGGCCATCCCGGTCATGGATTTGAAATTGGAAAAAGAGTCGCTGCTGACATCCTGCGGCGTTGCGGCAGCGGATATCGACTCGTTCCACTTTGAAGAAGCGCCCGCGAGGGATTGGGAGATATCCACGACGCCCCGCATGACGGCGACATGCGAGGCGATCCGCCAGATCGCCAAAAACGGCGAGTTTGTCCCTGTCGGCATGGGCATCGGGCCGTTTTCGCTCATGACCAAACTCGTATCCGATCCGATCACACCCGTGTTCCTTGCCGGAACGGGTGCGACCGGGGACGAGGAGCCGGAAGTGCGGTTGGTGGAGCGCACGCTCGAACTGGCCATGAACGCCATCCTGCCCTACCTCAAGGCACAGATCACCGCCGGGGCAAAGGCGATCATCCTTTGCGAGCCCGCGGCCAACAAAGTCTACTTCTCGCCCAACCAGCTTTGCGAAAGTTACGAGATTTTCGAGCGCTATGTGATGGAACCCAACCGCCGGATCAAGGCGCTGCTGGAGGCCAACGGCGTCGACCTTATCTTCCACGATTGCGGGGAGCTGGAGGACGAGATGGTGCGCCGCTTCTCGACGCTCGACCCTGCCATGATGAGCCTTGGCAGCTCGCGCCTTCTTTGGGAGGACGCAGCGCTGGTGCCGAAAACGACCGTGCTCTACGGCAACCTTCCGACCAAGAAATTCTACTCGGATGCGCTTGTCAGCGTCGAAGACGTCAAACGCCTGGCTGAGGAACTCAACCAGCGGATGCGCGCCACCGGCCACCCCTTCATCCTCGGCAGCGAATGCGACGTGCTCAGCGTGCCGGGCTCGGAGCAAACAATCAAGGCGAAGGTCGAGGCGTTTCTGGCGCAGCATTGATGCACGAATCCACTCGCAATCGCGGGTGAAATGGTGCATTCTGGATTCTCATCCTATGAATGACCTTCTTACCGCCTTAGCCGCGCGGCCGCTCATTTGCGACGGAGCAATGGGAACACAGCTCCTTGCAAAGGGTCTTGCCGGAGGAGAGTGCGGGATGCTCTGGAACGCGGAGCGCCCCGAGATGGTACGCGGGGTTCACGAGGCCTACCGGCAGGCCGGGTGTGATTTGATCACCACCAACACGTTCAGCGGGACCTCCTTCGCCCTCGCCCGCCATGGTCTGGTTGCACGCATGGCCGAACTCAACCGCGCGGGGGCTCAGAACGCGCGGCAAGTGGCGGGAGAGTCCGCATGGGTGCTCGGCGACATCGGGCCCTTCGGCGACTTTTTGGAACCGCTGGGCGACATGACCGCGGAGGAATTGCGGGAGATTTTCCGCCAGCAAATCGCCGCGCTCGTGGAGGGCGGAGCCGATGCGGTACTCGTGGAGACGATGAGCGACCCGGCGGAGGTGGAAGTGGCTGTGGCCGCCGCGAAAGAATGCGGCGATCTGCCGACGATCACGACCTACGCATTCCAAAAGACCGGCGACGCGGAGTTTCGCACGATGATGGGGACCGGCGTGGAGGAGGCTCTGGAGCGGGCCGTCGCCGCAGGGGCGTCCATCGTCGGCGCGAACTGCGGCACAGCGCTCGCGTTCCCGGACTACCTCGAACTCGCCCGCCAGCTCGTTCGCGCAGCGGGGAAGACCCCGGTGATTTTGCAGCCCAACGCAGGCTCGCCGCAGGTCATCGGCGAACAAATGGTTTACTGCGCGACTCCGGCGGAAATGGAGGCGATTGTGCCCGCCCTACTTCAGACCGGCGTGCGGATTATCGGGGGCTGTTGCGGAACCTCTCCCGCTCACCTCGCGGCGATGAGCCGGTCCGTGAACGCTTGCCGATGAATATTACCGTCATCACCTGCGATGTCCTGACCGAGGAAGTGCGGCACTTCTGCAAAGGGTTGCCACAGGTGAAGGAGATCAGGGCCATTGAACAGGGATTGCATAACACGCCCGATCTGTTGCGCCAGCGGCTCCAGGAAGAAATCCACAAGGCCGAAGAGGACGCGGCGATTGATGTGATCGTTTTAGTGTACGGGCTTTGCAGTCGCGGCATTGAAGGCATAAGCACCAGGCGTTGCAAACTCGCCGTCACGCGGGCGCACGACTGCATCACACTGCTTCTCGGCTCCAAAGAGCGCTACGCTCAATACATCGCGCAACACCCCGGCACCTATTGGTACAGCGCAGGCTGGAACCGTTGCCACGTGGCGCCGGGCAAGGAGCGGGTCGAGGCGTTGCGGCGTCAATACCTTGAGCATTACGGCGAGGAAAATGCCGATTACCTCATGGAGATGGAGCAGGACTGGCTGCGCTCCTACAACCGCGCCACCTTTGTTGACCTCGGCGTTGCGGCATCCGACGCGGATGCACGTTATACGAAAGCGTGCGCCGACTACCTGGGCTGGAGTTACGATGAACAACGGGGCGACCCGCAATTGCTCCGCGATCTGCTCTCGGGGGCATGGGATGCCGCGCGCTTCCTTGTGCTGGAACCGGGGGAAACCATTCGCTTCACGGTGGATGAATCGATCCTCGCCGCCACGCCGTGCGCGCACTGCCCGGGAGCAACACCGGCCCCGTAGGCGAGCCTCTCTATGTCCGCAACCCTGCACCTGACCACCCTTCACGGCGCGCAAACGCTGCACGCAAGCGTCCCTTCCAGCCCGCCGGGATTGGCCGATTTGCTTGCGCAGAATGGGCTGGCCCTCAACACGCGTTGCTGTAAACGCGGCCTTTGCAAGGGGTGTGCAGTCCGGCTGGAGGAGGGAGAACTTCGGGAAGCCGGGACGGGAAAAAAGATCGCCACTCCAGGCGAAGTTCTCTCGTGCCTTGTGGAATGGATGCCAGGGGCGAACGCCTCCATCACCATCCCCAGTCGTTCGCTGCTCGCCCACCGGCCTTCCGTTGCCGATGATTTCAAAATCGAGGTGCCCGTGGGAAACGAGCCGCTCTTTGCAGGCGATTACGGCCTGGCCGTGGACATCGGAACGACAACCGTCGCCGTGATTCTCGTTGAGCTGGCGAGCGGCAGGATCCTCGCCCGCGCCAGCGATTTCAATCAGCAGATCCGGATGGGCGACGATGTACTCTCCCGTATTGAGCTATGCGCTTTGCGCCCCGAGATGGTCGCGCGGCTCCAGGAAGCGATTTGCCGCGACACGATATTGCCGCTGGCGCGGGAAGCCTGCACAAAAGCAGGGATCGGAATGGAACGGGTGGGCGGCATGTCGGTGGCGGGAAACTCGACAATGCTCCACCTCCTCTTCGGCATCGATCCTTCGCCCATGGGCGTCGCGCCGTTCACGCCGCGCTTCCTTGGGCGCAAGACTGTCGACGCCAGCGCAGTTGGTCTTTGCGAAATCTCCGATCTGCGCGTTCACTCGCTGCCCGGGCTTGCCGCTTACGTCGGCGCAGACATCGCAGCGGGCATTTTCGCCACCGGGCTCCACTACGAATCCGAGCCGGTGCTGCTTGTGGACGTCGGCACCAATGGCGAGATCGTTTTGGTGAAGGGCGATCGCCTCTATGCCTGCGCCACTGCAGCGGGACCGGCATTTGAAGGCTCGGGGCTCTCCTGCGGCATGCGGGCGACCGAAGGAGCCATCGAAGGCATCTCCATGATCTGCACTGCAACGGGGCAAATCTCGACCACCTTGAAAACCATCGGCGATAGCGCGCCCGACCAGGCGCCAGGGATTTGTGGTTCCGCCTATATCGACTTTCTGTCTCAAGCGCGGAGCGCAGGCATTCTCATGGAAAGCGGACGCTTCAACAGGGATGCGGTTGCGGCGAATCCCGCGCTATTCAGAAACGCTGAACATGGCCGATCCATGCTGCTGTGCGATGGAGAAAATCCACCGCGCATCTCCGAGCACGATGTCGCCTTGCTGCTGCAAGCAAAAGCAGCCATCGCGGCGGGAATCCAGACCTTACTTGACCTGGAGGGGGTGAGTCCGGCCGATGTGCGCAAGGTATACCTCGCAGGCGGCTTCGGCTTGCACCTGGACATCACGCATACCATCGCGTGCGGCTTGCTGCCCGGCTTCAGCCCCGATCAAGTCGAAGCCGTCGGCAACACCTCACTTGGCGGCGCTTACCTAGCCATGCTCGACCGCACAGTAATCGACGAACTCGACCGCATTCGAGCGCGAGCGGAAATCGTCGAACTCAATCTCGATCCCGGGTTTGAAGATCGTTACATCGACAACCTCAACCTGCCGCTGCCTGCGATGTGATCCGACCCCGAAAAACTGGATAGGTGTTGAAGAGAGTTTTGCGGTGAAACCGCAGAACGACGATGAAGAAAAGACACAGCATGAGCAGATTATCCTGAACTCCGAAGTTGGGGTTGGAAATCCTGTTTAAATTGCATAAGCGGTTGCGCCGGACGGGGAGAATGGATCCAACTTCGGCGACGTTGAGGGAACGCAAGATAGCCTCCAGCAAAGGCTTATGTTTGTCCAAACCGCCCCATGCCGCAGAGATATGCAGCACGACTTTATGCCCGGCACGACCGAGGATGGCCCCGCCCAGAAAGACCGCTGCGCGCAAGGTCGCAGACTGCCGGTAGAGAGCCTGCGGTTGGATCGCTTTCTGGTAGAGACTGAGCAGGTTGAAGGTGAAGAGCACCGCAAGGAAGCTCTTCATGCAGAAGCCCTTGGCGTTGAGTTCCGCCTTGAGCTCATTGATCCGCTGCTCGATCAAAGTCCGTTGGTTGTAGTCGCGGCAGAGCAGCAGCGAGTCCTCGTTCCGGCTGGTGACGAAAATGCGAAACGTGTAGCCGGGCAACGATCACATAAGGCCGCGAGCGGGTCGCTGATTGGCGGTGATCTGTTCCTTTCTCTCTCGCCAGTGCGAAGGGGCAAGTCCCGTGTGTTCCTTGAACGCAGCGGAGAAATGAAACGCCGAATGAAAGCCGAGATCGTCGGCGATCTGCGCCACACTGCGGCGCGAGTGAAGCAGCATCTCTTGCGCCCGCCGCATCTGAAGCAGCCGGTGGTATTGTTTGGGCGGCAACCCCGTGAGTGTTTTGAAACAGCGGCGAAAAGGGTCGTAGGCGACACCAAATTTCCGGGCCAGCATCCTGATGTTGAATCGTCCGCCGGGATTCTCGCGCAGGTGTGCTTCCGCCAGCCTCACGGCCTGCTCCTCAGCGCTGAGTTTTGACGCCCGGCGCGAGAAGACAATCCGCGCCAGAATGTGCATTCCGAGCGCAGCCATCTGCTCGCGCCCGCCCGCTCCTTCTTCGCTTGCCAATCGGCATAGCGCATCGAAGGCTTCAACAAGATCGGGCGTCACACCGGGGTTGAACACCGCATTCCGCGGGCGCAGCACCCCGGCATCCCGCAAGCGTTCGAGAGTCGGGCCGCGGAGCTCCAGGAAAGATTCCGTCCATCCCGATGCGAAGTCCGGGGCATAGCGGTGCCAAACTTTTGGAAAGAGCAGGAACGCTGAACCGCTCTCGATTTGAATCGATCCGGTTTCCAGCGATTCGAAAACGCCCCCGCCAGCAGAGATATACAGCAATTGGTAGCAATCGAGCATACGCCCGCCGCGCGGCAGCCAAAAGAGATGATCGCGCGGGTGCTGCCTTGGATCGGGCGGGTAGGACTCTCCGGGCATGACCTGGGTTCGTCCACAGGCGGTTACCACCGAACCCCAGATGTCCGAGGTGCCTCCGTCTGGAAAATACAGCGCAACGTCTTGCATTGACGCCAATTCTTATATCCCTGCCGCCATTTCGTCCATTTACAAATCAGCGGATGCGTTCTAAATAAACTGCACTTCACCCTCAGAATATCTATCAAATGTCCCCCAATCCCCTCCTTGGTGTCCTGTTCTATTGGCTTGGAGGCGGAAACTAAACTCAACCTTCCCCCACTCTTACAAACCTATCCACCCCACCTCTTTCACTTTATGAGCACCTCAGCCTATTCCCTCGCCCAAGAATCCTACGCCGCGCTTGGCGTGGATACCGAATCCGTTCTCCAGAAGATGCAAGCCGTTCCGATTTCCCTCCACTGCTGGCAGGGCGACGACGTGGCGGGATCGGAAAACCCCGACGCGGACCTCAGCGGCGGCATCCAGGCCACCGGCAACTACCCCGGCAAAGCCCGCACCAACGTGCAACTGCGGCAAGATATCGACAAAGCGCTTTCCCTCATCCCCGGCAAGCATCGCCTCAACCTCCACGCGTGCTATGCCGATCTCGACGGCAAAACAGTGGACCGCAACCAATACACTGTGGCTCAATTCCAAGGCTGGATTGACTGGTGCAAGGAACGCGGGCTGGGCCTGGACTTTAACCCCACCTACTTCTCCCACCCCCTCTCCGCAGATGGCTTTACGCTCTCCCACAAAGACGCAGGCATCCGCCAATTCTGGATCGAGCACGGCATCGCCTGCCGAATGATCGCCGCGGATATCGGCAAACAACTCGCCAAAACCTGCGTTACCAACTTCTGGATTCCCGATGGTTACAAGGACACCCCCGTGGACCGCAAGGCACCCCGCCAGCGGCTCGAAGCCTCGCTGGACGCCATTTTCGCCCAGCCGATTGATCCCGCCCTCAACCTCGACGCCGTGGAGAGCAAGCTCTTCGGCATCGGCTCGGAATCCTACGTGGTCGGCTCCCACGAATTTTACATGGGCTATGCGGTAAAAAACCAGAAGATCCTCACCTTGGATGCCGGGCACTTCCACCCCACCGAGAACCTCAGCGACAAAATCTCCTCCATGCTCCAGTTCGTGCCCGAACTCCTGCTCCACGTGAGCCGCGGGGTACGCTGGGACAGCGACCACGTGGTCCTCTGCGATGATCCCACCCGCGCCATCATGGAAGAACTCGTTCGGGGAGATTTCCTGGGCCACACCCACATCGGGCTCGACTTCTTCGACGCCAGCATCAACCGCATCGCCGCGTGGGTCATTGGCACTCGCAGCGCCCTCAAGTGCCTTCTCCTTGCCATGCTCGAACCGGCAGCGCAACTGCGTGGGGCAGAAGAAAGCGGCGACTACACCATGCGGCTCGCGCTGCTGGAAGAGGCCAAGTCTCTCCCCTTCGGAGCCGTTTGGGACGAGTATTGCGAACGCCAGAACGTCCCCGTTGGCGGTGCATGGATTGGCGAGGTGAAAAGCTACGAACAGGAGGTTCTCTCCCGCCGGTAGGGGGCGGTCACGATCTCGCGCGTGACGCCAGCGAGCATGCATCGCGGAGTTCGCCAAACGCATCGTCGCCAACCGTGCTGAGGAGTGCGTCGTCATTGGATGCACCGAGGGAACCGGCAACATACCGGCGGCAAACACGGCAAAGCCCAACGGTCATCCTTTGCTGTTCTCCATATTCCGCTCGGCTCGAACCACGGCGCGCAGGTCAGCGAAGGCAAGAAACTTTACAACCATCCCTTGGGGTTAGAGCAACTGCCAAAAAAAGTTTCCAGATAGTGCATTTTTTGCTGGTACTATA
>JBAXQF010000087.1:0-10671 GCA_037131875.1 Verrucomicrobiota bacterium
ACGGCCTTCGCCGCCCCAAGACGCGGCTATAGTTTTTGGTAAATTGCTCTAGCTATCAGCAGAGTGGATGCTCGCGCGCCAATTCCGAAGGGGAATGCCCATACACTTTGCGGAAAGCCCGTGCAAAATAGTTGCTGTCAGAAAAGCCTGCTGCAAATGCGGCCTCCGTGCAGTTGGCCTGCCCCGAGCGGATCAGCCGCCCGGCGTGTTCCAACCGCTCCCGAATCAATAGTTGCTGGAACGTGGCTCCCCTCGCCCGCTTTAAAATACGGTTAAGCTGATTGCGGCTCACCGAACAGGCCCGGGCCGCTTCGGAAAGCGTCAAACCCGGTTCCGGTCGCGCGGCCTGTTCCCGGATCAGCGCCTGCACACGCTCTGCAATCAAGGCATGCCGCCATTGGGTGTGTCGGAAAAAACCTTCAAAGCCGTGCGCCCTTTGCGTTGCCCGCAGGCAGTGCAAAATCATCTGCAACAAATACGCCTGCACCATCGGCGCAAAGCCCATCTCCCGTCGGCCGCTTTCGCTCACAATCGCTTCAATGCATTCATCCAGGCGCACCTGATCCAGCGGACTGAGCAGAAAGGGGCGCGCACGGTCGGGATCGAGCAGGCTGAAGAGCACCGCCTCCTCATTGTCAAACTGCTCCAGCCCGGAGCGATCCCGCACCAGCGTGAAATCCAGCGCCAGGCAAAGCGCCGTTTCCTCATCCCCCTCCAAAAAACAGTGCTGACATCCTGCCGGAATAAAGAAAATGCTCCCTTTGCTGACGTCATATTCCTCTCCGCTGGCCAGCAACCTCCCATCGCCCCGCTGGTAGTACAAAATCTGATGGTGCGGATGCACATGCACGGCGTCGCTCCCGCTGTGGCGGATGTGCTGATTCCACTGCACCCGCCACAAATGCAGCACGCTCTTCCCAAGCGGATATTCCCGCTGCGCGCCCAGGATTTGCTCCCATCCATTGGGGATCAGCCAGTGGGGATTGAGTGGGCTTTGGATCAGTTCTGTGGGGGAGAGGGGCATGCGGCGGGTGCTTTTGTGCTAAGAATAGCCCCGGCTGTGCTAGAGGAGTAGCACTATTTCCAATAAAAGGAGAGTGTCATGCATCCTGTTGCCCTCATTACCGGCTCTTCCCGTGGCATTGGAAGGGGAATTGCGCTCGAGCTTGCCCGGGCGGGTACGCACGGTATTGCCATCAATTATGCGGGCAACGAGGCGGCAGCGCTGGAATGCCAGCAACTCTGTTTGGAAGCCGCCCGGGGGCAAATCCGGGTGGAGGTGGTGCAGGGGGATGTGTCGCTGGGGGCGGACCGACAGAAGATGATCGATTTTGTCCGGGAGAAGTTCGGTCGGCTTGATCTGCTGGTGAACAACGCGGGGGTGGCCCCCAAAATGCGGGCGGATATTCTGGAAGCCGGAGAAGAGAGCTTTGACCGGCTGATCGGAATCAATCTCAAGGGGCCCTACTTTTTGACGCAGCTTGCGGCGCAACTGATGCGTTCATCCAGCCCGTTGGATACGTGGCCGCGCGCGGTGGTGAATGTGACAAGCATTTCGGCGTTCACGGCTTCGGTGGAGCGCGGAGATTACTGCATTGCAAAGGCGGGGCTTTCGATGATGACCAAGCTTTATGCGGCGCGGCTGGCGGAGTTCGGCATCAATGTGTTTGAAATTCAGCCGGGCGTGATCGCCACGGAGATGACGGGGGCGGTGAAGGAAAAATACGACCGCCTCTTTGCCGAAGGGCTGACGCCGATCAACCGCTGGGGGACGCCATCGGACATCGGCAAATGCGTGGCCGCGGTGGCCTCGGGAGCCTTCCCGTATTCCACCGGCCAGGTGTTTCAGGTGGACGGCGGGTTTCATCTGCACATTTTGTAATTATCCCAAAGCAATCTCATGATCCACATCGACGAACAACGGACGCCCGCGAAGCTGCTCGGAAAAATCCGCAAGCTCTGGGAAGTCTCCGCCCCCAAAATTCTTTCCATTGACCGGGAGGATGTTCCGGGCAAGGCGACGCCGGTTTACACGGTGAACGGCAAATACACGGCGCGCGGCTGGACGGAATGGACGCAGGGATTTGTGTATGGCTCGGCCATTTTGCAATTTGACGCGACGGAGGATGAGGCGTTTCTAGAGCTGGGCCGCCGCAAGACGATGGAGCGGATGGCGCACCATGTGACGCACATGGGGGTGCATGACCACGGGTTCAACAATGTCAGCACGTATGGCAACCTGCGGCGGTTGGCCGGGGAATGCCGCTTTGCGGCGGAGGAGCACGAGCGGAATTTTTATGACCTCGCGCTGAAGTGCAGCGGCGCGGTGCAGGCGGCGCGGTGGTCGCGGACTGCGGAGGGGAGCGGCTATATTTATTCTTTCAACGGGCCGCATTCGCTTTTTGCGGACACGATCCGCTCGCTGCGCGCGCTGGCGGTGGCGCACCAACTCGGCCATGTGCTGATGGGCGAGCAGGATGTGCAAATTTCGCTGCTGGAACGCCTGATCCTGCATGCCCGCACGACGGCGGCTTATGCGGTCTATTATGGCGAGGGGCGCGATGCCTACGATGTTTGGGGGCGCACGGCGCACGAAAGCATTTTCAATTTGAACGATGGCCGTTACCGCTGCCCAAATTCGCAACAGGGGTATTCACCCTTTACCACCTGGACCCGTGGGCTGGCGTGGATTTTGTGCGGTTATGCGGAGCAACTGGAGTTTCTCGCCACGCGGCCCGATGCCGAGCTGGAGCCCTATGGCGGGCGCGCGAAGATCGAGGCGGAGTTTCTCAAACCGGCCCGCGCCACGGCGGATTTCTATTTAGAGCAGACGCCCACCGATGGCATCCCCTATTGGGACACCGGCGCGCCGCTGCTGCACAAGCTGGGGGATTATCTCGACCGACCGGCGGAGCCGTTCAATGACTTCGAGCCGGTGGACAGTTCCGCGGCGGCGATTGCGGCGCAGGGGCTGCTGCGACTGGGGAAATACCTGGAAACGCGGGGCGATGGGAACGGCAAGCGTTATTGGCAGGCGGGGCTGACGGTGGCTGACACGCTGTTCTCCGAGCCGTATTTGAGCAGCGACCCGGAGCACCAAGGGCTGCTGCTGCATTCGGTGTACCACCGCCCGAACGGGTGGGATGCCATTCCCGAAGGACGCTCGGTGCCGTGCGGTGAGTCGAGCATGTGGGGGGATTATCACGCCCGCGAGCTTGCGCTGCTGATCCAGCGCGAGGCGGAGGGAAAACCGTATCTGCAATTTTTTCGTTAAAAATTATGAAAGTGACACGCATTCCCACTTTGCGCACGCCGGAGCAGTTGCGCAACCATATCGCGGAGCTGGGGATCGATCTCCAGGTGGATGAGAACATCTCCACCGGAGGCGATTCGCCGCTGAACGCTCCGCTGCAATGGGAGGGCCGCACGATCGGCAACCGCTGGGCGGTGCATCCGATGGAAGGATGGGATGGCACGACGACGGGCGGCGTGACCGATCCGATGATCCGGCGCTGGGAGCGTTTTGGAGAGAGCGGCGCGAAGCTGATCTGGGGGGGGGAGGCGATGGCGGTGCGCCCCGAGGGGCGGGCCAACCCGAACCAGATCATCATCAACGAGGAGAACAAGGCGGGACTGGCAACGCTTCGCGAAGCATTGGTCACCGCGCATGAGAAGCATTTCGGCAATGCGAACGATCTCGTGGTCGGATTTCAGCTCACGCATTCCGGGCGCTTTTGCCGACCCAATAGTAAATCTCGGCTGGAGCCCCGGGTGGCGTACCGTCACCCCATCCTGGACAAAAAATTCAATGTCACCAGCGACGCGCAAATCCTCTCCGACGACGATATGAAGCGGCTCATTGAGGATTACGCGAAGGCGGCGAAGATTGCGCAGGAGGTGGGGGCGGATTTCGTGGATATCAAGCATTGCCACGGTTACTTGCTGCACGAGTTTTTGGGTGCACACACGCGGCCGGGCGAGTTCGGGGGATCGTTTGAGAACCGGACGCGGCCGTTGCGCGACATCGTGGCGGCAATCCGCAGCGTGGCTCCAAAGCTGGGCATCGGGGTGCGCCTGAGTGCGTTTGACGTGGTGCCCTACAAGCCGGACCCGGCCCTCAGCGAGCCTGGAAAACTGGGGCCCGGCATCCCTGAGGATTTTGCGCATTGCCTGCCGTATGTGTATGGGTTTGGCGTCAACCAGAACAACCCGCTCGAATATGATTTGGCGGAGCCGATTGCGTTCCTGCGCCTGTGCGAGCAGCTCGGCATCCGGCTCGTGAATCTTTCAGCGGGGAGCCCCTATTACAATCCGCACATCGGGCGTCCGGCGGGGTATCCTCCCTCCGATGGCTACCAGTTGCTGGAAGACCCGCTGGTGGGCTGCGCCCGCCAGATCAATGTGGTCAAACAGCTCAAGGCGCACTGCCCCGGCCTGATTCTGGTCGGCACGGGCTACTCCTATTTCCAGGAATATCTGCCGCATATTGCGCAGTATTATCTCCGCAACGGCCATGTGGACAGCGTGGGTCTCGGACGCGTGGTATTGTCCTATCCTGGGATTCTGGCGGACGCCGCAGCGGGCAGAAAGCTCGAAACGCGGTTGATCTGCCGCACGTTCAGCGACTGCACGACGGCCCCTCGCAACGGGCTCAAATCGGGCTGCTATCCCTTGGATGCTTATTACAAGCAGATGTCGGAAGCATCGGCTCTCAAGCAGATCAAGAAATGCCAGGGGTAGGCAAGTGACTCGAAATGCCGGAACGGTTCCCGGTTCGATCGATTGCAGGATCGTGATGCGGAGCGGGTTTCAGCGATGTTTTTGACGCCATGCGCCGGGTGACTGGCCTTTGAAGCGGCGGAACTGGCGGCAATCTCAAGGGCCGACCGCTGGCCGTCAGCACCAAATGCGACACGGTGGATGAAGGGAAGTTGGCCTATGAAAAATGGAGAGAGTGGCAGAGTTGACTTCATCCAAAAGAGGATCGTCGGCGTCTTGCACCGCCACCGCCTCTCCGAACTGCGAACGAAGGCAAGCGGGCTCGCGGGCAATAAGAAAGCGATGAGCCCGGCGTAAGCTGGTTACGCCGGGCCCGGTTTTTTTATCGGAACACCATTTTTAGAATTTCACGTTGAGATCGACTTGGAAGACTTGGACGGCGTTCATGCTGGCGATCTTCTGACCGCCGGTGGCATCGCCGCCCACCAGGTCACCGCGAAGATTCCAGGCGTCGTAGTAGGTGATGGCTCCCACGACAAAGTCGGTGAGGTTGTACGCTGCGCCGACCTTCACGCCCTGCGTGTTGAGATAACCCAAGGCGAAATTGGGGTCGTTCAGGTTGGGATCGACCGCACCGAGGCCTGTCTGGCGGAAGTTGGCCAGCACTGACCAGTCCCCTGCCTTCTTGTTTTCGCCCACTTGCACTCCGGCCAGCCACGCCACGTCGTCGCGGCTGGAGTGGCCGGAAACCCGGGTGGTACTCACCAGCGTGCTGTTGGTCACCGCCCCGTGCGTGTTCTTATACTGGGTCACGTTGCCGTTGGCGTCATACGTGCTGGGGATTTGGATGTTCTGGAGCCCGTAGACCTGCTCCACGCGGTCTTTGCCTTGCGTGTTGTAGGCGAAGTCCCAGAGCACTTTGACTTTCTGGCCCAAGAGCTTGAAGGAGACGTCGCCGGGCAGGGTGAGGATGGTCAGAGCCCGGTTGGCGGACTGAGGGATGAGCACCGAGTCCTTTGCATTCACCGAGTATTGGTAGGGGTTGACTCCGCCCGCGAACGACACGGTGTTGTTCAGGTTGGCGGTGTTGCCCACGGTGTAGGTCATCAGGCCCGGGGCGAGGGTGACTTTGACGCCGGGTGCAACCTTGGCCGAACCGACCAGTTGCGTGGTGAAGAGCCATGCGTCGGTGTTAAAGTTCGTGCCGAAGGCGTCCTCCGGGTTGTCGCTGATCACGAATTGACCGGCCACGAGGCTCAGCTCAAAGGGACTTGCAGAGCGGGCGGTGGAAACGGAAGAAACTTGCTTGCCGTCTGCCGTGGTGCTCACGGTTTCGCTGTTGCCGCCGGTGAAGAGCTTGAGGAGATCCACTTTCTCCACGAAGCCTTCCGGGTTGATGTCCGTCCCCCAGACCAAGTCCGTTGCGTAGAACGGGTTGGGCTGCTTGCCGCCCACCAGCGTCAGCCAGTCATTGCCCCAGCCGACGAAAGCCCGGCTGATATACATGCTGTAATTGCCGAAGCCCGCAGCCCCGTTGGTGGAGTCGCCCATCGTCTGGTTGCCGCTGTCGGCGGCTTGACCTGTTTGGATCATGACCCCGCCGAAGAAGCCACCGGCAAGGGTGAAGTCGCCGTTCAGGCGCAGGCGGATGCGTTCGCGGCTGGTCTGCGTCCCGTTTTGCGGGCTGCCCACCCCGGTCACGGAGGGGTTGCCGACGCCGCGAATCTGCTGGCCACGGCTATTGAGCAATGGCTTGCCTTGGGCGACGATCAGGTTGCCTTTGGAGTCATAGACGTTGGCGTTTGCGGTGACATACCCCTTGGAATCGGTCGTCCAAGGCGAAGAACTGAATTTGGTGGCTCCATCGTTCTTCGAGTAAACGCTGCTCATGAACGTGTTCTCGTTGGTGGTGAAAAGGTAGTTTGAGCCCGCCAGCGGCGTTTCGATCTGCGGATCCTTGTTGTCATACTGGTAGCGCAGACGCACATCCCCGTAGATCTTGAGGCTTGTGACCGAGTTGGAGAGCTGCAATTTGCCGGCGTTGGAGGCGGCATTTTCCTTGATGAGATCCGCGCGGACATCCTCGGCTTCCTGGGAAGTGAGAACTTTTTTGCGAACCAGCGCATCGAGCAGAGCGCCGCTGTCTTGGGCGGAAGCGACGGTCGCGCTTCCGAAGGTGAGGGCGCCAGCCAGTGCCAACGTCGTGAGGAGGGTTTTTGTCATGATAGGTTGTTGATTGTTTTTAGCCCTTGGGAGGAACGAAACTCGGCAGAGATTAGATCATCCTATTTTTGGAAAAAAGGAGTTTTTGAATTATCGACTCTTTTGTCGATCAAATGAGCCGCACAGCCAAAACGGGTTCCCGCTCGTTTCTTGAAAGTTTTTGGAGCCCCTCTTCGCGTATTCTCTCAGGTTCCCCCCCACCCTCCCCCGCTCCAAGCGTGCGCTTGACTTCACCCGGGCGCGCTTTACGGTGGAAGGGAAATTTTTTCTCCATCATGTACTTCCGCAAGCTGGCTCTCTTTGCAGTCACCCTCTCCTTAACGCTCTCCGCTCTGGCTGAAGAGCAAGTGCTCGACGGCATCGCCGCTGTGGTCAACGGGGAGGTCATCACCTTCTCCCAAGTCCGCGAACTGGTGGTCTCCCGTGAAATGGCGTTGCGCCAGTCGCTCCGGGGCCAAGCCCTGGAAGACAAAATCAAGGAAACCCGACTGGCGGCGATTAATGACCTGATCGACCGGCAACTTGTGCTTCAGGACTTTCAGAAAAACAAATTCGCCATTCCTGAATACGCCGTGGACGACCACATCAACACGATCATTCGCGAGCAGTTCCAGAACGACCGCCTGGCCTTCATCCGCACCCTTCAAGCCCAAGGCTACACGCTCCAGCGGTTCCGCAAGGTGGAGACGGACAAGATGATCGTACAGGCCATGCGCCAGCGCGCGGTGAAGACGGATCCCATTCTTTCGCCCTCCAAAGTGGAGCAATTTTACGAGGCTCATCGCGCCGAGTATTCCACACCCGAACAGGTGAAGCTGCGCATGATCGTCCTGCGCAAGGACAGCCCCGACGCGAAGAATGTCGCGGAAGAAATCCGCTTGAAAGTGAAGTCCAGTGACGAATTTGCCAAGATGGCACAGATGTATTCCGAAGACGCCTCCAAGGAAACCGGCGGCGACTGGGGCTGGATCGAGCGTTCCACCTTGAACGAAAACCTCTCCGCCCCCGCCTTCGCCCTCAAGCCGGGCCAGGTGAGCAAGGTGCTTGAAGTGGGCAGCAATTATTACCTCCTCTACGTGGACGCCCGCAAGCAGGCGGATACCAAGCCGCTGTCGGCTGTCCGCGACGACGCCGAAAAGAAGGTGCTCCAGGCGGAACGCCAGGCCGCGCAGGAAAAGTGGATCAAGGGTCTGCGCGACAAGGCTTACGTCCGCATTTTCTAGGGCTCCAACCCCCAAGCCTCTCCCGCGATGGACAGTTTAGGAACCATTGGCATCACCCTGGGGGATCCTGCGGGTGTCGGCCCGGAGGTGGTTCGTGCGGCGCTCGCATCTGGACAGCTCGACCCGCGATTCCATTACCGCATGCTGGGCAATGACGAGGGAGCCATTCCCGGCCAACCCACGCCCGAGACCGCGCGCGCTGCGGTCGCCGCGCTTGAAGAAGCCGCGCAGCTTGCCGTTGCGGGCGAGATCGACGCGGTCGTCACCGGCCCCATTCACAAAGCCCGTTCCCAAGCCGTCGGCTTTGCGTTCCCTGGGCAGACCGAATTTTTCGCCGCGCGCGCCGGGGTGGAAAACTTCGCCATGCTGCTCACCGGCGGTGCGCTCACAGTGGCGCTTGTCACGATGCACGTCGCACTGGCAGAGGTTCCCAAACTCGTGACCGGGCCGGAAATCGAGCGCGTGGGCGGACTGCTCGCTGCATTTCTTTTGACGCGCTTGGGCAGCGAAAAACCAGTGCGTATCGCCGTGGCAGGGCTCAACCCGCACGCAGGGGAATCCGGCGCGATGGGCCTTGAGGAAATCTACACCATCGCCCCAG
The DNA here is from genome assembly GCA_037131875.1 of Verrucomicrobiota bacterium. Lineage (GTDB taxonomy): Bacteria > Verrucomicrobiota > Verrucomicrobiia > Chthoniobacterales > Chthoniobacteraceae > UBA695. Next base: position 8,767 of record JBAXQF010000087.1, read on the forward strand.
CCACCGAACGGCTGGCGCAGCAATGGAGCGGACGGGCGACCTTCACCGGGCCGATCTCGCCGGACACTCTCTTCTTTCGCGCCGCCGCCGGGGAGTTCGACGGCGTGCTCTGCATGTACCACGACCAGGGGCTTATCCCCCTCAAGCTCCACGCCTTCGATCAAGGAGTGAACGTCACGCTCGGACTGCCGTTTGTGCGCACCAGCCCGGATCACGGCACCGCTTTTGAGATCGCAGGCCGCGGCCTCGCCCGGCCCGACAGCACCCTCGCCGCCCTCCGGCTCGCCGCGGAACTTGTGGAACGGCGGTAATCTCCAAAGGCATTTGCACCACGAAGGACACAGAGAACACGCAAAAAAGACCAAGAGAAATAAAAGGGGTTAAGAAGACGGTTTTTCAGGCCAAACCACCTCTTTTTTTGCCCCTTATCGCTTCCTCCCCTTCGTGTTCTCTGTGTCCTTCGTGGTGAATTCTTGCTATAAGAGCGCCCCATGACGAAATTCACCCGCGCCATCGCCACCCAGCTTGCCGGGTTAACCCTGCTTGGGCTGGCCATTGTGGGGATCGCACGGGTGCTCCCGGTCGTCGCATGGATCACTGATTTGCAGCAGCGCCTTGCCGCCATGCAGGTCTGGGGCGCGGCGCTCTACCCGCTGCTGTTCGCCGCGTGCAACATCCTCCTGCTGCCGGGAGGCGTGGTGGCGATGGGTGGCGGCCTCTTTTTCGGGCTCTGGTGGGGCACCTTCCTTGTGCTGCTGGGCAACCTCATTGCCGCTGCCGTTGCGTTTGGAATCAGCCGCAGCCTGGGCCGCGCGTGGCTGGAGCGGAAGTTTAGCGGAAGCCGCCGCTGGCGTGCCTTGGACGCGGCCATTGCGCGGCACGGGTGGAAAATTATTTTTCTCAGCCAGGTGCACCCGCTCTTCCCCACCAGCCTCTTGAATTACCTCTACGGCGTCACACGCATCCGGTTTTGGCCGTGCCTGCTCTGGATTGGCGTGGGCCAACTCCCCGGCCTCTTCCTCTACGCCTACCTGGGCACGCTGGCGCAGCTTGGCATCAAGCTCGTCAAAGGCAAAACGCACCCGTTTCCCCACGAATACTTCGTCTGGTTTGGCGGGCTGCTGCTGACGGTGGCAGTCACCACGGCCCTGGGGCGTCTCGCCCTGCGCCTCTTGAGCGAAGTCGAGGCGGAAGCCGCAGCAGAGAAATTCCCCTCGAATTCAATAGAAAATCTGGAACTCAGAAACTCGGGAGAAAAGAGAATGGGAGCAACCTTGTAATGCTCTATTTTTCTTGAGTTCCTGAGTTCCAGATCGATTGCAGATGCGCGCGTCCCACCTCAAAAAGAGCGCTCTTTGACACGGCCCGGTTCGGTGCTAAGATAAAACATCGGCGGTTTTGATAAAGAAATTGCCTCCCCCTTTTCCATGTCCGCACCCCACCCCATTCAGCCCTGTATCTTTTTGGATTACGGGGCCGATGCCGTCGACGCGGCGGATGCCGCCTGTGAAATTTGCGAACGCGGCATGCGTTTCTGCTCTCCCTGGCAATTCACGGTCGGCTCCCTTTTGCACATAGCCTTCACCGTTGACGAAGGCTCGCCGCACCGCATCGAAGTGGAAGGGTGCGTCGTGGAATGCCTCGCCACGGGAGGCAAAGACCGTCTGACCACGCTGGCCTTTGTCGAAATGCCCCCGGAACTCCGGGACATGCTCGGGAAAGTCTCCCCCCGGCTCGCCTTCCGGCCCATTGGTTCGACCTCAATCTGAGAGAATTCACCACGAAGGACACAGAGGCCACGAAGAAGGGAACAAGTTTATAACCTTAGGGGCTTATGTAGCTGAGTGGGGTTTTAGAGCAATTTACCAAAAACTATAGCCGCGTCTTGGGGCGGCGAAGGCCGTT
>JBAXQF010000088.1:0-10494 GCA_037131875.1 Verrucomicrobiota bacterium
GCCTTCGGCGCTCCCAAGCCACTGGCCACATTTTTTTGTAAAATGCTCTAGCGCGCGCCATCGGCGATTTCGCACAAGTGTGCGTGCGCCGTGTACCCCGTCTGCTCGTGGTATTTTGCAACCAGGGCATCCTTGACCGCGTGCGCCTTGTCCCGTTCCAGAAGCGTGACGGTCGCGCCGCCAAAACCGCCCCCCGTCAGGCGGGAACCGAGCACGCCCGGCAGTTCGCGGGCAATTTCCACCAGCGCATCAAGCTCCGGCGTGCTGTTCTCAAAGTTGTGGCGCGAACTTTCGTGGCTGGCGAACATGAGCGCGCCAAAGCCCGCCACATCCCCCTTGCGCAGGAGTTCCACTCCGCGCAGCACGCGCTCGTTTTCGCCCACCACGTGGGCCGCGCGCCGGTAGGAAAGCTCGGGCAGCGTCGCCTTGCCTGCTTCCAGTTGCGCACTGGTCACATCCCGCAGAGCCTTGGCTCCCAGTCGCGTTGCGGCGTCGAAACATCGCAACCGCCGCTCATTGTATTCCCCCCCGGAGAGCTGGTGCGCCACCCCGCACTGGGTGATGAGCAGTTCCACCCCATCCGGGAAGGGAGTGGTTTCCACCGTCTCATTGCGGCAGTCCAGGAAAATAGCGTGGCCCGCTTTGCCAAAGGCAGAGGAAACCTGGTCGAGCAAACCGCACTGGACTCCCACAAACTCGTTTTCCGCGCGGCGGCAGAGCTTGGCGATGGTCAGCCGGTCGAGATCGAGCCCGAAAAGCTTCTGCAACAGCATCGCGGTGGAAACCTCCAGCGCCGCCGAACTGGAGAGCCCCGCGCCCAGCGGCAGATTGCTCTCGATCTGCGCGCTGAAGCCGCCCACGGGCAGTCCCGCCTTTTGGAAAACATCCAGCACGCCCAGCAAATAGTTCGCCCACTCATGCTCCTCGCTGGGAGCCAGCCGGGCGGCATCGGCCTCAAAGGTCAGCTCCAGCGTGGTGGAGCAAAGCGTCACACGGGAGGAATCAGTCCGTTCGCCGGTCAGCGTCACGCCACGGTCAATTGCCGCAGAGAGAACCACCCCTTCGTTATAGTCTGTGTGATTGCCGAGAAGTTCGACCCGCCCAGGTGCATACGCTGTTTGCATTGCCCCATTTGCTAGCCCGAATGGCAACAGGAAGCAATCACAGAAAAAGCGAATCTAGAGCAATTTACCAAAAACTATAGCCGCGTCTTGGGGCGGCGAAGGCCGTTGCAAACCGTTTGTCCCTTGGGCTGTGTTTACAAACACAGCCGCTGCGGGCCAAGCCGCCTTGCACCAGCCTTCGGCGCTCCCAAGCCACTGGCCACATTTTTTTGTAAAATGCTCTAATAAAAGAGGGGAATCTTTTAGCTATCAAATCCCGGAAGCCACAAATCGACTTTCACGGGCGGCGCTGGAGGTGGCACCTCCAGAGGCTGCACATTGGGAAGCTGCACCTTTTTCGCCGTATCCGAGACAATTTCTTCCAGCTTCGCAATCAGCTTCACCGCTTTCGTCTCCGAGGGGCTGTCTGCCACAAGGCTTCTCAGTCGCGTAAGGCAAGCCTTGGCCCGTCGCGTGGTATCCTCCGGGCCGGCAGGGCTGGCAGTAGCTGTGGGGCTCACGATCTGGCGAATGAATTTCGCCGTCACCGGCTTGTTGTTCGCTGCGTTCAGCACCGCCTTCCATTTTGCGACCCGCTCCTCGGGCGTCTTCCAACGGCGGAGTTCCCGCGCCTGCCCCTCGTTCTGCGGAAGCATGGAGATGTCCGCAATTGCAGACAGGTCGTGCATCACCTGCGAGCTGTCGATAAGCTCATAAGCGCGGGGGCGGCTCAGGGCGAGAACGGACTGGACGTAGCTCTCAAAGGTGCGGTGTTGCTGGCGGTAAAGCCTCGCGTCGCGGATTTCCATCAGGGCGCTCCCCACGGCAACAAACGTCCCGAGCCCCTCGCGGATCGTCTTCTCGCAGACATGCAGGCGGTCGCTCTCCTCCGGGGTCAACGGCAGGCCAATCTCTTTTTTGGAATTTTTACCCACCGCAACGTTCTACCAGTTCAGGGCAAAAATGGGAAGCGGCAAACCAGCAGGGCAAACGCATCTCAATTGAAAGGCCAAATCTATCTGGAACTCAGAAACTCAGGAAAAGAATAAGGGAAAGCAAATCACCCATTTTGGAAAAATGTATCCCATCCCAGCTAAAATAGGCGCTCTGAAGAGGTTTCTTCTGTCTTTTTCCTGATTTCCTGAGTTCCTGATAGATTTGAATGCCTTGCCCTGGGCAAACCAGTGCAGCACAGGAGGATGCTCTATCGGGAGTTCCGGAGCGATCTGCAAAAGATAGTCCATGTTTTTCATAACAAAATCCATGGTTTGCGGTGAGGGCGATGACTACTACTTCCGAAAATGCTTCGCCAGCCGCCAAAGCGGATGCGCTCACCGTGGGGGCCTTCACCCATATCTACGACCCCTCTGTCGGAGAGAGCGAGAAGTGGTACATCAACGACCATTGCTTCATCCAAGCAAAAGACGGCACCTGCACATGTTTGGCATTACCCGCCAGGAACCGAAAGCCCCTTTGGATGAGCGCTTTTTCGCGCACGCTACCGCGCCATCCCTGCTTGGTCCTTGGACGAAGCAAGCGCATGTGATGGAGACGGATCCCGCATGGGGGGAAACCCATGTCTGGGCGCCCTTCATCGTGGAGGAGGGGGGCACCTATTGGATGTTTTACTGCGCCGGGGGCGCCTCCCGCGGCGGATGGGGACGGGGCGGCCTCTGGCTCGCAGAGCTTACCTGGAATCGGTAAGCCTTCGTGGCGGTTTCGCCGACTTATTCAACGCACAATGCACCGGTTTCTTCGGAAAGAATGCGAGAAAAGTGGTCGGGCTGACAGGATTTGAACCTGCGACTTCTTGCACCCGAGGCAAGCGCTCTACCAAGCTGAGCCACAGCCCGTTCTTCCTTTTCCTGCTCACGCAGGGGAAAGAAATGTATCGCTTACTTTCTGCGATCCCGCAAGAAGAATACGCGAAAATCTGCGGATAAAATGCCTTTCTTAAATCATCCGCGTCCCAAACTGTTCGCCCACCTGCCGGTGCATTTCCTTGATGGCTTCCGCATGATCCTTGTGACAGACAAGCGTGGCATCCGGAGTGTGGATGATGAGGAGATCCTCACAGCCAATGGTGGCGATGAGGTGCTCGGGATCGCTGGAGGCGGCAAGCGTGCGCTTGGTGTCGATGTGCAGGGTCTTGGCGGCGGTGGTGTTGCCGTGCTCGTCCTGCGGGCAGGTTTCGCCGAACATCGGCCACGAGCCCACATCCAGCCACGTGAGCGGCATGGGCACGGCGGCGACTTGCACCTGCGGATCGCGCGAGGCGGGTTCCATGACGGCGAAATCGACGCTGATTTTTTTCAGCTTCGGGAAGACACTGTTGAGGACGGCGTCGCGTTGCGGGGTGTTCCACGCGCCCGCAATTTCTGAGATGCCTTCGGCATTGGAAGGAGCGTAGCGGCAGATGCAGTTGAGCAACGTGGAGGCGCGCCAGACAAACATCCCGCTGTTCCAAAGGTAGCGCTCGGCTCCGGCGGTGAAATACTCCTGCGCGATGGGCAACGCCGGTTTTTCCTTGAATTGCTCCACCACGCGGGCGTTGCCGTCGATGGCCTGCCCGAGTTGGAGGTAGCCATAACCGGTGGCGGCCTGGGTGGGGGCGATGCCGAAAGTGACGAGCGTTTCAGGCTGGGATTCGGCAATGCGGAAGCCGTGATCCACGATGCTCAAAAACTGGTCGATGGGCTCAATGATGTGGTCGGCGGTGAAGACGGCGATGACCGCTTCGGGATCGCGCTTGGCGATAATGGCCGCGCTGTAGCCGACGGCGTTGAGCGTGTCGCGTCCGGTCGGTTCGCCCAGGAATTGTTCGCGGGGCAGGCAGAGGGCGTTGCAGATCAGGTCGGCGTGGCCCTGGCCCGCGCAGATGTAGCGGTTCTCGGCAGGGACAAGCCCTTCCAAGCGGTCAAAGGCAAGCTGGAGCAGGCTTTTGCCGTTGATGAAGGGAAGCAATTGTTTGGGCAGGCTGGCCCGGCTCATGGGCCAGAGGCGGGTGCCGGAGCCTCCGGCGACGATCAGTGCGTATCTCATAGGAAAGAGGGGGGGTGAGTTTGTTTGGGGGATGGCATCAAAACCCGCGCAGATCGCTGCTGGAGCGCCGGGCCAGGCCTTGTTTGGGAACCCGCTTGAGGACGGTGTATTGAATGCCGTGTTTGCGGCAGAATTCCGCTTTCTGGGGTTTGTCCCCGTCTTCGTTGACGGCGTAGATGTCGGGTTGGATGACGGTGAGAATTTCGTGTTCGGCGTCCATCCAGCCCATGCCGCTGGAGACCAGCGCCTGGGTGACGTAGCGGATGCAACCGGCGATGAAGAGCCGCTCGGGGGCCGCGAAGAGGGGGTGCCCCTCGCCCTTGAGGAGGCGGATGTTTGCGTCGTTGCCGAGGCAGACATGGAGGTCGCCCAATGCGGAAACTTCCTCGAAAAAGGCGATGTGCCCGGTGTGAAACCAGTCGTAGCAGCCCGTGACGACGACTTTTTTGCGGCCCGTGGGGGCTTGGGCCCCGGGTGCGGGAAAGAGGCGCACCTGCGTATCGGGGATGCGGCGGACGCTCACGCCGTTCTTTTCGCAAAAGGCGTCCATTTCCGGGTTTTCGTCGGTCGCCAGGCAGGCGTGCAGGTCGGGCGTGAACCCGAGGCCTGCGAGGGAGGCGTGCACCCGGCTCACGCACCGGAGGGCCTGGACAAAGTAGAGGCGCTCCGCATACGGGAACTTGGGCGCTTTGCCGGTGCGGGCGCAAACGGTTTCGTCGGACCAGAGGTGGACGTGCACTGCGCCGAGTTGGGCGGCTTCCTGGAGAAAACGGATGTCCCTGGCGCGGATGTCGTCGAAGGCGGAGGAGACGAGGATGCGGTTCATGAAACTTAGGCGGTGCGCACTTTGATGCGGTAGGAGCCTGGGACCGGCTCTTTGGAAGGAATGTAGATGTAGCCGCCGCCGCAGCTTGAATAACAAGCGCCGGGGTAATAGGCCTGATAGTATTTGAGCAGAGCCAGCAAATCCAGGGTGATGGTGTGGTGAATGAAATTGCCCGGCAGCAGCGTTTCCCAGCAGCGCATGGTCTCGTTCATGGCGGCGCCGAGTCCACAAATGTCCCGGGCCAGGATGGCGTCGTAGCATGCCTGGCCTGTCCTGCCCAGGCGGCTGATCCACTCCACGTGTTCCAGGTTTTTGACTTCAAGGGGGTTGTAACCCGGCGGACGCGGCGCGACAGGAAGGACGTTGATGACGGTTTCCAGCCAGCGGACGATTTCCGGGTCGGTGTTGTTCTCGATATGGCGGGGAAAGATGCCGCCGCGGTGGGCGTAATCGTAATCCAGGCGGCTCACGCCGGGGTAGAGCAGGCCGATCATGTCCTGGCTCCCTGAAGGGTAGGTGCTGCCTTTGTTTTCTGCCTCGTAGAGTTCTTCGACCCGTTGGGCCAGGTCGCCGCCGGGCGGGTGCCCCCAGAGCTTCAAGGCGACTTTGCGGGTGCCCGTGGCGATGCCGGAGCGCTCCAGGCAAAAGAAGGTGGGCTCGATGCTTACCACGCACACCGACCCGGGCGGGGTCGGGTTGAGTTGGGAACAAAAAGGCTGGTCAATCCATCCCCCGGCGAGAGTGATGCGGTAGGGGAAATTCCCGATGATGTCGGTAAGTTTTGGTTTAGTGGATTCCATGCTGCGAGGGGTGTGAAAAAAGAGGAGGATAATGCAGAAACAGCGGAAGAAAAGTCTCAAAACGAATCGGCAACTTATTCCAACGCGCGCAGCAGCAGCGCCAGGGCGGTGCGCACAACCAGGTCTTTGAACACCTCGCGGTCGCGGAAGAACCGGTGTTGCTCCACCTGCGTCGGGCCGTCACGACGGGCGAGGGCAATGCAGACGGTGCCGACCGGCTTGGTGGGCGTGCCGCCGCTGGGGCCTGCGATGCCCGTCGTGGCGAGCGCCCAGTCCGAACCGGCGCGGAGCCGCGCTCCCTCGGCCATTGCGGCGGCCACTTGCGGGCTCACGGCGCCGTGTTCGGCGATCAACGCCGCATCCACCCCCAGGTCGCGGGTCTTCGCCTCGTTGGCATAGGTCACATACCCGGCAAGGAAAACGGCGGAGGCCCCGGAGATATTGGTCACGCGGTGGGCAAGACCGCCGCCGGTGCAGGATTCCGCCGTGGCGAGGGTCTCCGCGCGCCGCGTGAGCGCTTCGACAACGGCTTGCTCCACATGGCGGCCATCGCGCGTGACAATGTGCTTGCCCAGCGCTTCGAGTATGATCTTTTCCGCGGCCTCCAGCGCCCCCGCCGGGCCGATGCAGCGCACATCCACCTCTCCCGGCCGGGCGCAGTAGCCGAGTTCCAAGCCGGGAATGGCCAGCAGCGGCGCGCCGACCAGCGCTTCAACATTGGACTCGCCCATGTTGAGCACGTGGTACACGCGGCATTGGTGAACCGCTCCGCCGGGAACGATCCGCCGCAGGATCGGCAGGACGGACGCCTCAAACATCGGCTTCAACTCGCGGGGCGGGCCGGGGAGCAGAAAGAGGTGAACGGTGCGTCCGGCGGATTCGCTCGTGAGGTAAAGCCCCGGCGCGGTGCCATTGTCATTGGCCAAAACCGTGGCCCCCTCGGGCACCTGCGCCTGTCGCGCCACCCGCTCGGTCAATTCCAAACCGCGCAACGCAAACCGCGCGGCAATCACACGCAGAACTTCGTCATCGTGGCGCAGGGGGCGGCCCAGCAATTCGGCGGCGATCTCGCGGGTAATGTCGTCCGAGGTCGGCCCAAGCCCGCCGGTCACCATCACGATTTCCGAGCGCGCCATGGCAGCAACGAGCGCCTCGCGAATCGCGTCCCCATCCGGCACCGTCACCTGCCGCTCAATGCGCAGCCCCAGCGGGAAAAGCCCCGCCGCCAACGTCGCCACATGGGTATTGAGGACGCTGCCCAAAAGAATTTCCGTGCCGGTATTGATGAGTTCGACGTTCATGGGGAAGCAGAATGCCGCTAGAAGAGGCACTTGCAAAGCCCGGATGCCACGAAATTCATTCGACCGATATGCACGGTTCTGTTCTAATCCCGGTTCTCCAACAGTTTATCTACTTTCCAACTTTATGGCATACACCGACGTGATCCCGCCCGCAGGAGGCAAAATTTCCATCGAAAACGGCAAGCTGACAGTTCCGGCGAATCCGGTGATCCCGTTCATTCGCGGCGACGGCACCGGCCCGGACATCTGGGCCGCCAGCGAGCGCGTGCTGGATGCGGCGGTCGCAAAAGCCTACGGCGGCGCGCGCAAGATCGCGTGGTTTGAGGTCTTCGCCGGGCAGACGGCCAAGGACAAGTTCGACAACTGGCTGCCGGACGACACGGTGAACGCTTTCCGCGAATATCTCGTGGGCATCAAAGGCCCGCTCACCACGCCCGTCGGCGGCGGGATCAGCTCGCTCAACGTGGCCTTGCGCCAGATGCTCGATCTCTACGTCTGCCTGCGTCCCGTGCAGTATTTCCAAGGCGTTCCTTCGCCCGTGACGCACCCGGAGCGGATGGACATGGTGATCTTCCGCGAGAACACCGAGGACATTTACACGGGCATCGACTGGCCCGCCGGTTCGCCCATGGCAACCGCGTTTCTGGAATGGCTGAAAGTGAACTCGCCCAAGGATTTCAAAAAAATCCGTTTCGGCACGGAAGCGATGGAGACGGTCGGCGTCGGCGTGAAGCCGGTCTCCCAACCGGGCACGGCTCGGCTCGTGCGCGCGGCCATCCAGTATGCCATTGCGCAAAAACGCAAGAGCGTCACATTCGTCCACAAGGGCAACATCATGAAATACACCGAGGGAGCCTTCCGCGACTGGGGCTACGAGGTGGCCAAGCGCGAATTCGGCGCGGTGGAAATCGACGGCGGCCCGTGGTGCCAGATCCCCGAAGGCAAACCCGGCGCGGGCCTTGTGTTCAAGGACTCCATCGCCGACATCACCCTCCAGAACGTGCTCATCCGGCCCCAAGACTGCGACGTGCTCGCCACGCTCAATCTGAATGGCGATTACCTCTCCGACGCCCTCGCGGCGCAGGTCGGCGGCATCGGCATCGCTCCCGGCGGCAACATCAACTACACCACCGGCCACGCCGTCTTCGAGGCCACCCACGGCACCGCGCCAAAGTATGCGAACCTCGACATGGTCAACCCCGGCTCCGTCATCCTCTCCGGCGAAATGATGTTCCGCTACCTGGGCTGGAACGAAGCCGCCGATTGCATCCTCAAGGGCCTCAACGGAGCCATCGCCGCCAAGCGCGTGACCTACGATTTCGCCCGCAACATGGAAGGCGCAACGGAAATCAAGTGCTCCGAGTTCGGCACGGCGGTTATTGAGAAAATGTGAAAACCTACCCGACTCCCTGGCAGCAGAAGATCCTTTGGGGGGCGCTGACGGCGCTCGCCCTGGCGGTCATTGGCGCGCTGGCGGTGTTCTTGCTGCTGGGCGCGGGCAAGGTGCTCGGCTTTCTCCAGCCGCTGCTCATTCCCGTGGCGGTGGCGGGCATCCTCGCGTTTCTGCTCCAGCCGGTGGTCGGGTGGTTTATGAAGCGGGGACTGCCTCCGGGCACCGCCGTGCTGGCGGTTTTCGCATCGGTGTTCCTGCCCGTGGCGTTGATTGCCCTTTGGGTGGTGCCGGAGATCTATCACCAGAGTTCGGAATTCGCCGACAAACTTCCCGGGTACATCAGCGCCGGTCAGAAAGAGGCGACAGTGCAAGTGGAACGCTTCATCGCGTGGTTCAATCTGCGCTACCCGGAGAACCCCTACATCCCGCAAATCATGGAATGGGTGCAAAAGCAGCTCCCGGAGCTGCCGCTCAAGGCCTGGCGGTTCATCAGCGGCGGCGTCCAAGGGTTCCTGGGGGCGGCGGGTTTTGTGCTGGGGCTGGTGCTCGTGCCAATCTACCTCTACTATTTTCTCATCAACGCGGAGTCGATCTCCCAGCGCTGGGGCAACTACCTGCCGCTGCGCGCTTCGCCTTTCAAGAGCGAATTGATCGACTGCCTCAACGAGATCAACAGCTATCTCATCGCGTTCTTCCGCGGACAAATTCTGGTGACGATGATCGACGGATTATTGATCGGCCTGGCGCTCTTTTTCCTGGGGGTCAAGCTCGCCCTCTTGATCGGGCTGATGGTGGCCGTGCTCCAGATCATCCCTTACCTGGGCATTGCGCTCTGCTGGGTTCCCGCCGTGGTGATCGCCTATGCGCAACCGGGAGGCGGCGTGGGGCTGGCTCTCTGGGTGTGCGTGGTGTTTTTCGCCGTATTGCAGATCGAGGGGTTCATTATCTCCCCGAAAATCGTGGGGGAATCGGTGGGCTTGCACCCGATGACCATCATCGTCTCCATGTTCGCCTGGAGCTTGATCATTGGCGGATTATTGGGCGCGCTGCTTGCGGTGCCGCTCACGGCCACCCTCAAGGTGCTCCTGCGCCGCTACGTTTGGGAAAGACAGTTTGAAAAGCCGGCAAAGGTGGCGGAACCTCCCGCAGCCGCATGAAACAACCGTATGTCGTCCCCAGCACCGCCCGGCGCGATCTCTTGATTGGGCTCGCCATCGGGTTGGTCCTCATGACCCTCATCATCCTGGGGGTGATGAAAATGGCGGGCGGCGTTGCCGGAGCCACCCTGGACGGGAAAATCGTCGCCAAACATTTCACGCCGTATGAGGAAAAACAAGTCACCTTCGGCAAAGGCGGCGTGCGCCAAAAGGAGGGGGAATACGTTCTGGAGTGCCAGGCGGGAGGCCGTCTCTACCTGGTTTACGTGGGAAAGGAGACCTACAATGCGGCGAAGGAGGGAGGGCGCTATCTGTTCCCTCGCCCGAGGGAGTAGGCTGACTTCAGACAGTTTCTGATGCCATCCATACGGTTTATTTTGTAGAATTGGCAGAAGGCTTCGCTTTCGCGTCCCTATGGGACAATAATACCATTTTGCACCCTGATTCTGACAATCGCAGGCAATCTAGAGCAGTTCCATTTTTTCTGTAGCCGCCCTTTGCGGCGGCACGTGCCGTTGCGCAGCTTTTGAAGCTCGGGCGTATGGAAAATATAGCCGCTTCGCTTCAAAAGCCACGCACCGGCCCGCGGCACTCGCAAATCATCGGCCACAGAAAAAATGGAAACGCTCTATAACCCGTAGGGTTTATAGACAATAGCCGGGGGTTGAGCGAAGCGACACCCCCGGTATGGGGAAAATTTGCGTTGACCCCGGAGGGGTCGCAGAAATCCATTGCGAGCCTTCTGCCACCCCTCCGGGGTGAGGCGCTGGGATATGGAGGTTCCGGTGGTGTCGGCGCGCTGCACGCCTCAACCACCGGCTAGAGCATTTTACAAAAAAATGTGGCCAGTGGCTTGGGAGCGCCGAAGGCTG
>JBAXQF010000089.1:0-10367 GCA_037131875.1 Verrucomicrobiota bacterium
ACGGCCTTCGCCGCCCCAAGACGCGGCTATAGTTTTTGGTAAATTGCTCTAGGGCCTAACCTTCTGCCACCCCTTGCGGGGTGAATGCGTTTACTGATTTATCCGGGGGTGTCGCTGCGCTCAACCCCCGGCTATTATCTGGAAATCCTCCGGATTACAAGAGCGCGCAGACGCTACGGATAAAGCAAGAACGGCTTCCGCTCGCTTTGGAAACGGGCGTTGGCTGTGGACCACCCGGCGACGATCTTTGCGGGCGGCACACCTCGCTCAATGGCGGTGCGGATGGAGTCGCTGCCGTAGCATTTGTAGAAGATGTCGTATTTGCTCTGCGAGCCCGTGAAAAGGCTGTGCGGAGCGGATCGTTGTGCGGCGGAAAGGATGTAAATGCCGAGCGCGCAGAGGTCGGCCTGGGCGGCGGGGTCGATGCGGATGCGCGCGCCCTGAAGACCGTTGTGCGCGTATTCGCTGAAGCTGACGCCCTGCAGCTTGAGCGAGCGCAGGTAGGCGGTGAATTTGTCGGCATCCGTCCATTTGCAGGCGGCGATTTGGAACGGTTCGGAACCGCCGCAGCCGGTCTCGATGCCTTGGATTTCGCCCACCAGCCCGGTGGCGACGTAGTAGGCCGGTGAACTGGCATACGGGATGTTGGGGGAGGTGGCGATCCAGCGCAGCCCGGTGCGGTTCCAGGTCATGTCGCGCTGCCAGTTGTGCATCTTGACCACCGTGAGGTCGCACTTGGGCTGCACCCAGCCTTTGGCGTTGGCCATTTGCGCCAACTCCCCGGCCGTCATGCCGTGAACGTAGGGGACGGGAAGCTGGCCGACAAAGGAAATCCACTGCGGCTCCATCGGAGGGCCTTCCACGCGCAGCCCGCCGAGCGGGTTGGGCCGGTCGAGCACCACAAACGGGATGCCCGCTTCGCCCGCCGCCTCCATGCACTTGGCCATGGTGGAGATGTAGGTGTAGGAGCGGCTCCCGATGTCCTGCATGTCATAGACAAGCACGTCCAGGCCTTTGAGCATGGCGGGGGTTGGTTTGCGGTTTGGGCCGTAGAGCGAGTAGCAGGGCGCGCCGGTGAGCTTGTCCTTGCGCGAGGCGACATATTTCCCCGCTCCCACCACGCCATCCAGCCCGTGCTCCGGCGCGAAGAGCGCCACCAGGCGGACACCTTTGGCGCTGGCGAGGATTTTGCGCGTTTTGACGCCGTCCGCGTCGATGCCGGTGTGGTTGGTGACCAGCCCGACGCGCTTGCCCTGAAGGATGGAAAACTCATGCTGCTTGAGCACGTCAATGCCCAGTTCCACCTGCTGTGCCCGCGCCGTTCCCAGCAGCGCAATGAAAATGAACAGGGCGAATAAGAGGGAGGCGAAAGATATGCAGCGCCCAGTTTTCACCCGCCCCGAAGAACCCACCGGAAAGTCAGACATTCCCAAGTGCAACTTGGGAACGAGGTAAGGAAGGGCGATGCAAACAGGGAAAATCCCAAGGGTTTTCGATTGATTGAAATTCATAAAAAACTAGGGTCAATGTTATGGAGCGTTCACCACTCGGTCAACTGTTGCTCTCGGGCGTTCCCGGCCCGGAGCTGGATTCTCAAAGCGCGGCAACCTTTCGCCGGGTGCAGCCGGGCGGTTTCATTTTGTTTGGACGCAACATCAAGTCACCTTTGCAATTGCGCAAGTTGATCGACGATCTGCGCGATCTTTCCTCGGTCGAGCCCATCATCACCATCGACCAGGAGGGGGGGCGCGTTTCGCGCCTGCGGGAGATTGGCAGCGAGCCGCCCAACGCCCAGCAGTTGCGCGACAAGGCAGACGCCGCGCTTATCCTGCGCCACGGCCACATCACCGGGCGGCTGCTGCGGCTCTTTGGGTTCAACCTCGACCTCTGCCCGGTGCTCGACATTTCCTTTGACGACGAGGCGGACAACTCGCTGCGGGGCCGCTGCTACGGCCGGGATGTCGCGCAGGTGATCGCGCTCGCCGGAGCCTTCAACGAAGGGCTGCGCGCGGAGGGGATCGCCAGTTGCGGCAAGCATTTCCCCGGCTACTCGCGCGCTCCCATCGACGCCCATCACGAACTGCCCCAGATTGACCTCTCGCGTGCGGAGATGGACGCGCACGAACTCGCCGTCTTTCGCCATTTTGCAGACAAGATCGACTCCATGATGATCGGCCACGCGTATTATCCCGCACTGGATGCTTCCGGCACGCCCACCTCGCTTTCGCGTGCAGTAGTGGCGGGGATGCTGCGCCAGGAGATGGGCTTTGGTGGGTTGATTATGACGGACGACCTGGACATGGGGGCCATCCTCAACCACTACGGGCTGGAAGAGACGATCCGGCTCGCGATCACAGCGGGCAACGACCTGGCGATGATCTGCCACCAAATCCCCAACGTGGAGGCCGCGTGGAAGACGCTGGAGCGGCTGCCCGCGAAGGAACTCGACCGGGCGTTGGAGAACGTACACCGCTTCAAGGCGAACATGGCTCCGCCAGATGTGTTCAGCGAAGCGGAATTCCAACGCCGGGACGCGGAGGTGTGGCAACTGCGCGTGGACACGCTCGGTGAGGAACGCGCTCGGGAGCGCAGCCCGGAAAACGGCAAACGCTCTCCAGTGGAGACTTACTAATACTGCTGATACGGAATACTGCGTATAGGCTTTGCTAATAGTCGATCCTTGCAATGCGGGAGATTGCAGGTTAAAAGAAGCGAATATTCAACGGGAACGCCTCCTCCCCATGCCCCCCTCCCAATACCCACCCACTACGAACGGGCGCGATTTGCTATATGATTCCAGCGCGGCCCGGAGCGTCGCCGGGATGCATGATTCAGGATATGGCGTCCGGTTGGTTGTCATGGCCTACATTGTGGTGGCCTTGGTTTGGATTTTTTTTACCGACCGCCTTACGGATGCTTTGCTTGTCTCCGTGCAAGACGCTGAGGATCAATCGGTTTATAAAGGGTTTCTCTTTGTGGGTTTGACGGGGGCTTTGCTGTATGTCCTCATTTCCCGCCTGGTGTCCCGATTCAGGGTGGTGAGCGAATCCCTCGCAAAGAGCGAAACGAGATACCGGCTTTTGGTCGAAAACTTCCCCGACGGCGTCTGCATCCATCGCGGCGAAAAGATTCTCTTTGCGAACGCCGCAGCCGTCCGGATCTTCGGCGCGCAGGATGAAAAGGAAGTATTGGAGAAATCCCCCTTCGATTTCGTTCATCCCGACTTTCACGAGAGGGTTCGCAACTGCATGGTCACGTTATCCGAAGGCCGCGAATTTCCCTCGAATGCGCAGAGGATCGTGCGGCTGGATGGCAGGGTTTTGGACGTGGAAGTCGTCCCCTCCTATTTTGTTGATCAAGACGGGCCAGCTTTCAAAGTCATTCTCCGCGACATCTCGGAGCGGACGCGCAGGGATGCGGAGATCCGCCGTCTCAACCGTCTCTACGCGGTCTTGAGCCAGGTGAACCAGATGGTGGCTTGCATGACTTCCCGGCAGAAGCTCTTGGACGGAGTTTGCCGGGTCATCTGTGAGGTGGGGGAATTCAAGCTGGCGTGGATTGGCTGGCTGGACGAGGAGAAACACGAGGTGGCTCCTGTGGCTTCGCATGGGGGGGAAGAGGAGATCAAGAAAGCGATTCCACTTTACCGAGGCAACGATCCCGAGGAAGGCTCCGGCTTGGCGGGAAGCGCGATTTGTGAAGGCCGCACCTGCGTTGTCAACGACTACGTGGGAGATCCGCGCACGCACCTGTGGGAAGAGGACGCCGCAGCGCGCGAACACCGCTCGGCTGTCGCACTGCCGATCCGCAACGGCGGGAAAATCTGCGGTGTGTTGACGGTCTACGCCGGGGAAAGAAATTGTTTCCAAAGCCAGGAGGTCAAGCTGTTGGAGGAAGTGAGCACAGGGATTTCCTGCGGCCTGGATCACCTGGATCGAGAGACGCTTCGGCGCCAGGCGGAGGAAGGCTTGCGAAAAAGTGCGGCGCAACTCCGCCAACTCTCCCAAGCCGTGGAGCAGAGCCCAAGCTCCGTTGTGATCACGGACACCCAGGGGAATATCCAATACGTTAACCCGAAATTCACGGCGGACACCGGCTACACTGCGGAAGAGGCGCTCGGTCAGACGCCGCGCATTCTCAAATCCGGCGAGACGTGCCCGGAGGGATACAAAGTTTTGTGGGAGACCATCACTTCAGGCCGGGAATGGCGCGGGGAGTTCCACAACAAGAAAAAGAACGGCGAGTTGTTTTGGGAATCCGCCTCGATCAGCCCGATCACCGATGAAAGCGGCGTGATCACCCATTTTCTGGGCATCAAGGAGGACATCACCGAACGCAAGCGCACGGAGGAGGCGCTGCGCAAGTCCGAGGAAAAATTTGTCAAGGCGTTCAATGCCACCCCTGTGGTGGTCGCACTCATCACCCTCAAGGAGGCGCGCTACCTTGAAGTGAACGAGGCATTCCTGGAGGGAAGCGGGTATGGCCGTGAAGAAGTTATCGGACGCACCGTGGCGGAACTCGGATTTTTTGACGCCCCCAAGGAGTTTGAGCAGATGATGCAGAAGCTTGTCACGCAAGGCAACCTGCGCGACGAGGAGTTTCGGTTCCGAGCCAAATCCGGCGAGGAGCGCACGGCGATTCTTTCCGCCGAGCCCATCGATATTTTAGATGAGCCGTGCATCATTTACAGCTGCCTGGACATCACCGAGCGCAAACAGATGGAGGAGAAATTCCTGCGCGTCCAGCGGATGGAAAGCATCGGCGCGCTTGCCGGGGGGATGGCGCATGATCTCAACAACATCCTTGCGCCGATCATGATGTCGGCGACCATGCTTCACGAGAAGGGAATTTCAGCGGAAATCCGGCAGCAACTGATCGCCGGCATCGAGGAGGCGGCGCAGCGGGGGGCGAACATTGTGGGTCAGGTGCTCACCTTTGCCCGCGGGGTCAAAGGCCGGCACATCGTTCTGGATACCCAGGTTCTGGCTGCCCAAATTGCGCGGATCGTGAAGGAGACCTTCCCGAAAACAATCCAGTTCTCGCTCTCCACGCCGGAGTCTCTCTGGAATGTCACCGGCGACTCCACCCAGTTGCACCAAGTCTTGCTCAACCTCTGCGTCAATGCGCGGGATGCCATGCCCGAGGGCGGTTCCCTGAATCTGAGCTTGGAAAATATCGAGGTGGACGACACGTTTGCCTCCATGGTTCACGGAGCCAAGCCCGGTTGTTATGTCCGTTTTCGGTTGGCGGATTCCGGCGTCGGCATTCCCAAACAAATTGCGGATCGCATTTTCGAGCCGTTCTTTACCACCAAGGAGCCGGGGAAGGGAACCGGGCTGGGGCTTTCCACTGCGGTGGGAATCGTGCGCAGCCACGGCGGATTTTTGAAGGTGGAATCCGAACCCGGAAAAGGGGCCGTATTCCAGGTGTTTCTTCCCGCAACCACCGATGCCGTGCGTCAAAGCGGGCCTGCGCAAACACCCTCCATTTCCCGGGGCCACGGCGAGACGATCCTCGTGGTGGATGACGAACCGGAGATAGTGAATGTGATCGAGGCGATTCTGAAACAAAACGGGTGGGAGGTGGTCAAGGCCGTCGACGGTTTGGAAGGGGTCGCCGCCTTTTTGCATCACTCAGACAAGATCAGAGCCGTGGTGACAGACATGGTCATGCCGAACTTGGATGGGCTGGGCTTGATCCGTTCCATCCGCAAACTGGCCCCCGACCTGCCCATCATGGTCTCCAGCGGCTACAGCAACGAGCAAAGCCGGGAGGCCTTGAGTGAGCTGCGGGTGAGCGCTTTTCTCAAAAAGCCCTTCAGCGCCCGGCAACTCATCGGCGAGGTGGTCTCGCTGCTGTACGGCGTTTCCGAAGACGGAAAATAATTTAGCCTTTCGCTGCAAAAAATTCCCGAGCAAACGCCCAAACCGAGGGTGCATCGTCGAAACCAACGTACGATGAAACGCTATAAAACGATCAGTTTGGTGGCGGTTGCCTTGGGAGGATCTCTGCTCCCGGCGACTGCCGGGAATGCGATTGTAAACGGGGGAACCGTTGTCGGTGCCGGAGGGGTAAGGGGGGGGGCGGTTTCCATCACCGTGCCGGGGTATGGGGCGGGAAATCCCGCCCTTGTGGTAACGAGAGCCACTTTGCCGCGGAATAACGCTTTTTCTGGGGTTGGGTTGAACCGCGGAGGGGCATTGGGGGGGGACCGAAACAACGGCTGGTCTGGCAGGAATAGGGGGTGTGGAAATAATGGCGGGTCTTGGGGCACTTTCGACACCGGCTATTACCCCTACAACAACGCCAACTACCTTGGTTTGCCGCCGTGGTATCGGCTCAATTACTACACGCCTACCACGGAGGAGATCGACAACGGCACGGCCTACCAGAACATCCCCTCCTCCCATGCCTGGAGAGGGTATGGCGTTCCAGATGGTTACCCCGGAACCACCGGCTACGGCATGCCCGCTTCGCAAACAAACGCCCAACAGGATGTCGATTTCGTGGTGGCCGTGCAGCGGGAACTCCGGCGGCGCGGTTTCTACAATGGGATCGTCAACGGGATTAGCGATGCGGCGACGCGCTCGGCGATCCGTTCCTTCGAGGCCAGCGCGGGGCTGCCTGTCACCGGCGTGATTGGCGTTCCCCTGCTGCGGACCTTCGGGTTTTTCTGAAAAATCCCGCCCGCCAGACGCTCAAAAGGGGGTTTCATTGGCGATACCCCTGTACTATGAGACTGCAAAAATTTCCTACTTTGGCTGCCGCCATCCTGGGAATCCTATCGGTTGGCACGACGGAACTGTGGGCGCGTGGCGGCGGGTTTGGTGGTGGTGGTGCCCGTTTTGGAGGAGGGGGAGGGCGGGCGATTGCCGGGCCACGGGGGTTTGCCGCCGTGCGGGGGTCCGGCTTTGCCGCGGTGCGTGGGCCCGGCTTTGCCGGAGTGGCGGTGAGGCGATCCCCCGCGTTTGTGGGCGAACGGTTCCACCGGTTTGACCACCGGCGCGGCTTGAATCATTTTGTTGTTGCAGGAGGATACCCCTACTACCCGTACTTTCCCGGTTACTACAACCCAGCCCCTTTTTATGATCCGTATGCGGTGCAAAACGCCTATCCGCCGCCCATCGCGGAATCCAGCACTGCGGCTCTGACGCCGCCCTGCCCCGGACTCGTTGCGGGGGATGTGGTGGGCAATGTGCAGCGCGTTTTGAGATACCGGGGTTTTTATCGCGGGCCAATCGACGGCCTGAGCGGGCCGACCACGCGTGCAGCCATTCGCGCGTACGACGCAAGTGTGGGCTTGCCGCCCACCGGGATGATTGACGCCCGGCTGCTCATCTCCATGCAATTGATGTAATGGATTGAGGAACAGAGGCGAAGGCCGTAAGCTGTTCCTCATTCCTCATGAAAGACTTTGATTTTGTTGTTCTCGGCGGCGGAAGCGCCGGGTATGCCGCCGCTTCCACCGCCGCCTCGCTGGGGCTGAGGGTGGCCGTGGTGGAGGGCGGGGAGCAGGTGGGGGGACTTTGCATTTTGCGTGGGTGCATGCCGAGCAAAACGCTCCTCGAGTCCGCCAACCGCCATTTTGCGGCGAGCCGCGCCGGGGAGTTTGGGGTTTTGGTGGGTTCCCTTGGGTTTTCGGTGGAAGAAATCCACGCCCGCAAAGAGCGGCTGGTGGAGGAGTTTGCCCAATACCGCGCCAAGCAGTTGGAAAGCGGGCGGTTTGAATTTCTGCGCGGCTGGGCGGGGTTTGTGGATCCGCATACCGTCGAGGTGCGCATGGAGGACGGCTCGGCCCGGCGCTTGAGCGCAGAGACCTTTCTTTTGGCCACGGGTTCACGGGTCAAACAGGTGGCGGTGCCGGGATTGGCTGAGACGGGCTATTGGGACAGCGATGCCGTGCTCTCGCAGGCGCGCGTTCCCCAGTCTGTGGTTGTTTTGGGCGGCGGCGCCACGGCGGTGGAGTTTGCGCACTATTACGCGGCGCTGGGCGCGCAAGTCACCGTCATCCAGCGCAGCGAGCAGCTGCTCAAAGAGATGGATGCGGACGTGGCGCGCGCTTTGGCGGAGGCCTTCCGCAAACGCGGAATCCACGTTTACTGTTCCACGGAGCTGGTGCGGGTGGAACCGGCTGAGGGTGGCCTGAAGCGGGTTCTCTTCACCCAGAAGGGAGCAACGCGCACCGTGGAAGCCGAGGAGATTGTTTATGCATTGGGGAGGGAACCGCAATTGGAAGGGTTGCATCTTGAAAAAGCGGGCATTGAGACCACGCGCGGCTGCCTGGCCGTCGGCCCGACTCAGCAAACGGCCGTGGCGCATATTTTTGCGGCGGGCGATGTCGCCGGGCCGCATGAGATCGTGCATATTGCCATCCAGCAGGGCGAACTGGCCGCCCGCAATGCAGCGCGCCTGATCCAGGGCGCATGCGCCGGAGAACCGCCCCGGTGCTTGGAGGAAATCGACTACCGGCTGCGGCTCTTTGTGATTTTCAGCCACCCGGAGATCGGCGTGGCGGGATTTACCGAGTCCGAATTGCAAGCCGCAGAGGCCTCCTATCGCGCGGCGACCTACCCGTTTGATGATCACGGGAAATCCATGCTCATGGGGGAGACCGAGGGGTTTGTGAAATTGCTGGCGAGTGAGGAAACCGGCGAGATTCTCGGAGCCTCCGTGGTGGGGCCGCACGCTTCAGAACTCATTCATGAGATTGTGGTGGCGCTGCGGTTTCGAGCCACAGCGCGGCAGCTCATGGAGATTCCCCACTACCACCCGACCTTGAGCGAAATCTGGACCTACCCTGCGGAAGAACTCGCCGGAGGAATGTGAAACCCGGTTGACATCGGTTTTTGCAACGATGATAGTACACCGTGTTTAACCGACTTTTGTCCCAGAAACCAGAGACATCTGAGGGGCTTGACCAAGCCGCAATTACTCCATCCAAACCCAAACAAAATATGGCAGACTTAACTTCCGCAAAAAACCATCTTTCCGCCGACGTTGAAATCAAAGGATCGATCCAATTTCAAAACGAACTGACAATCGACGGCAAAGTCGAGGGGGAAATCACCTCCGCCGGCGTTCTCATCATCGGCGAAAACTCCGAGGTGCGCGGCGAAATCAAGACCAAATCCGTTACGGTGCACGGCAAAGTGCAGGGAAATATCACCGTGGAAGAACGCTGCGAGCTCAAGGGGCGCGCGCAATTGATCGGGGATTTGAAGGCGGCCCGTCTCGTGATTGAGGAAGGCGCAACCTTTGTCGGAAAATCCGAAGTGTCGCCCACGCGCGGTTCCATCAAAACGCCTGAGGCCCCCCGTACTCCTGAAGCGGTCAAGCAGCAGTCTATCCTTGGGCGCTAATTTGCGGCGCCAACAGTAGCCTTCTACAGTGTCCGGCCAGAAGCCAAAATCCGCTGGCAAGGTTGCCCGTACGTGTCCGCTCTGCGGTTTCAAACAGCTCGAGTCGCCCTACGCGAAGAGCACGTTTTGCCGCAAGTGCGGCGAGCACTACGAGCCGGGAAGAGCGAAGCCGATCCTGCGCAACGAGCGTCCCTCATTGCTTGAGCGGGTCGGCGCGTTCCTTTCACGCCATAAGACGCGGCAAATCACTTGTTTTGATTGTGCCGCCGTGCAAACGGTCAGCAGCTCGTCCTCCTCGAGCCTCTGCCCGAACTGTAGTGCGTACATTGACCTGAGCGACTTCAAGATCAACACGGTTTACAGCCGGGTGATCCAAACCCAGGGCACGGTTCTTATCGACTCCAAGGCGGACGTCACCAGTTCCAAGGTGGCGTGCCGGGAGGCTTACCTCAAGGGAAAGCTGCGCGGCAATCTGCTGTGCACCGGCACCGCGCACGTCAAGTGGAAGGGGAAAGTCACCGGTTCCCTGGAGGCCGGGCACATTGACATTGCCAAGCGGAGCGAGGTGGAGTTCGTGCGCACCGTCAAAGCCCGCTCCATGCAGATTGCGGGCAGAGTTTTGGCGAATCTCCAGGTGGATGGAACGGTCAAAATCACCAAGCGCGGACGTCTGGAGGGAAACGTGCAGGCAAAGGGAATCGTTGTGGAAAAAGGAGGGGTGTTCCAAGGGGAGCTGATCATCACCCCCGCTGCGTTAAACCAGCCCGCGCTTTCTCCTGCGGCAAGTTCCGTTCGCAAGCAGCCGGGAAAACCGGCCAAACAGGCGGAATCTGCACCGCAGGACGTGCAGCCGGATTTGGGTTTGGATTTGTAGTCGTTGGATACAAAAAGCCACCGTGCGAACACGGTGGCTTTTCGATGAAAACTAAGCGGGCTTGCCGTGGGTTGTTGAGACCTAGAGCAATTTACCAAAAACTATAGCCGCGTCTTGGGGCGGCGAAGGCCGTT
>JBAXQF010000090.1:0-10364 GCA_037131875.1 Verrucomicrobiota bacterium
CGGCCTTCGCCGCCCCAAGACGCGGCTATAGTTTTTGGTAAATTGCTCTAGCGCCGCCCCCTCAAGGCTGGGGTGTTCCGGGAGCGACACGCAGCAGGGTTCCGTCTTCCGAAGCCCTCGCTTCCACTACCCGCACGGCCGTTTTGAGTTCGTCCTGGTCGATCACGGGATCAAGAAACCGGAGCGCATTCCAGTAAACCACCCAGCCGCCTTTTCCGGCCAATGCCGCCCGCATTTCTTCCATCTGCGCTCTGAAATCCTCCCGCTCTCTTGGGGTTGGCGGGCCGGAAGGAAGCGCAAAGGGGAGCGTCTCCGTCTTGCGGCGCACGGCCATGTAAATCGCGTAGGGATCATTGGAATAGATGACCGCGTCCGAGGGAATTGCGCCCAAGGCATCCAACAGAGGCGAGGTTGCCCCGGCTCCCCAGAGCACTCCCTGCCGATCCAGCACCAGGCGGGCAGCAGCCATCCCTTGGAGCAACAGCAATCCGCCAAGAACCGCCGTCACCCCTTGCCTCGCCCAGCGGTTGCCGTGTTCCCAGACGGTCACGGCGCAAAGATAGGAGGCGAGGAGGGCGCCCGGCGGAATCAAAATCGAGAGAATGCGCCCGTCCAGCGGCGTATCGGCGTCGGCGATGGAAATCGAAACAACCAGGAAAGAGAGATAAATCCCCACAAAGACCGTGCAGACCTTCACCAACCCCGGCACAGCGGCAAGCCGATCCCGCAACGTCCCCCCGCCACGCCGCGCAAGCCAAAAGAGCGCACCGCACACCAGCAGACAGGCGAGCCCAAAAATCGCCCGCGAGCCGAACACGGAATCCGCATACTGCGCGGGCACGATAAACGAGGCGAAGGTTGCAATCCCCTCCTCCATGAGCTTTTGCGGGATGGGATGCCAGGCGAGCGTGCGCGCCCCGTCGCCGTGCCTCATTTTCGTCTGCCAGAAATGCCAGGCAAACATCGGCCCGGCGCTCAGTATGCCAAACAGAGCGGACGCCGCCAGCCGCCGCCCCCATTTTTGTCCGGGACGCACAAGCATCGCCAAGCCCCCCAGTGCAACCAGCGTCAGGCCGACATAGCGCGTCAGCAGCGCGCCGCCCACGCACACTCCCGCCAGTGCCGCCCACCGCCAAAGCGGACGCTCCCACCAACAACCCAGCGCCGCGAGCGCTCCCGTCATCCACAACCAAAACGGCGGCTCGGAATAAAGCATTCCGCAGACCGCGCACATTGCGCTGCTGGTTACAAGCACCCCCGCCGCAAAAAGCCCGGCCAAAGCGTTGTTTCCAGCGGTGCGCCGGGCCAGCCATCCCACCCAACCAATCAGGAGACCCCACGCCACGGCATTGAACACGCCAAAGAGCTGCCGATAATTCAGCCCCGCCCATTCACAACCCGCGACCCCCCAGGAAATCATTGGCGGAAACCAAGTCATGGGCTTGGCGGCACCCACCATATTGGGGATTGACACCCCCTCCCCGTGCGCGCACCGCAGCCCGGCGGCAATCATGACAGCGGAATCCGGCTCCACATCCACTCCAAAACGGTTCAGGCAAAGGCCCGCCGCCAATCCCAGAAGGGATAAGAGGATCAAAGCGATCCAGCATCTGACATTTTGACTCTTCACTCTCGGCGATATCCCATCAGACTGATGCGGAAAAACAATCAAATCCGCTCCTTTTTTAACCTTTTGAGGTTTCCGTTTTAGACTATACTCACCCCTTAATGTCTGCTCCTGACCCGAAACCTTTTGTCTTTCATGACCCGGCTGGAAAACGGTGGCCGCGTCTGCGCATCCTCGGGTTCTTTGTGGCGCTTGTGTTGTTCGTGGCGCTCACCGGGTTCATCCAGTCCCTGTTTGTCAAACCCCAACTGCGCCTCCCCTCTTCCGTGCGCCAGATCAAAGGGCAGCTTCGCGCCATTCAACAGCAAGCGCTGGCGCAGCCCAAAGCCTTGGACTGGCAGAAATTCACCAACCTCGGCAGGAGCCACGGCATGCCTCCCATTGGCCCCTCTCCAAAGCCTGCACCGCCGCGCCCCAAAGCCGTCCAGGGCATCCGGGCCGCTTTTTTTACCGATTGGGATCCCGACAGCTTGCGATCCCTGACGGAACACGGCTCACAGATCACCCACCTCTGTTTTGAGTGGGCATCCATGACCGATGGCGAAGGAGGTCTCATTTTTCAGGATATCTCCAAGGTGCAACACAGCGCTTCCGCTCAGGGAATCGTCCTCATGCCGATTCTCAACAACCTGATTGGCCGCGACTGGCAGCCGGAAGCCGTGGAAGCTCTGGCCAACGGCCCCGCAGAGCGTCGGGCCGCATTCATCCTCAAGCTGCTTGGAGCCGTGCAGGAAGCGAAAGCGGGGGGCATCCTGCTCAACTGGGAGCAAGTCAACCCCGCCGACCAGGGCAATCTCACCACGTTCATCGAGCAAATTGCCAGCGGGCTGCACTCCATCAGCAAGGAACTCTGGCTCCAAGTGCCGATGAATGAAGAGATCAACACCTTTGAACTCGGACGCCTCACCGGCACCGTGGATCGCTTTGTCGCCAGCCTCACGGACGAAACCTCCGACGACGAACCCGCCGGCCTCATCGCCTCGCAGGATTGGTTTGAGGGATGGCTCAAAGTGATCCAAGAATACGGCGACCCGGATCGCTGGATCGCCATCCTGGGCGCTTACGGGTATGATTGGACCACGGGGAAACGCCGGGCCGAGGAAATCTCCTTTTCTGACGCCATGAGCCGGGCCAGTTACGCCGGAGTCAAAACCATTGAAAGCGGCTCCCCCGGCTTCAACCCAACCTTCAGCTACGAGGAACCGGGAGGCAGCCATACCGTCTGCTTTCTGGACGCCATCACGTTTTTGAACCACCTACGGGCGGTCAAGGCCGTGAACCTGGGCGGCATCGCAATCCAGCGGCTTGGCGAAGAAGACCCGCAAATCTGGGACATCCTGAGCCTTCCAAACCCCATGGAACCCGGCAAGGCCGCATTGGATCGCCTTCGCAAGATGCACACCTCGGACAGTGTGACCAATGTCGGCCAGGGGGAAATCGTCACCGTGGATGACACCCACGACGACGGGGTGCGCAACATCACCCAGAGCGACGGACGCTACGTGGCCACCTACACCAATGACCTCCCCACCTTCCCAACCGTTTTCCACCAGGGAGCGGGCGACGAACACGCCGTCACCCTGACCTTTGACGACGGCCCCGATCCCAAGTGGACCCCAAAAATTCTGGACATCCTCAAGGAGCACAACATCAAGGCCACCTTCTTCGTGTTGGGCAGCCAGGCGGAAAACTACCCGGCCCTTGTCCAAAGGATCGTCAACGAGGGACACGAAATCGGCAACCACTCTTACACGCACCCCAACATCGCCGAAGCCTCCAAAAAACAGATCGAACTGGAACTCAACGCCACGCAATACCTCCTGGAGAGCATCACCGGACGCAGAACCATCCTCTTCCGCCCCCCCTACAACGCCGATTCCAACCCCTCGCGCGTCAAGGAACTCCTTCCGCTCAAGCAGGTGCAGGACGAGCTGGGCTACCTCATCGTTCTGGAAAACATCGACCCCGAGGACTGGGCCCGCCCAGGAGCGACCGCCATTCTGGATCGCATCAAGGAACAACGGGAGCTTGGCAACATCATCCTGCTCCACGACGCCGGAGGCAACCGTTCGCAGACCGTCGAAGCCCTGCCGCAAATCATCAACTACCTGGAAACGCGCGGCGACCGGGTTGTCTCCCTCTCCGAACTCCTGCACATCCCGCGCGACGACCTGATGCCCTACGCAAACAGCGCCCAGCAGCCCTATGTGCGCATGGTCACGGGGATCGGCTTTGCCGCCTGGCACGGCGTGGAGCAAACCCTTTGGGCCTTCATGATCGCCGCCACGGGGTTGGTTGTCCTGCGTGGATTGCTTGTCGCGGCCCTCGCCGCCCGGCATCATCGCAACAGAAGCAATGCGGCTTTCGATCCCGACTTTGCACCTCCGGTAAGCGTGATCATCGCGGCTTACAATGAGGCCAAGGTCATCCAGAGCACCATCCGCTCCGTATTCGACACCACCTACCGGGGCGAGATCGAACTGGTGATCGTGGACGACGGCTCGACCGACGAGACCGCCGCCATTGTGAAAAAAATGGCCGCCGAAGACCCGCGCATCCGCTTGCAATGCCAGCCCAACGGAGGGAAATCCGTGGCGCTCTGCACCGCCCTTGCGCTGGTGCAGAGAAAAATGATCGTTTTTCTGGACGCCGACACCCGGTTCGAGCGCGGCACCCTTGGCGCACTCGTCACCCCGCTGGCCGACCCCGCCGTGGGAGCCGTCTCAGGCCACGCCAAAGTGGGCAACCTGCGCGCCTTCATCGCCCGTTGCCAGGGGCTTGAATACAGTTGCGGCTTCAACCTTGACCGCCGCGCCTATGCTGTGTGGAACTGCATCACCGTCGCTCCCGGAGCCGTCAGCGCCCTGCGGCGCAGCGCCCTGGATGAAGCGGGCGGCTTCAGCCTCGACACGCTGGCTGAAGACACCGACCTGACCCTCTGCCTGCACCGAGCCAATTACCGCATCGCCTACGCCCACGACGCCGTCGCCTGGACGGAAGCCCCGGAGACCCTGCGCTCACTGGCCAAACAGCGGTTCCGCTGGGCGTTCGGCACCCTGCAATGCCTCTGGAAACATTCCGACCTCGTCTTTAACCCCGAGTTCAAAGCCCTCGGCTGGTTTGCGCTACCGAGCGTCTGGTTCTGCCAGGTGCTGCTTGTTGCCATCACCCCGGCCATCGACTTGGTGCTCATCTTCTCCATCCTCGCCGGAGACGCCGCAAGGATGGGGATTTTCTTCCTTGCGTTTCTGGCCATGGATATGTTGCTGGCCGTGATTGCCTGCCGCTTGGACGACGAGCCGATTTCCAAAGCCTGGCGCATCGTTCCCATGCGCTTCATCTACCGCCCACTGTTAAGCTGGGTTGTCTGGAGCGCCATCATCAAAGCGTTTAAGGGAGCCTGGGTCACTTGGGGCAAACTCGAACGCACCGCCAGCGTGGAGGTCAATATCTCATGAGGCTTTTCCCTGCGTCTGTCGCCGTATCTTTGCTCCTCGCTCTCGGGGCCTGCAAACCCGCGCCCCCTGTGCAGCCCAAAGACCAGGGCCCTGTCACCCTGGCCATACCGCAACAGGGAGCTTACACGGGAGCCTACATGGACTTCGGGGACAACGAGGACGACGTGACGCTGGAAACCATTGAAGGCTTTGAGCATCTCATCGGCAAGCACCAAGCCATCGTCGCCTCTTCCAGCTATTGGGGCGAAGAGAGTTTCCCCACCGCCAACCTCAACATCATCTGGCGGCACGGTTCCATCCCGCTTGTTTTCTGGTCGCCGTGGGATCGCCCCTACGTTCAGAACAGGGGGCCGGATCGCTTTTCGCTCACCTCCATCCTGGAAGGCAAATGGGACGCCTACATCGACCGCTGGGGAGATGGTGCGCGCGCCTTCGGCCACCCCGTTCTGGTCTCCTTCGCCAATGAGATGAACGGCACTTGGTTCCCGTGGTCGGGCTGGTTCTATGGCGGCGAGACGCCCGTCGCCAGCGCTGTGCCCCCTGCTTCAGGCCCATTCCAAGGCCCGGAGACGTTCAAAAAAGCCTATCGCCATGTTGTGGATCGCGTCCGCGCCCGGGGTGCGACCAATGTGTTGTGGGTGTTCCACACGGCGAACTTTTCAGATCCCAAGGAACCTTGGAATGCCATCGAACAATACTACCCGGGAAGCGCCTATGTCGATTGGATCGGCAGCAGCGTCTATGGCGAACAGTTTATCGAAGACCCGTGGAGCACCTTTTCCGTCACATGGGATTGGCCCTACAACGCCCTTTGCGCGCTCGACCCCACAAAGCCAATCATGCTGGCGGAATGGGGCGTGGGCGAGTTTCCACAAAAAGGGAGCAAGCCCGACTTCATCAGAGACGCCTTGGGAACCATCCAAAGCCGCTATCCGCGCGTCAAAGCCGCCGTCTTCTGGCACGAGCGCTGGCAGAACGCTTCAGGCAACTACTCCAACCTGCGCGCCAACTCCTCCCCGGAATCCCTCGCCGCCTACCGGCGCGGCGTGGCCTATCCCTTCTGGCTCGACAAACCCCAGTTCGCCCCCCTCAAACCCGCTCCGAAGTAGCCGCAAATCCTAATTTCGCGCAAAGGAACGCAAAGAAGGAATCTTTGAAGGATAGAACGCCAAAAAACAGAGTCGCCTTGGAGGAGAGGAAGAAAAACCCCAAAGTTTTTCCCTTTGCGGCCTTTGCGCGAATCCTTTTGCTGCTTTCAGCTAATAATTCGCCTCGCCAACAACCAGGTGGATGGTGTTCGCCGGGTCGGTGATGAAAAAGCCGTCGAAATCCTCGGGCAACGCTTCCACCTCGTCGCGCCGGTGCACGCCGTGGTTCTTGAGGTAGCGGGCGGCCGCCATGGTGTCGTTGGTCTCCAGTTCCAGCCAGACGTCCGCCTTGGCAAGCTGTGGGGCTTTATCCACCCAGAGTCGCGCGGCGCCGAACTGGAAAATACACCCCTCGGCCTCCTCCTCCACCAGCGGGAGGTTCAGCGTGTCGCGGTAAAACGCAACCGTGGCGTCATATTGGTGCAGGGGCACCTTGATGGCGATGTTGAGTCCGCCGTTAAAAGTGGGATTCGAAATATTCGCGACCATACCCTTCAAACATGCGGTGAAAACCGGCGGCAGGAAAGCAGGAAAACCGGATTACTTTGCCACATCCTCGTTGGAGCAGGCCCACCAGACGCCGCCGAGAAACAAAAAGAAGAGAAGCAGGAACATTCCCAAAGTAAGCATAAGAAGGGATGGGTGTGTGCCGGAATCGGCCCAAAAGGTCAACGCCATTCGCTCCAAACCCGGAAATATCAGGGATTACCCGGTGGATCGGCCGCTCCGCGGGCGATTTCCAAAGCAGATCGAGCGCAGCGAGCTCTTTTTTTCCGTTGCGGCGTCGCCTCCCGGAATCGCGCGCAGAGCGCACGATCCACCCATCACAGTTTCCATGGCCATTCTTCCGGCCTTTCACAATAGCCCTTGGCAACCGGATTGTTTAAAATGTACTGATGCTTGAATTCAATTTGATCTACTCCCCGCAACCGATGATCAAAATAATTCTCCTGCCAGCGCACGCCGTTTTTGACAGCATGAAAATGTTTCCACTCGCCGATAACGCGGCTCATGCTCTTGTCCCTGGGAAAGGAAAGCAGAGCGTGCAGATGATCCGGCATCAGCAGAAAGGCGGTTGCATGCCAAACTTGGCGCGCTTGATAAAATCGCACCGAATCGAGAAGCGCAGCAGCCAGCTTTGCGTCCGTCAGCGGCGGGGAGTTTTCGGTTCTACAACGAATGCGGATGTGGAAAACCGCCCCCGGTTCGACCCACGAAGGAACCTCGTGATGGAGCCTGCCACCAAAGTCTCCGCCGCCTTGTTTCATAGGGAATAAAAAACAAATCCAAGACTGAAAGCCAAGATGGATATTGAGGCAGCGCGCAGTGGATCGGCCGCTCCGCGGGCGATTTCCAAGCAGATCGAGCGCAGCGAGCTCATTTTTTCCGTTGCGGCGTCGCCTCCCGGAATCGCGCGCGGAGCGCACGATCCACCAGTCGCCTTACACCGCCACGATATTCACCAGTTTCCCCGGCACGACGACGACCTTTTTGATCTCCTTGCCGTCGGTGAACTCCTTCACCTTGGGGCTGGCGAATGCGGCGGCTTCCACGTCCTCTTTGCTGGCGTCTTTGCTCACCACGAGCTTGTCGCGCAGCTTGCCGTTGACTTGGATGACCACCTCCACTTCGTCCTCGACGAGCAACGCGGGATCATACGCGGGCCACGGCTGATCGGCGGCCAGCCCTTCAAACCCGGCGAATTTCGCGCCCAAGCGCGCCCAGAGTTCCTCAGTGAGGTGCGGAGCGAAGGGGTTCAGGAGAATAAGCAGGGTGCGCAACGCGGCGAGCGGGCGCGGGTTCGTGCCGGTGAAGGTGTTCACGTAGACCATCATTTGCGCGATGGCGGTGTTGAAGCTCAGCGCCTCGATGTCCTCGCCGACTTTCTTGATGGTGGCGTGGACGACGCGCAGTTGCGCCTTCTCCAGCGCGGCCTCGGCCACCGGCCCCATCTCCCATTCCCCAGCCTGGTTCTCCGCCATGACGAGCCGCCAGACGCGGGCAAGGAAGCGCGAGACGCCTTCCACGCCGGTCATGCTCCACGGCTTGGTCTGCTCCAGCGGGCCCATGAACATCTCGTAGAGCCGCAGGGAATCCGCGCCGTACTCCGCAATCACATCGTCCGGGTTCACCACGTTGCCGCGGCTCTTGGACATCTTCTGACCGTCCTCGCCCATGATGAGCCCTTGGTTGACGAGCCGCTGGAACGGCTCGGGCGTGGAGACTTGGCCGAGATCGAAGAGCACCTTGTGCCAGAAGCGGGCGTAAAGCAGGTGGAGCACGGCGTGCTCGGTGCCGCCGACATAGAGATCGACGCCGCCTGGTTTGCCCCCGCCCATCCAGTACCGCTCGGCGGCTTCGCTGACGAAGCGCTCGCTGTTGGTCGGATCACAATAGCGCAGGTAATACCAGCAGGAGCCGGCCCATTGCGGCATGGTGTTCAGTTCGCGCGTGGCGGTTGCGCTGTAACGCACCCAGTCGGCAGCCTTGGAGAGCGGCGGCTCCGGCGTGCCGGTCGGCTTGAAGTCGGCCAGCGCAGGCGGCGTGAGCGGCAGTTCGGACTCTGAGATTCCCCGATGCTGGCCGGCTTCCCAGACGATGGGGAACGGTTCGCCCCAATAGCGTTGGCGCGAGAAGAGCCAGTCGCGGAGCTTGAAGTTGATGGCGATTTTGCCCAGCCCGCGCTCTTCGAGCCATGCGCTGATCTTGCCCTTTGCTTCGGGCGTGGGCAGGCCGTCGATGAGCGGCGAGTTGATGGCGGTGCCGTTGTCACAGAAGCCGATGGACTCCTCGGCGCTCTTGCCGGGAGCCTGCACGACAATCTTGATCGGCAGCTCAAATTTCTGCGCGAACTCCAGATCCCGCTCGTCATGCGCGGGCACGGCCATGATCGCGCCGGTGCCGTAGCCGAGCAGCACATAATCCGCCACCCAGATCGGCACCTTCTCGCCGTTGACCGGGTTGAGCGCATACGCGCCGGTGAAGACGCCGCTTTTTTCCTTCGCCAGTTCCGTGCGTTCCAGATCGCTCTTGCGGGCGGTCTTCTCGCGGTAATCGCGCACGGCGGGCCACTGTTCCTCGGTCGTGATCTCGTCCACGATCCGGTGTTCCGGGGCGAGCACCATGTAGGTCGCGCCGAAAAGGGTGTCGGGCCGCGTGGTGAAAACGGTGATGCTGCGGTCGCCCTCGGCCAGCTTGAAATGCACCTCGGCCCCTTCGCTGCGCCCGATCCAGTTCTGTTGCAGCAACTTGATGGATTGCGGCCAGTCGAGCCCGTCGAGTTCGTCGATGAGCCGCTGGGCAAACGCCGTGATACGGAGCATCCACTGGCGCATGGGACGCCGTTCCACGGGGAAGCCGCCCACCTCGCTCTTGCCGTCGATGACCTCCTCATTCGCCAGCACGGTGCCCAGCTCGGGGCACCAGTTCACGGGCGCTTCAGAGACGTAGGCCAACCGGACGCGATCCGGGTCGGGGCCGGTGTAAGTCGCAATCGGCTCGGCCTTGTTCGTGGCCGGATTGAACCACGCGTTGTAAAGCTTGAGGAAAATCCATTGCGTCCACTTGTAGTAATCCGGGTTGCTCGTGGCGATCTCGCGCGACCAATCGTAACCAAACCCGATCTTCTTGAGTTGCTCCTTGAAGCGGGCCACGTTCTGCGCCGTCGTCACCGCCGGATGCTGGCCGGTCTTGATGGCGTATTGCTCGGCGGGCAGGCCGAAAGAGTCCCAGCCCATCGGGTGCAGGACATTGTAGCCGTTCATCCGCTTGAAGCGTCCGATGATGTCCGTGGCGGTGTAACCCTCCGGGTGGCCGACGTGCAGCCCCGCGCCGCTGGGGTAGGGGAACATGTCGAGCACGTAGTATTTCGGGCGCGAGGCGTCAAAGCCGGACTCGCCGGGATTGGCTACGCGGAAGGTTTGGTGCTCCTCCCAATACGCCTGCCATTGGGGCTCGAATACGTCGAAGGGATACGGTTTGCGTCGGTCGCTGCTCATGAGGGGGGAAAACATAGGGAAATCGGGATTGCTGAACAACAAGTTTTCACCCTGAGAGCGTGTGAAAGAAATCTTCTTATGCCGGGCTTTAGAGCATTTTACAAAAAAATGTGGCCAGTGGCTTGGGAGCGCC
>JBAXQF010000091.1:0-10312 GCA_037131875.1 Verrucomicrobiota bacterium
ACGGCCTTCGCCGCCCCAAGACGCGGCTATAGTTTTTGGTAAATTGCTCTAGCGTCTGGCGCTCTCAACACTCAACATCTTCCTCTCTCAACTTTCCTGATTGATGATGTTGATGATCTCGCCCAGCACCTGCACCGGCGACTGGGTGGCGTCGATGGTGTGCGTGAGTTTCTCGCCGTAGTATTCCAGGAGCGGCTTGGAGAGGGAGTCGTAGACATTCAACCGCTCGCGGATCACCTCTTCGTCAGCGTCGTCGAGCCGGTTGTCCTTGAGCGCACGGCGTTGGAGCCGCTTGACGAGCGCCTCGCGATCCGCGCAGTGGAGGTGGAAGACTTTGCGCACGTCGATCATGTCGGCCATGATTTCCGCCTGGCGGACATTCCGGGGAATGCCGTCGAGCACGAGGGCAGAGAGCTCGGGCTTGAAATGATGGGAGCGCACGCAGTCGGCAATGCGCACTTTCCAAAGTTGGATGGTCAGTTCATCGGGAACCAGCTCGCCTTTGCCGGAAAAGTAGAGAAAGGCGCGCCCGAGTTCCGTCCGGGTGTCCAGCGAGCGGAACACGTCGCCACAGGCGCAATGAAAAAATTGGGGGAGCGACCCGAGGGTTGCTCCCTGGGTTCCCTTGCCGCTGCCGGGAGGGCCGAAAATGAGGTAGGTTTTGTAGCGCATCATGTGGGGAGGATCATCTGCCCGTCGCGCTTGGATTCTACCTGCTTTGAGGCCGGAGGGGCAACGTAATTCCACAGCCGGGCTTATGCAATTTGAAGCCTTGGCCCTGCTTGTGCTAATTTTGGCCCGCCATTATTTCTTGGGCGTCACCTTTTCGAGTTCGGCGATGAACGCCTTGGGCCCGCCGGGCGTGTAGCCAAGTTCGCCCGCTTTGGTGCCGTCCGGCTTCAGGACAATAACGGTGGGAAAGCCTTGGATATGGAACTGGTTGGCCAGTTTTTGATTTTGCGCAGCCTCTGCGGCGGGGAGTTCCTTGCGCCGGGGAAAGTCGATCTTGAGCAGCACGAGCTTCTGCGCGGCATAGCTCTTGAAGTCCTCAAGGCTGAAAACTTCCTTGTCCAGCTTCATGCACCAGCCGCACCAGTCGGAGCCGGTGAAGTCGATGAGCACGGGCCGGTTTTGGGTTTTGGCCTGGGCAAGTGCCTTGGCGTAGTCGGTGAGCCATTCCTCAGCGGAAGCGAGGGAACCGAGGGTGAGGATGGCGGCAAGGGTAAGGAGAAGGCGTTTCATATCGCCATACCATCCTCCAAGTTTTCCAAAAGAAAAGGAAAAGAAGAAGAAATTGGAGGGCGGGAGTGTACAAAAAAAACACCCCCGCAGGTCGCCCTGCGAGGGTGTGAATTTTTTTAACGACGGGCTGCGCGTT
This sequence comes from Verrucomicrobiota bacterium, assembly GCA_037131875.1. Lineage (GTDB taxonomy): Bacteria > Verrucomicrobiota > Verrucomicrobiia > Chthoniobacterales > Chthoniobacteraceae > UBA695. Next base: position 1,379 of record JBAXQF010000091.1, read on the forward strand.
ACAGCGTGCGGCAGAATTCCTCGAACCGGTCGAGGCCCTTCTTGATGACGTCCATGCTGGTGGCGTAGCTGAAGCGGATGGTGCGGTCGTCGCCAAAGGCGATGCCGGGAACCACTGCGACGTTGACTTTGCTCAGGAGACGGTCTGCGAAGTTCTGCGAGGTGAGCGAGAGCTTGGAGATGTTCACGAGCATGTAGAAGGCGCCCTGGGGTTTGACCACCGAGATGCCTTTGATGGCCGAGAGACGGCTGAACATGTAGTCGCGGCGGAGTTGGAATTCCTCGCGCATGTCCGTCACGGCCTGCTGGTCGCCCTTGAGCGCCGCGATGCCGCCTTGCTGGGCGAACGAGCACGGGTTGGAGGTGCTGTGGCTCTGCATGGAGTCAATCGCGCGGGCGATGTTTTCCGGTGCGCCAAGGTAGCCCAAACGCCAGCCGGTCATCGCATAGGCTTTGGAGAAGCCGTTGACGGTGATGGTGAGGTCGTAGGCTTCCGGGGAGAGCGAGGCGACGGAGACGTGCTTGACGTCATCGTAGGTGAGCTTCTCGTAGATTTCGTCGGAGAGGATGAGGATGCCTTCTTCTTCGGCGACGGCCACGATGGCTTCGAGTTCCTCACGGGTGTAGACCGCGCCGGTCGGGTTGCCGGGGGTGTTGATGATGACCATCTTGGTCAGCGGGCTCATCGCTTCTTCAAACTGCTGGGCGGTCATTTTCCAGCCGTTCTCTTCGGTGGTCTGGACAAACACCGGCTCGCCGCCTGCGAGGCGCACCATTTCAGGGTAGCTCAGCCAGTAGGGGGCGGGGATGATGACTTCGTCGCCGGGTTCGATGGTGGCGAGGATGGCGTTGAAGCAGGAGTGCTTGGCGCCGTTGGAGACGATCACCTGGTGCGGCTTGTAGTCGAGGCCGTTGTCGGCCAGGAATTTCTCGGAAATGGCCTCGCGGAGTTTCGGGATGCCGGAGCTGGGGGTGTATTTGGTGAACCCGCCATCCAGAGCGGCCATGGCGGCGGCTTTGATGTGCTCGGGGGTGTCGAAGTCGGGCTCTCCGGCGCCGAAGCTGCAAACGTCAATGCCGTCGGCTTTCATCGCCTTGGCTTTGCTGTCGATGGCGAGAGTGAGGGACGGGGTGAGGATGGTGGCGCGTGAGGCGATGTCCATAGATGATTTGGTTTCGATTGTTAAAAGGGTTGATGCAGGGGCGGTGGTTAGAGGCTTCCGTAGAAGGATTCGACGAAGGGCTTCAAATTGTTTTCGTCAATTTTGACGATTTTGAATTCCCGGCGGGCGTTCTCTGCGGAGTCCGAGGCGTGGGCGGCGTTGACCATGATGGTCTGGCCGAATTCGCGGCGGATGGATCCGGGAGGCGCCTTGGAGGGGTCGGTTGGCCCGAGGAGTTCGCGGATTTTGCGCACGGCGTCCACGCCTTCGTAGACGAGGGCGAAGCATTTTTCGCTGCCGGGCAGTTCGCGTTTGTCAGCCGGGCATTCGTTCGGCTTGCAGCCGGACATGAATTGCACGATGGACTCCCAGTTCTGCTGGCCGTTGATGGGGCCGAGGATTTCGCCCAGTTGCTTCTGGACGTCGTCGTTGAGCATGATGCCCAGCTCCTGCTCGATGGCGAGCCGGGCGATGGGGGCGGTGCGTTCGCGGAAGATGTTCTTCAAAACGTCGAGCACCGGGCCGTAGAATTCGCAGGCTTGGGCGACGCTCATGAAATGCACCTTGGCGCCAATGATGGTGAGGCCGCTGCGCGAGAAGACGTCGATGACGCCGCCGGGCCGGGCGTTCGGGAAGCGGAAGTTGTCCGGCTTGATGAGCACCAGGGTGCGCTCGACCGCCGCCGGGTTTGCGGAAATGCCTTCGAGCACGCCGCCATCGGTTTCTGAAAACCGCGCCCAGAGCTTGAGGTTGCGCTCGGCAACGGCGGCTTCCTGCGGGCAAAGCACGGCGGGTTCAAAATAGACGACATTCCCGGCGGCATCGGTGATGTAGTCCCCGTAGGTGTCGCGGATGTTTTCGCCCGAGGAACGCCCCGGGGTGATGGAGCCGACGGCCGAGCGGAGTTTCGCCACGGCGTTTTCGCCGCGGAACACCAGCAGCAGCACGCGGGGCTTCGCGTCGGCGGCGTTGGGGAGGAAGTTTTTGAGCGTGTAGTCGCGGATCAACTCCTGCACGGCGTGGTGGTGGGGTTCGGAGTCGGTGACAAGCGTCGCGGCGTAGGTTTCCACCAGTTCCTTGCTGGGGGCGAACATCCGCGCGCGGACGAGATCGAGCCCGGTGCGCGAGATCAGACGGGAAATAATGCCCCCGGTACGCGACTTGCGGATCGAGTACGGAGTGACGAGCACATAGGAAAGTTCTTCGGCCATAGATGAAAATTGCCTGCGCCGAGTGCCTGAAAAGTGGGTTTTTCAGGGCAAACCAGCGTAGGCAGAGTGGTTTTTTTCTAAAAAGTTGCGGGGCAAAGCTAACGGGGGGGTGCGCCGGGCGTCAACGTCTTTTTCGGCGAAGAAGAAAAACGAATTAGGAAGCCAAGAAACCAGGAAGGTAAGAATTACAGAATGGGTTGGTGGATTGCGACCTCCGGGCGTGATGTTTTTTCCTCGTTCCCAAACTCCATTTGGGAACGCCCTTGTCTTGGCAACTCCATTGCCCGTTTCCCGGCGCGGGATATTGTTTAACAGGATTCACAGGATTTTGCATGATTTACGGGATTAAATCAAAAATCCTGATAATCCGAATAATCCCGTTCATCCTGTTGAAAATTTCAAGTTTCGCTGCGTCGCACCGCTCCCCGCAATAGAGTTGCGTGCGGCAGTGCGTCCCAAATGGAGTTTGGGAACGAGGGGAAAGATTCACCAAAGGGGATCGTGCGGACGCAACCATTCCCCAGAAGGTGTTTTGCGGATTTCGTAAGCACAGTATTCGACGCGATTTGGACTTTTTGGGAGAGGCTGCGGAATGATTTCGATCTCTCCAGAAGCCGTTTTGCGCTTGTCCCACTGAACTTCTGGGACGGAAGCCTTCGGAATCTTTGTGAGCGGAAACATCGGCTGCAAGTACATCACCTTGATGCCTGCTTTGTCTGCTTGATCTTGGAAAACCCGCACGACCTCTTTCATTTGGGCTCTATGATCCTTCAAGTCAAAAGAGGCGATTGCGGTCTTGTATTGGATCCAGAAGAGGCGCTCTCCTCCACTCGTTGCAAACCCTTGGGTGTCGTAGAGAAAAATCGTATCCCCCGAAGGTAATTTCAGCGGCAGTTCGGGCCACTTCTGCTCGTCATTGCTAACAAAGTGACTCTGAAAGCTGATCCGCACCACTTTCCCATGGTGAAACTTCACATGGCATTCTCCGAGCCGAAAGAAGTGAATGCCGCAGAAACTCAGCGTGTATCTCCAATATTTTTCTCCATCGCAGCCAATCGAGTTTTCCCACTGTGCGTCAGAAATCCCGTAATCCGATGGTCGTCCATGCCCGCACCACATCCACGGTTTGCCCAAACGGGCTTGCACTTGGGCTTCGTCCATGCCGGGTCGGATCGAACGAAAAGAAAAGAGAAACCGATTTTCGCAGAGGAAAATAGTTATGAAAGCTGCGACCAACCCGCCGATATAGAATTTCCGTTTCATGTCAGTAAGAGTGGGGTGAACTGATGAGAGGATCAAGAAACATCAACACTTCTTCCCCGCCATCAAGCTCACCCATTTGCCCTTCCTCACGACCTTCTGGAACACAAAGCCCCGCTTTTTGAATGCGGCGGTGACTTCCTTCTCCTGAATGAGGAGGATGCCGGAGAGGATCAGGGTGCCTCCGGGGCGGACGGCGGCGGCGATGGTGTCCGCAGCTTTGATTAAGACCTGGCTGAAGAGATTCGCAGCGACAACGTCCCACGTGCGCGGGGGCGTCCAGGCGAGGACGTCGGTTTTGCGCATCGGGATCGGCCCGGCGGCGTTGCGTGCCACGTTTTCCTTCGCGGTGCGGACGGCGTGGGGATCGAAGTCGCACCCCTCCACCTTGCGCGCGCCGAGTTTGCGCGCAGCGATGGCCAGGATGCCGCTGCCGGTGCCGAGGTCGAGCATGTCCCACGGGGCGGTCTGTTTGTCCGCAAGGTCGCACAGGAGCCGCAGGCAGGAGGCGGTGGTGGCGTGGTCGCCGGTGCCGAACGCCATGGCCGCGGGGATGATGAGCGCGGGCCGGGAGGCGTCGAGTTGGCTGGCGGTTTCGGCGCTATCGACCACCCACAGGCGGTCGCGGATGGCGAGGGGCTTGCGGGCCACGGGTTCGCTGATCGGCTTGTCCTTGATCTCGCGAATCTGGCCGCCGAATTGTTCCACGAGCGCGTCGGCTTCCTTGCGGGTGAGAGCGTAGGCTTCAATGCGCAGCGATTTGCGGCTGGGCAGCCGGACGACGATGAGCCGGGTGGGGCCGAGGAATTGCAGGCGTTCGAGCCAGGCGTCCTCCCATTTTGCAGAGGTCAGTTTTCTCCAGGTAAGCATAAGAAGGAAAGGATGAATTAGGAAGCCAGGAAGCCAGGAAAAGGCAGAGGAGGAATTTCGATATGCATTTATATTCCTGGCTTCCTGGTTTCCTGATTGTTTTTATCTGAATCCCCATGCACCTGCGCGACGTAGGCGGCGGCGGCGGCGCGGATGTCGGCTCCGGCGGAGGCGAGGGGCTGGGCGAATTTTGGGGTGAACCACGGGAAGAGGCCCGCCAGATCGTGGATCACGAGCACCTGGCCGTCGCAGTCCGCCCCGGAGCCGATGCCGATGGTGGGAATGCGCAGCGCGGCGGTGATGGCGCGGGCGGCCTCTGGTTTGACCAGTTCCATGACGACGGCGCACGCCCCTGCGGCTTCGACGGCGAGGGCGTCTTCCATGAGGAGTTGCGCGGCCTCGGGCGTTTTGCCTTTGATCTTGTAGCCGCCTTCTTCGCGCACACTCTGGGGGAGCATGCCGATGTGGGCAACGAGCGGGATGCCTGCGCCGGTGATGGCGGCGATCTGCGCCGCGTGGCTTACGCCCCCTTCAAGTTTTACGGCATCGGCCCCGGCTTCCATCAGCCGCCGGGCGTTGGCCACCGCTTGCTCGGGGGTGTCGTAGCTGTGGATGGGGAGATCGGCGACAACGGGGGCGCGCTGGGAGCCGCGCACGACGGCGCGGGTGTGGTGGAGCATCTCCTCCATCGTGACGAGCGTGGTGTCCGGGTAGCCAAGGACGACCATGCCGAGGGAATCCCCCACAAGCAGGATGTCCACGCCCGCTTCGTCGAGCAGCCGGGCGGTCGGGTAGTCGTAGGCCGTCAGCATGGCAATTTTTTGGCCGCGCGCTTTGGCGGTGAGAAACGGTGAGAGACGGGTGTTCATGGCAAGGAGATCATTGTGACCCCGGAATCGGGTGGAAGGCCAGCCAGGAGTTCGGCGATGGTTTTTTGCGCGCCGGGCAAAACCAGTCCGGGCCGGAGGTCGGCGAGGGGTTGCAGGACGAAGCGCCGCTGGGTGAGGCGGGGGTGGGGGAGGGTGAGTTCAGGAGTGTCGAGGGTGATGTTCCCGGCGTAAAGGAGGTCAAGGTCAAGGGTGCGCGGGGCGTTGCGGGCGTGTGCGGTGGGGCGGCCCTGGGCGCGTTCGATCTGTTGGAGGGCGTGGAAGAGAGACAGCGGCTCGCCGTTGTATTCGATCTCCATCACGGCGTTCAAATATGGCGCGGTGCCGGGTGCGCAGTCCACCGGCTCGGTTTCGTAAATTGCGGAGAAGAGCGGCGCGTGATCTGCCGCATGCAGCTTTTCAACGGCTGCTTTCCCGGCATTCAAGTGTCCAAGCCGGTCGCCGATGTTGGAGCCCAGCGCTATGCCGCAACGCATCGCGCCTCCCAATCAAAGGGTTTGAATAATCTCACACGAAGGCACGAAGGCACGAAGGCACGAAGAAGAGGATGGGAGAGGTTCCCAAAAGTCTGCGCCATAAAGATACGCCGGGAATGGTGCGCGCTTTCAGCGCTGTGGTGTCCGGCCTTGTTTCCTGGGGCGTTGCCCCAGGCTGTTATGGGGTCGCGCCCTTGGCGCTGAAACTCCCAGCCGACAGTATCCGTCTTATTCTTCCCTTCGTGCCTTCGTGCCTTCGTGCCTTCGTGTGAGAAAAAAAACATCACGCTTGTGCTACCGCAGCCCCAGCACGTCCTGCATGTCGTAGAGTCCGGCGGGTTGCGTGGCGGCCCACTTTGCGGCGCGCACGGAGCCGCGCGCGAAGGTGTCGCGGCTGGAGGCTTTGTGCGTGAGTTCCACCCGCTCGCCGATGTTGGCGTAAATGACGGTGTGATCGCCCACGACATCCCCGCCGCGCACGGCGTGCATGCCGATCTCCGTGCGGGTGCGTTCGCCGACGATGCCCTCGCGCCCGTGCCGCACGTCGCGGTTGTATTCAAGGTCGCGCACTTCGGCCAGGATCTCCGCCAAGCGCTTGGCGGTGCCGCTGGGGGAGTCCTTTTTAAGGCGGTGGTGCATTTCCACCACTTCAAGATCGAAGTCCGGCCCGAGGATTTCCGCCGCCTTGCGGGTGAGCCAGAAGAGGGTGTTGACGCCCACGCTGAAGTTCGGGGCGAAGACGACGGGGATGGTTTTCGCGGTTTCGTGAATCGCGGCCACCTGCGCGTCGGTGTGGCCGGTGGTGCCGATGACGAGGAGCTTCCCCGCTTGGGCGCACGCGCGGGCGACGCCTTCGGTGAGGGTGGGGTGGGTGAAGTCAATTACGGCGTCGCAGCCGGGCAGGGCGGCGGCGAAGTCGTCGCCCTGGTCGATCTGCGCCGCGACGATCACGTCGGGGTCGGAGTTCGCAGCGGCAAGGATGGCCTGGCCCATGCGCCCTTTGGAGCCGTTGATGAGAAGACGGAGAGGATTCATATAAAAAATCTGGAACTCAGGAACTCAGGAACAGGAGAGAATGGCCGCAAAAAGGCACAAAAAGACGCAAAAATAAGGAATCGATGAATCAAAAAAATCTGTGTAAATCTGCGTAATCTGCGGATCAATCTCTTCTTTTAAATCAGCTTCAGGCTGGTGAGGGTCGCTTTGAGTTTGCGGGTGTTTTCCTCGCTCATTTCGCAGAGCGGCAGGCGCACTTCGGGGGTGATGTGGCCTTGCAGGGCGAGCGCGGTCTTGATCGGCACCGGGTTGGTCTCGACAAAGAGATCGCGGAAGAGCGGATACCAGCGCTCGTGGAGGGCGAGAGCCTGGGTGGGCATCCCGCCGAGGGCGGCCTTCACAAGGTCGCCCACTTCGCGCGGGATGATGTTCGAGGCAACGCTGATGACCCCCACGGCCCCCGCCGCGATGAAGGGGAGCGTGAGCCCGTCGTCACCGGAAAGAATCTCGAACGCGGCCGGGAGCGCCTGGCGCAATTGGCTCACGCGATCCACGCTGCCGCCGGCCTCCTTGATGGCCACAATGTTCGGGCACGCCACGGCAAGGCGGCGCACCGTTTCCACGGCAATCTCGATGCCCGAGCGGCCCGGAATGCTGTAAAGGACGATGGCCATCTTGGTGGCCTCGGCGATGGCTTTGAAATGGCGGAAGAGCCCTTCCTGCGAGGGCTTGTTGTAATAGGGCGCGACGAGCAGAGCGGCATCGGCCCCGGCTTTTTCGGCTTCGACGGTGAGGGAAATCGCCTCGTCAGTGGAGTTGGACCCCGTGCCGGCAATCACCAGGCAGCGCTTGGCGGCGACCTTCACGGCCAGTTCAATCACGCGCTGGTGCTCGGCATGGTCGAGCGTGGGGGATTCCCCGGTCGTGCCGACGGGCACAATCCCGGTGATCCCGTTGGCGATCTGGTTCTCGATCAAGGCCGTAAACGCGGCTTCATCAAGGCGGTTGTTGCGGAAAGGCGTAACCAACGCCGTATGGGCTCCTTCAAACATGATCGTGGCTTTTTAGACAGGTTTCGCGCGAAAGGCACGCTTTTGTTGCGGGGGAGGAACAGGCGCTCTTATTTTATCGTAGTGGCCTTGCTCCACGCGCGCCATGCCAGAATCGGAGGATGCGAACCGTTTCGCGCTGCGTGTCCGGTCGGTAGATGATGAGATATGCGCCGACAGGAAAGAGCCTCGCGCCGGGACGTTCAGGCATCAGCACTCCGATAAAAGGGGCGTGAGCCAGCAGTTCAGCCTGGCCGATCAAGGTGAGCCCAAAGCGTTCCGCTACTGCGGGATCGTCGCGCGAGATGAATTCGACGATTTTTTGCAAATCCGTCGCGCTGCGGGTGGAAAAAACTACCTTCCAACCCATGAGCGTAGCTTCTGCCGCAGTTCATCGGCCGAAAGGCCACCCCCAGCGTCGATTTCCCGCTCGGCTTCGTCCAATGAAACCAAAAATTGTCGGCGATCCTCCGGGTTCAATGTGTCCAACCCGAAGCGCCGGGCAAGCAGGCGCGATTCCAAGAATTCGCGTTCCGCCACGGGAAGATGCTCTATGGCATCTTCGATTTCTGTGATGGTGCTCATTTCCCTTTAAATTAAGCGGAAATTGCAGTGTTGGCAATGAAATGGAATACGAAATCCGCCGGGTAGAACTTGGCAGACGGATTTCGTTATTTGATGAAATAGCCAGAAATCTTCCACAGGCCGTCTTTTTCGAGCATGGGCGTGATGGTTTCCACCGCAACCTTCTTGTTTGTAAACGAAGTAGCGAATTGCAAGACCACGTATTTGCCATCGGGTGCGCCGGGAAGTGATTTCGTGTATTTGGCGCTCTTGAGTTTGCGCGAGACAAGAGGGCCAAGAGGTTTGCGAACAGCCTGAAGGGAACTCTCAAACTGTGCTTGAGAGACAGCCGCCTGGAGGTATCCGGCTGCGGCTTTCCAGCTCTCGGCATAGCTACCGTTGTCAACTAGAGCAATTTACCAAAAACTATAGCCGCGTCTTGGGGCGGCGAAGGCCGTT
>JBAXQF010000092.1:0-10152 GCA_037131875.1 Verrucomicrobiota bacterium
AAAGACTCGACGCCGGAAAAGACTCGACGCCGGAAAAGACTCGACGCCGGAAAAGTCTGGACGCCGGGCTTCAGCCGGCGGTTTCTGGCTTTGCCACCAGCTTTAGCTGGTGGTTCCCAAGAAACCCAACGCCCCAGCCGGCTTCAGCCGGGCTTCTCTTGGAAACAGGAGAAGCCCGGCATGAAAGACTTTAGGCTTTTCCTCCCTTATCCCTTGATGCAGTCGTCAAGCCAGCCAAGAAGCTCGGCCATCGTCTGCTCGGTCTCATCGCCCATGTTGGAGATGCGGAAGGTCTTGCCCTTGAGCTTGCCGTAGCCGCCGTCAATCACCGCATGGTAGCGCTCCTTGAGGCGGGCGTTCATGGCGGCCACGTCGATCTCCTTGTTGTTCTTCACGCAGGTCAGAGACTTGGAGCGGTAGCCTTCCGGGGCGAAAAACTCGAAGCCGTTGCGCACCACCCAGTCCGCCACCATCGCGTTGAGCTTGGCGTGCCGGGCATGGCGGGCTTCCACGCCTTCGGCGAAGATGTCTTCAAGCTTGCTCTGGAGCGCGTAGATGTGCGCAATGGAAGGGGTGCTCGGCGTCATGTCATCGGCCTGGTTCTTCTTGAACTCGATGAAATCAAAGTAGTAGCCGCGATCCGGCATCTTGGCGGCGCGTTCAAAAGCGCGTTCAGAGCAGGCAAAGAGCGCGAGGCCCGGAGGCATCGCGAGCGCTTTCTGGCTGCCGGTCAGCAGCACGTCAATGCCGAGTTCATCCATCGGGATCGGCACGGCGGAGAAGGAGGAAACGCTGTCCACGATGAGCAGCACATCCGGGTATTTCTTCACCACGTCGCAGAGTTCCTTCAGCGGGCTCATGACCCCCGTGGAGGTCTCATTATGGATCAAGGTGACCGTGTCAAATTCGCCCGTGGCGAGCTTGGCGTCGAGCAGTTCAGGCAGGATCGGCTGGCCCCATTCCACCTTGAGCCCCTCCGCCTGCTTGCCGCAGCGTTGGGAAACGTCCAGCCATTTGTCAGAGAACGCGCCGCACATGCAGTTCAGCACCTTCTTGGCAACGAGATTGCGGATCGCCCCTTCCATCACGCCCCAGGCGGAGGAAGTGGAGAGGAACACCGGCTGCTTGGTGCCGAACAAGGTCTGGAGTTGCGGTTGAATGGCGGCGTAGAGCTTCTTGAAGTCGTTGCTGCGGTGGCCGATCATCGGCTTGCAGAAAGCGGCAAAGGTTTTCGGAGAAACTTCGATCGGGCCCGGGATGAAAAGCTTGGTGTGAGGCATGGGCAGGAATTAAAAAGGATAATGGAAGAAGGAAAAAGGAAAAAATGAAGAGGGCGGAGTTTCTCGTGGAATTTCCTGCTTTTTCTTCTCGTTCCCAATCTCCTGATTGGGAACGGGCTTGTTTTGGAAACTCTGTTTCCCTCCGGCACGCCATGGCCCTTGGCAAGCTTTTCGAAACGGAGTTTCGCAGACAGTAGCATTCCCAATCAGGAGCTTGGGAACGAGGGCAAAATTGACAATGAAGCATATCGAAAAGCATGCTTCCTCTCGTTTCCCACTTTGCCCTGATCAAGAGCAACGGCATGTTTGGCGAACCCAAAGGGTTCCCAGAAAATAGCCGGGGGTTGAGCGTAGCGACACCCCCGGAACTGGCGGTGAATCATCTCACCCCAAAGGGGTGGCAGAGAGCAGGCTGCTACGTGCATTTCTCCTCGCCCCCAATCAGGAGCTTGGGAACGAGAACGCCGAGAGGCCTACTCCCAAATAAAATGCTCCAGCCGGAGCTGGGTCATCCGCGCCTTGGCTTCCTCCGCGCGCGGGCCGTCAACTGCGGCCATTTTCTGGTAGATGGCGATGGCGCTTTTCCATTGCTGGCGCGCTTCGCTCAGGCGGCAGGCGTCGAACCCCGCCTTATAGAACCAGAAATACTCCGAGGGCTTGGCTGCGCCGGATTCCACAACCTGGTAATACGCCGCGAGCGCTTCCTCGGGACGCTCCAGCGTTTCCAGGCAGCGGCCCTTGTTGTAGAGGGCGCGGTGCTGTGCGGTGGCGTCGATGCCCGGTTCATTGGCAAGCTGGTCGTAGAGCGCCAACGCTTGTTCCAGCACGGTTATATCCTTGGCTCCCAGCGTGAAGAGATTGTCTGCCTTTCCTGCCAGGGCGACGGCTTTGATTTCAGTCGCGGGGTTCGCGCGCAGAATATCGTCGTAAATTTTCACCGCATCGGCTTCTTTGCCCAACCGGTTTTGCAGGGCCGCCAGTTGCAGGCGGGCGTGGAGTTTCAGCGGGCCGTTGCGGGCGGCGACTTCGCTAAAAAGCTCAATGGCCCGGTCGATCCCCCCCGCGTCAATCCGCTTGGTGGAGGACTGCGCCGCCAAAAAGAGCGCCGCTTCCACCAACGGCGAGGCAGGAGTCTCCAGCGCGAGGGTTTCAAACTGCGTCTGGGCGCTGGCGAAATCCCCGGTGCGGAAAAAAACCTGCCCGAGCTTCATGCGAACTTCAGGAAGGCGAGGGGACTTCGGATAGCGTCCCACAAAAGTCCGGCACAGGGCAATCACTTTGTCCTCGGCGGGGGGATTGGCAGCATCCGCGACGAAAATCGCCAGGTAATCGGATTGCTCGGCAGTCTGGGGCGGCGCCGGGTTTTCATTGACGACCCGCAAATACGCACTCGCTCCGGCGGAGTCGTGGGCTGCGTGGCGGAGTTCGGCGAGCGTGAGCCGGGCTTCGGGCACACGCGGGTGATCGGGAAAAGCGCGAATGAATTGCTGCAACGCCGTTTCCGCCTTGGGATCGCCCTGTCGCGCCCTCAAGAGCCCCTCCTCCAGAATCAAATGGGGGCGCAGGGGGCTGGAGGGAAAGCGCTGGCTGAATTCCTGGTATTCCTCGCCAAAGCGCGCGTAATTGCCTTGGTGCAGCCAGGAAAGGGCCGTGTTAAAGCGCGCCTGCTCGGCAAGGGCGGGATTGTGTTCCCCGGCGCTCCGGAAGACCGTGGCGGCCAGGATAAACTCGCCTGCCTTGAAATGGGCGCTCGCGCTGGCCATTTCAATCTCCGCGCGCAGATCCGCTTGCGCAGCCCCCCGCATGGCGTCGTCGAGCGCTTTTTGGGCGGCAGCGAACTTCCCGCAATCCGCCAGCAGACGCCCTTGCATCAAGAGGGCATTGGAGAGAAGCGGGTGCCGTGGAAAACGAACGGCGAAATTTTCCAAAACGCCCCGCGCCCTCTCCGGCTTCGCATCGCTCACCAAGGATTTGGCAAGATAGAACGTAGCAAAGCCAGCCCGGATTGCCGGTTCGCGTTGCGCCCACTTCTGGAGTTCCCCCAAGGGATAGTCTTCCTCCCCGCCATAAACCTCATCGAGCTTCCGGAAAAGGGTTGCAAGGAAAGGGCTTTCCGGGTGTTTCCAGATAAATTGTTCCAGAATATCATCCGCTGCCGTCAGGCCGGTGATCTCCGTGCGCGCGCTGGTCATCCCAAGGGTCGCTCCAACGAGCATTTCGCCCGTAAGATATTGGGGATCGCTTTGCAGAGCCCCAAAGCGTTCGTAAGCTTCCGCGTATTTTTTCTGCACAAGCAACAGGCGCGCCTCCAGGTATTGCTTCCACTTGCGCTCGGCCAAAGTGAGCGGAGCACGAATGCCCGCGAGCGCATGGGCACAGGGGACTTGCTGGCTTTGTTCAAGATAACATTCGCTCAAGCGCAGGGAGACGCTCGCCGGGCCTTTGGCCGCGATGCTTTCCAACGCGGCAATCGCTTCCGGCAAGCGCCCGAGGGCACACAAGCATTCCGCCCGGCCCCTGGTCGCTTCGGGATCATCGGTGACCGTGCTAAAGAGCGCCAGCGCCGCATTCCAATCGCCCGCAGCCGCTTGAATCCGCGCCTCCAGGAGCGGGGCCTTCACCCCGGGAGCCCGCACTTGCTGGAGCGCTTCCTCCGTGCGCCCCGCGGCCAGCAACGCCTCGGCCAGCATGGTTTTGGCTTGGAGACTTGCCTCCGGGTCCAGGGGGGGGGCGGCAAGCTGTTGCCGAAGCTTGACAATGGCCACCTCGGCCACCCCTTCGTCGAGCGCTTTGCGCGCCTGTTCCAAAGGCGTGGCGGCAACCGCCAACGAAGGAAGGAGCACACAGGCCAGCCAGAGGCCCCATCGGGAGTGGAAAGGCGGAAACGTCATGAAGCGAAACATTACCTATGCCAGTTTTTGCAGAAAATGAACAGGTGTTGTTTGTGGTTTCAGAGAAAACTTGATTTTTCCAGGCGTAATTTTTATAAACCTTCGCAGTCTGGAAAGAGGCACAGACCTCCGTTGGCGAACGCTCCTCTTCCCATACCGGGAAAGGTTCTTTCAGCCCCCACCCGCCCCCAATGCACTTCTCTGCCATACGCTCGAAAACGCTGAGTCTTTTGTCGCTCGGAGTGGTTCTCTTTGTCTTTGCTCTGTTTCTGGGCAACGAAGTGGATCGTCCCTGGGTGGATCAAATTGATTTCAACGGCGCCGTCTGGTCGCAGGCTGCGCACAATATTTTGCGGGCGGGGTTGCTCGAAACGCAGGGAGCTTCCACCGCATTTTACTTCGGCCCGCTGCCGATCCCCAGCACCGGGTACTATCTCCACCACCCGCCGCTGCTGCATCTGGGGGTTGCCGCCATGTATTCCCTCTTCGGCGAGCACGAGTGGGCGGCGCGGATCGTCCCAATCGGTTGCTCTCTGGCGAGCGCGGTTTTGCTGTGGCTGCTGGTTTCCTCTTGCCTGGGGCCTCGCATCGCCGCGTTCTGCACGGCGGTGTTTGCCAGTCTGCCAATGATGCTGCTCTACGGGACGATGGTGAATTTTGAACCCGTCGTGCTCTTTTTCATTCTCAGCACGCTGCTGGCCCTGCGCTACTGGGAACAAACGGGGCGCACAGTCTGGAAAGCGGCATTTTTCCTGAGCCTGTTTTTGGGCCTGTGGGTGGATTGGGCCATGCATCTCTTTGCCTTGGTCTTGTTTGCTTGGTGGACCACGCGGCAGGGGCGGGATTCGCGGCGGCTTGCATGGATCGTGTTGGGGATGACCGCGCTGTGTGCTTTGTGCTTCGTGATCCACTCCTTGGTATTGCAGCCGGGCATCTTGCAGGATTTGAAGCAGACCCTGTTCGTGCGCATCGCCTCGAATGACCAATACCATTACACCCAGTGGCAGTGGGTTTGCAAAGTCACCGGCAGCATCGTGCGCCACTATCTCTGGGGCGGGCTTCTGGCTGCGGCAATCGGAGTCGCCGTCACGTTTTGGCGCAGGAAAGAAGCCGGTTTTAAGTGGCTCGGGTGGGCGTCCGCGATGGTGTTTGGCATGGACGCAGTATTTGTGGGGGTTTTCCAGAATGATTCCTACATTCACGAATACATCGCCTTCTATTTCGTTGTCCCGGTCTCCATCATGGCCGGCATCGCCCTGAATGAACTCGCTGTTTGCATCGAGAATGCCGCGCCGCACCGGTTGAGGATCGCAGGCGTCTTCTCCGGGGTGGTTCTTGCATTTGCTGCAACCCTCTCCGGGCAAGCGCAGGCGGATGCCTTGAAGGGGCGGTTCTGCATCCTTGAACTCGAGAAAAAAGAGTCTGGCAAGCTGATTCCCTCGCTGGGTGAAACCATCCGGAAACGCTTTTCGCCCCAAACCCGCGTTCTCTGCAACTTCATGCCGTATTACGGCCCGCATCTTGAATACTACGCCAAACGGCAGGTGACGCAGAATCTGGACGGAGCAGAAGACTGGAAACCCGTCCTCCAGAACGCCGAGGGAGAGATTGGCGGCGTGGTGTGGATGGGCGATGAAGACGCGAAGGAAATTCTTGCGAGCCTTCCGCCGGGCAAGAAGGAATTTGTGAACCTTGAAAGCGAAAACTTTTGCGTCTGGACGCCCGCAGCAAAACGGGTGAGGCGCTAGACAGCTCCTAGCCCAGCACCCGCCGCAGGTAACGCCCGGTGTGGCTCGCTTCCAGCGCGGCGATGTGCTCGGGAGTGCCTTCGCCGACGATCCGCCCGCCGCCTTCGCCCCCCTCCGGCCCAAGATCGAGAATCCAATCCGCGCACTTGATCATTTCAAGGTTGTGCTCAATGACGATGAGCGTGTTGCCCGCATCCCGCAGCTTCAGCAGCACCTCCAGCAATTTGTGAATGTCTGCAAAATGCAGACCCGTGGTCGGCTCGTCGAGAATATAGACCGTGCGCCCCGTCGCCTTTTTCGCCAGTTCCGCCGCAAGCTTCACGCGCTGCGCCTCGCCGCCGGAAAGCGTGGTGGCGGCCTGCCCCAGGCGGACATAACCGAGCCCCACGTCCTCCAGCGCAATCAGTTTGTCGCAGACCGTCGACACGTTGCGGAAAAACCGGGCGGCCTCATCCACGGTCATATCCAATATGTCAGCGATGTTTTTGCCCTTGTAGGTGATCTCCAGCGTCTCGCGGTTGTAGCGGCGGCCCCGGCAGACTTCACACTCCACGTAGACATCCGCCAGGAAGTGCATCTCGATTTTGATCAGCCCGTCCCCGGCGCAATGCTCGCAGCGTCCACCCTTGACATTGAAGGAGAAACGCCCCGCTTCGTAGCCGCGCACGCGGGAGGCCGGGAGCTGGGCAAAGAGCGAGCGGATGGGCGCAAAGGCACCCGTGTAGGTCACGGGGTTGGAGCGCGGGGTGCGCCCGATGGGCGTCTGGTCAATGACGATGGCTTTGTCCACCTGGTCAAGCCCGAGCAGCGCGCGGTGTTTTCCAGGGCGGTCCTTGGAACCGTAAAAATGCCGGAACAATGCGCGGCGCAGAATGTCATCCACCAGGGTCGATTTGCCGCTGCCGGAGACGCCCGTCACGCAGGTCATGCAGCCCAGGGGGAACGAGGCGGAGACGTTGCGCAGATTATTCTCCGTGGCCCCTTCCACAGTGAGCCAGCCGGTGGAGAGCGCGCGGCGATCCAAGACCCGTTCACGGCCGCCCACGGGAGCCACCCGGTGGCGCGGCACGGGGATGGTCAGGCGGCCCGAGAGATAATCGGCGGTCAGCGAGCCCGGCGTGGCCAGCACTTCCTCCAGCGTTCCCTGCGCCACAAGCTGGCCGCCCCGCACCCCGGCGCCCGGGCCCAGATCAACAATGTGATCCGCCGCGCGGATGGTGTCCTCGTCGTGCTCCACGACAATCACAGAATTGCCAAGGTCGCGCAGCCGTCGCAGCGTGCCAATGAGCCGGTCATTATCCCGCTGGTGCAGGCCGATGCTCGGTTCGTCGAGCACGTAGAGAACGCCCGCAAGCCCGGAGCCGATCTGCGTTGCAAGCCGGATGCGCTGCGCCTCACCGCCGGAGAGCGTGCCGCTTTCGCGGTCAAGATTCAGATAGCAGAGGCCCACTTCATCCAGGAAACTCAGCCGGGCGAGGATCTCGCGCAGCACTTCGGTGGTGATGAGCCGTTGCTGGGGCGTCCGTTGCAGGCTCTCAAGGAACGCCTTGGCCTCGCGGATCGTCAGGTGGCAAAGTTGCTGGATGCCGAGTTTGCTTTTTTCGCCCGCAAGGCTCACGGCAAGGATCTCCGGCTTGAGCCGCGCCCCGTGGCAAACGGTGCATTCGCGACGGCTCATAAAGTTGCGAATTTGCAGGCGGCGCAGCTCGCTGTCGGTCTGCTCGTAAAGCCGCTGGAGATTGCCCACCACGCCCTCGAACGGTTTTTGGATGCGCGTCTTGCGCGTCCCGGTCTCCATGAGCAGATCAATGCTGCGGTCGCCCGTTCCGTAAAAGAGCGCTTCCTTGAACCGCTCCGGCAACTCTGCAAACGGCGTTTCCATGGAAACGCGGAACGCCTTGGCCAAAGAGATCAGCAGCGCGCGGTAATAGCCGTGCATCCGTTTGGTGGCCTTGGCCCAGGGGACAACCGCGCCATCGGCAAGGCTCTTGGAAGGGTCGGAGACAATCAAATCAGGATCGCACACCAACTCCGTACCCAACCCGTGGCACGCCGGGCACGCGCCAAGGTGGCTGTTGAAGGAAAAATGCTTGGGCGTGAGCTGCGGGATGGTGAATCCCGTCTCCGGGTTGGTGAAATCGGTAGAATAACGGTGCTCCGCCCATGGCGTTTCGCCCCGACCCTGCGTGAGGGCGAGCAGGCGGCCTGCTCCCCACTTGAGGGCCGTCTCCACGGAGTCCGCAAAACGTTGGCGCGCCCCTTCGCGCACCACAAGCCGATCCACCACCGCTTCAATCGCGTGTTTTTTGCCCTTGTCGAGCTTCACGGTTTGCTGGCCGTTGCCAAGCTCCACAATCTCCCCGTCGAGCCGCGCGCGCACAAAGCCCTCGCGCTTGATCTTCTCCAGCACATCGCGAAACTCCCCCGTCTGCCCCTCCACCAGCGGGGCAAGCAGGATCAGTTTGGTTTCCTCGGGGAAGCCCAGCAGCGCATCAACAATGGATTGCGTCGTCTGCTTGAAAACCGGCGCGCCCGTGGCCGGGTCGTGCGGCTGGCCGATGGCCGAGTAAAGGACGCGCAGATAGTCGTAGATTTCCGTAGTCGTGGCGATGGTGGAGCGCGGATTACTCCCCGAACTGCGCTGCTCAATCGCGATAGCCGGGGAGAGCCCCTCGATGAAATCCACGTCCGGCTTCTGCATCTGGTCAAGGAACTGCCTTGCGTAAGCGGAAAGGCTTTCCACATAGCGGCGCTGCCCCTCCGCGTAAAGCGTGTCAAAAGCGAGCGACGATTTTCCCGAGCCGCTCAAGCCCGTCATCACGACCAGTTTCTGGCGCGGAATCTGCAAGGTAAGATTCTTGAGATTATGCTGCCTTGCGCCTGTGATTTTTATTGTCTCCGCAGCCATTTTGCACGATTGATGGAAACCAACAAAAAAGCACAATGAGCGCGATACCTCCAGAGTTAAGTTCCATGGGCGAAAAACCGGTGCACTTTACGCATGAGGAGTGGATGGACTTCCGCCTGCGCTTCAGCAACATGAAGCACTCGATGAACAACGCCCTGGCGGTGTTCATGGCCCTTGCAGAGCTTGCCCAGCGCAATCCCGAGAACTACGAAAAACTCGCGCGCTCGGTCTGCACGCGCACGCCGGAGATTGTGGCCTTGATCCAGGAATTCTCCGAATATCTCGACACCAAAGGCCCGCCGCCGCTCATGCGCTAGAGCTTCATTCGCTTGTCGATCAAGTCCGCCACCAGGCCGATGAAAAGCATTTGCATGCCGGTGAGCACCAGCGAAACCGAGAGAAGCCCGAGATGGTGGCCCCCGTGGTAATCAAATCCGCCTTTAAGCACCCCCAGCAACATCAACAGCAGCGCAGGCGGCACAAACACGTTGAGCGGGTTGAAGTAGGCGCAAATGCGGATGATCAGGATGGTGAAATTGACGGTGTCGCGGATGGGATGGATGGAGGATTTCCCCGTGCGCTTGAGGTAGTCGATGGGCACAAACTTCACGCGGTAGCCATTGGTGAGCATGGAGAGCGTGATGGTGGTGGTGAAGGAGAAGCCGTCCGGGTAGAGCGGCAGGAAGCGCAACGCCACGTCCTTGCGGAAAATGCGGAAGCCGGAGTTCAGGTCGGGGATCTTGACCCGGCTCAGGTATTGGGCCAGTTGGGTGATCATCCACTTGGCGGGGCGGCGCATGAGCGGGATATGGACATTCGCCCCAATGCGTGCGCCAACGACCATGGAATACTTTTCAGCGTCCACCAAAAGCCTCGGCGTGTCTTCCAGGGGGTAGGTGCCATCGGCGTCCGCAATCAAAATCCACGGGTGCTTGGCGGCCTGCAATCCGCTCTTGAGCGAGGCTCCGTAGCCGCGATTCGGGTCGTGCTCGATCAGCGTCACCGGAAGCGTCCGGGCGATTTCCGCCGTGCGATCCTTGGAACCGTCGTTGATCACGATGATCTCCATCGACTTGAAATGACGGGCCTGTTTGAGGATGGTCTCCACGGTGGTCGCGAGGGAGACTTCCTCGTTGTAGGCCGGGATAAGGACGCTGACTTCGATTTGAGGCGATTCCATGGTGTAAACTCCCTAAACTAGAGGGACGCTCTCGGGTGTGTCACGCAGAAAGCGCGGCTGGCGGATCTGAATTTATCTGGAACTCAGGAACTCATACCATCTCTCACAAATAACCGGACTCTTTGGATGATATGAAAGTCTTTTC
>JBAXQF010000093.1:0-10135 GCA_037131875.1 Verrucomicrobiota bacterium
ACGGCCTTCGCCGCCCCAAGACGCGGCTATAGTTTTTGGTAAATTGCTCTAAGCCCTCGGCGCCCGGTTTGCCAAATACCTCCAGACAAGCAGGCCGGTGAGCAGCACCACCGCAACGGAGCCGAGGCCGACCTTCAGGTCGCCGCCAAACCATGGCAGCGTCTGCTCCACCTTCATGAGCCTGTGGGTGGCTTTGGTGAAGCTCATAATGCCGACAACCCAGCCCGCATGGAGGCCCACGGCCATCCAGAGCGAGCGCGTCTTGAGTCGGCTGAAGCCGAGAATCCACCCCACGCAAAAGAGCGTGGTGAACCCGCCCAGCAGCAGCCACGGATCGCCAAATTGCGCAAACGCGCCGGGGATCAATGCGAAACCCGAGAGCCAGTGGATGGCGTGCGGTTCCGCCGTTTCCGGTTTGAGAAAATGCAGGATGGAAAAAAGCGCCGAGGTGAAAAATAGCGCGATCCAGCGGTTCATGTTGCGCGCAAGCAGGCCAAGGATCGCCCCGCGGAAAAGCCCTTCCTCAAGGAGCGACACGACCACCGCCGAGAGGGCGATCTGCACGAAATCCATGGGAGGCACGTGATCGCGCAACTCGACAACATGCAGCCCCAGCAGCACCGCAGTGAGCGCCGCCATCATCAGGAACGCCGTAGCGAATCCCGCACCCAGGTCGCCCCATCGGCGGGGATTGGGGGCAAGCCCGAGCGCACGGACAGAGGCGACTTGAAGCCAGCGGGCCGTGGGCCAGAGCAGCACCAGCGCCGCAACGAGCAGCCCGCGATGGAAGAATTTGCGGAACGGCGTATCCCCCAGCCAGGTCAGAATGCCGTGGTGCGCGAGCCACTGCCCGCCCCAGTAGAGAGGGGCCGCCAGCAGCGCGCCGAGGACGACCGTTGCCAGAAGATAAAAAATGATTTTGCCAAGAGACTTCAAAGTGAGCGAAGTTTTGGCTTTAATCGCCAAGACCGCAATTATTTTCATGCACAACAAACACGTTTGGACCGAGAGAACCGAGGAAGGCGAGAAGCGCGAAGTGCGCGCCGTCAAGTTTGGAGGCGTCTGGCGCATCCAGAGCAAACTGGCGAGCGCCCCGGAGTGGACCTACCACGATCCGGCGCTCATGGACGACCTCATCGAGCTGCGCGACCTCCTCTTCCGCAAATACCAGCGCCGCCGCGCCGCCTATGAAGATGTGGTCTTGATTGAGAAAATGATCACCTCCAGGGGAGGGGACTGGCGGAAGGCGGAAGAAGAGTCCGCAGATTAAGATAAAGGGGGGCCACCCCCTCGTTCCCCTCGTTCCCAATCTCCTGATTGGGAACGGACGTGTCCGCGAAACTCGGCTGCGCGAAGCCGACGCCAGCGAAGAACGCCAAAGGCTCGCCTCCTGCCAGACCGCGCAACTGCTGGATTTGATGAAGCAAAACACGGAGGACGGAAGAAATGCACCGCAAGATGGTTGCGGACTCCGCTTCGTAACCCGCGTTGGCCGGCTGGGAAACCAAGCCGTTCCACCAGAAAAAAGATTCGCAAAGCCTATTGAGCTTCGTGCCGGTTTTGCGTTACAACTATCGCATTCACTTATGACAACCGCTTTTCAATACCAAGACCCGTTCCCGCTCGGGAAAGACGACACCGAATACTATCTCCTGACCCGCGACGGTGTTTCGCTCGGCGAGTTTGAGGGGCAGCCCATTCTCAAAGTCGCCCCGGAGGCCCTTACCGCACTTGCCCGCACGGCCTTCCGCGACTGCGCATTCATGCTCCGCCCCGCGCACCTCGCGCAGGTGGCCGCCATTCTTGACGATCCCGAAGCCAGCGACAACGACCGCTACGTCGCCCTCACCATGCTGCGCAACGCCGAGGTTGCCGCCAAGGGCGTCCTCCCGTTCTGCCAGGACACCGGCACCGCCAACATCGTCGCCAAGAAAGGCCAGCGCGTCTGGACGGACTGCGACGACGCCGAAGCGCTCAGCAAGGGCGTGTTTGAAACCTACACGCAGGAGAACCTGCGCTATTCGCAGACAGCCGCCCTCGACATGTATGAGGAAGTCAACACCGGGAACAACCTCCCGGCGCAGATCGACCTCCTGTCCACTCCCGGCGGCGAATACAAATTCCTGTGCGTCGCCAAGGGCGGCGGCTCGGCCAACAAAACCTACCTTTACCAGGAGACCAAGGCGCTCTTGAACCCGAAGACGCTCATCCCGTTCCTGGTGGACAAAATGAAGTCGCTCGGCACCGCCGCGTGCCCGCCCTATCACATCGCCTTTGTTATCGGCGGCACCAGCGCCGAGGCCTGCTTGAAGACCGTCAAGCTCGCCAGCGTCAAATACCTCGACGCCCTGCCCACCCAGGGCAACAAACAGGGCCAGGCGTTTCGCGATCTCGAACTGGAAGCCGCGCTCCTCAAGGAAGCCCAGGCACTCGGCCTCGGCGCGCAGTTTGGCGGCAAATACTTTGCGCTCGACGTGCGCGTGGTGCGCCTCCCGCGCCACGGCGCTTCCTGCCCCGTCGGCATGGGCGTTTCCTGTTCGGCGGATCGCAACATCAAGGCCAAGATCAACAAGGACGGCGTGTGGATTGAAAAACTCGAAGCCCATCCCGGTCGCTTGATCCCGGAGAAATACCGCACGGCGCACGAGGGGAAAGTCATCAAGATCGACCTCAACCGTCCCATGAGCGAGATCCTCGCCGAGCTTGCCAAATACCCGGTCGCCACGCGCCTCTCCCTCGACGGCACCATCATTGTCGGGCGCGACATCGCCCACGCCAAACTCAAGGAGCGCGTGGACGCGGGCCAGGGGCTGCCGGACTACCTCAAGGCGCACCCCATCTACTACGCAGGCCCCGCCAAGACGCCCTCAGGGATGCCCTCGGGCTCCTTCGGCCCCACCACGGCAGGCCGCATGGACAGCTATGTGGATCTCTTCCAGAGCCTCGGCGGCTCGATGGTCATGATCGCCAAGGGCAACCGCTCCCAGCAAGTCACCGACGCCTGCAAGAAGCACGGCGGCTTCTACCTCGGCTCCATCGGCGGCCCCGCGGCGCTGCTCGCGCAGGAGAACATCAAGAAAGTGGAAGTGCTCGAGTACCCCGAACTCGGGATGGAAGCCATCTGGAAAATCGAAGTGGTCGATTTCCCCGCGTTCATCCTCGTGGATGACAAGGGCAACGACTTCTTCAAGCAGATCGGCAAGAACGGCTGCACCGCCTGCGCGCCCGGCGACAAACATTAGAGCATTTTACAAAAAAATGTGGCCAGTGGCTTGGGAGCGCCGAAGGCTGGTGCAAGGCGGCTTGGCCCGCAGCGGCTGTGTTTGTAAACACAGCCCAAGGGACAAACGGTTTGCAACGGCCTTCGCCGCCCCAAGACGCGGCTATAGTTTTTGGTAAATTGCTCTAGCGCGTTTTCGGCTTCAGTTTTTCCAAGGGCCGGGATGCCTCGCCTGTGGGCAGGTGCTCGGCCATGTAGATCACGTGCGCATCACGCTTGGCGTGTTCGTTGGCCTTGCAGGGAATCGCTTCCGCCTTGAAACCAGCATTCCAGAGGCTTTGGAGGAATCCGGGTTCCTCGCAGGCAGACCAGAAGGCGACTTTCCCCCCGGGCTTGAGCGTCCGGGCGATGAGCCCGAACCCCCGCCGGTCATACAGGCGCGAGTTTTTCGCCTGCACGAAAGAGGTGGGGCCGTTATCGACATCCAGGAGGATCGCGTCGTAACACGCGTTCTTGGCGCGGCGGATCACATCGAAGACGTCTCCCACGATCACCTTCACGCGCGGGTCGTCCAGCAGGGCGCCGTTCACCGCGCGGAGGAACTCGCGGTTCCAGGTGACCACATCGGGCAGCAGTTCCGCGACTTCCACCGTGGCGCGCGGGCCGACGAGTTCCAGCACCCGCCGCAGGCTGTAGCCCAAGCCGAGCCCGCCGATGAGCACGCAGGCGTCGGGGGTGCGGCCAAGGCCTTTGCAGGGCAACTGCGCGAGCAGCAGCTCCGAGACGGTGGAGGTGGTGCTCATGAGCTGACGCCCGTTGAGCTTCAGGAAATACTCGCCATCGTGCTCATGGAGCGAGAAGAGCGAGCCATCCGGGGTGCGGGTCTGGCCGAGATGATGGGTGGGTTTCAAAGTGGGTGGGTGAAGAGGATGCGCAACCGTAGGCGCATCCAGGGAAATAAGAAAGCTCGCGGGTGAGGAATATAGCAGCGGCCCAAAAGCGTGCACCTGTTCCTCGTTCCCAAACTCCATTTGGGAACGCCGTTGCTGGTCGCAGAGCTTCGCGGACACCTGCGTTCCGAAGCAGGAGCTTGGGAACGAGGACAAACGCGGCGGCAATTTTTGGTTTTTTCTGCCGGGCTTTAGCCGGCAAATCCGCTTTGCCACCGGCTTCAGCCGGTGGTTGCGGGTGGAGAAGCTCTTGAGCCGGCTTCAGCCGGGCTTCTCCTGTTCACAAGAAAAACCGGGCCAAAGCCCGGCGTTCGGACTTTTTCAATCCTCCCTTGTCTTTTCCCTCCCCCATGGTTCACATTGTGATCCTTTAATGGATCGCTTTACTTACCTTATCTACCGTGCTGTTTGCCGCTTGATCGCCTGGCTGCCCATTGGGGTGGTCTTCCGGGCCGGGGCGGTTCTCGGAGGGCTCGCGCACTGGCTTCTCGCGCCGTACCGCCACTTGGTCATCGCCAACATGACCCTCGCCTTTGGCGCGGAAAAATCGCCCCGCGAGATCCGGCGCATGGCGCGGGAGCACTTCACCCGGCTGGGGGGCAATTTCTTCTCCGCCGTGAAGCTCGCCTCCATGCCGCCCGAGCAAATCCGTCAGCACGTGCAGATCGAAGGCTTGGAATTGCTCAAGGAAGCCGTGGCGCAACCGCCTGGGGCTGTGTTTGCCATCACCCACCTCGGCAACTGGGAAGTGCTGGCCCAAATGGGGCCGCTCCATTTCCCATGCAAAACCGGCACCATCTACCAGCGGCTGGGCAATCGCTACATCGACGCCGACATTCGCGCCGCGCGCGCCCGGCTCGGGCTGGAACCGCTGGAGCGCAAGGAAGGCTTCCAACGCGCCAACGTCCTCCTGCGCGAAGGCGGAGCGGTGGGTGTGCTGGTGGATCAACATGCAGGCGACAAGGGCATCTGGGCTCCCTTCTTTGGACGGCTCGCCTCTACGACGCCGCTGGCCGCCACCCTCGCGCTGCGCACGGGAGCGACATTGCTCACCACCGCCGTTTATACGGAAAAACCGGGCTACTGGCGCATGGTCATTGAGAAGCCGACCCTCAGCGACACCCACGACGCCGCGGAACTCACGGCGGAACTCAATCTCGCCCTCGAAGCGCAAATCCGCCGCTCCCCGGCGGACTGGTTCTGGGTGCATAACCGGTGGAAAACCCCGCAGCCGAATTTCCTCCTCTCCCAATACAAACGGGGTGTGACGCTGCCAAAGGGGTTCGATCCCGCCGCGCTCAAGCCGTTCCATATCGTCGTCCGCTCCAGCAACTGGCTGGGCGATGCCGTCATGACCACCCCGGCGGTGCAGGCCCTCAAACGCGGACGGCCCGACGCGCGCGTGACCGTGCTCGTCAAAGCCAAGCTCGCCGACTACTGGCGGCGCATCCCGGAAGTGGATGAAGTGCTCCCCATTGAGCCGTCGGATTCCGTTTTCAGCGTCGCGCGCAAGCTGCGGGGCCGGTTCGATGTGGCCGTGGTGCTACCCAACTCCATCCGCTCCGCCCTGGAACCGTGGCTGGCAGGCGTGCCCCGGCGCGTCGGGTATCCGGCGCAATGGCGGCGCAAGCTGCTCAACCAGCCGCGCCTCCTCAAAAAACAACGCCAGCCCCGGCCCGCCCGGCACCAAGTCTATCACTACCTGGAACTGGCCGAGTGGCTCGGCGCGGACATCGGCAGCCCGCAACCCGCCGACTTCTTCCCAACCGCCGCACGCAAAACCGACGCGAGCGGCCCCATCAAGATCGGCCTCTGCCCTGGTGCGGAATACGGCCCGGCCAAACGTTGGCAGCCGGAACGGTTCGCGCAAGTGGCGAACGCCGTCTCCGCACAGCGCGACGTGGAATGGGTGCTCTTCGGTGTGGCAGGCGATGCGGCTCTTGGCGAAGAAATCTCCGCTCAAATCACCGGAAAGCAGTCCAACCTCATCGGCAAAACCACGCTTGCCGAACTGATGGATCGCCTCGGCGAATGCGCCCTGCTCCTTACCAACGACACCGGCACCATGCACCTCGCGGCGGCGCTGGGCGTGCCCACCGTCGCCGTCTTCGGCTCCACCGAACCGCAACTGACCGCCCCGCTCGGCCCCGGCCACCGCATCCTGCGTCACCAAGTGGAATGCAGCCCGTGCTTCCTGCGCGAATGTCCCCTCGATTTCCGCTGCATGAACGCCGTGACGGTGGAGGAAACGGCAAAGGCGGTGTTGGAGATGTTGGGATAGGCCGCAAAGAGGCGCATCAACCGTTCCAAACAGTATGCATGGTCGTGGCTCCAGCTTCGCAAGCGTGGCGCGGAGGGGATTGCCTAATACCGCATCACCGGCGAGCAGCGGACGCCGTATTTGAACGGGTCGGGCGTGATGGCGAGGGCGATGCGTTCGGCGGCGTTGCGGAAGTCAAACGGCAGGGGGTAGCCCATGCCAGGTTGGTAAATCGATCCAAAAGGTGATCCCTTCGTCCCTGCGGCCACGTCAAATTCATACACAACGGCCCCCCTTTGGCAGACGTCCCGGATGCGCACGTGGAGTTTTACGCAGGAGGCACGCGTGACCGTGTCGCCTTTCGGGCTCCACCATCCGGGCGAATACCCGCTTTCCACTTCTTGAAATTCCCCGTCCACCAGCCAGCCCAGCGGCGCAGATTCGTCCGGCTTGAGCACGGTGGCAGGGGCGATTTTCGCGAGTTGCTCCTGGAGATCGTCGGCGAACTCGATGGGAGCGAGCGACTGGCGGAGCAGCCTGCCGCCGTCGGGGGAACAGCGGTCGAAATCCGCACACGCAATGCGGAAAGGCCGGATGTAAATGGCCTTGGGGCTGTTCGTGACCGTGGCGGCGTCGGTGTGCGTCACGCGAATGTTGTTGGGGCTGGTGCAGGAGGCCAGCGCAATCACCGAGAGGAGAGCGAAGAGTGGTGTTTTCATAGTCCGAATCCGTTTGGTAACCACCCGGCAGCGTGCTGTTTTTATCCTCCGAAGGCGAGAACGCTTTGGCGTCTGAGGGCTCAAACAGCAAACCGCCTAGGCCGTTCACGGGAATGCATCACCCGGCGCAGGGGGCATTCCATGAATCCGGCGTGCGAGCGCTTTTTTTCGTGGTATCCGGGAGACCCTTGCCGCTATCCTTGTTCCTGAACATGGAGTTCTTCATCCTCGTGGCGCTGATTGGCGCATTCATCCTCAGCTCCGCCTTTTTCTCGGCGATGGAGACGGCTTTTTTTTCCTTGCAGGCGGTGCAGATTCGCCGCCTCAAAAACAAGCCGCTGGCGGAAAGCATCGAGCGGTTGCTGGCGAATCCCCGCCGCCTCTTGAGCGCGCTGCTGCTGGGGGATGCCTGTGTGAATCTGCCGCTGATTTTCCTGTGCCTCTTCCTCATGCGGGAAGTGGCGCGCTACGGACTCCCGTTCTGGGCCTGCGCGCTGGTGATTTTCGCCATCGTCGTGCTGCTCTGTGATCTGATTCCCAAAATGGCCGCCTTGCGGGCTCCGCTGCGGGTGGCGGCGTTGGGGGCGCGGACGCTGGACTGGGTGCTGCCGCTGCTCGATCCCCTCTGCACGCGGCTCCAGGCCGCCAGCGAGCGCATGGCCGGTGTGCTGGCGCCCAAAATGCAGGACGCACAGGAGCCGTTGAACGCGGAGGAACTGGAAACGCTCATCGAATTGAGCGCGGAGGAAGGGGCGCTGCAACTGACCGAGAGCGAGATCATCCAGGAGATCCTCAAGCTGGGCGACAAGACCGCCCGCGACTGCATGACGCCGCGCATTGACATGTTCGCCATCCCCGACGACCTCACCAACGAAGAGGCGCTGGCGCTGCTCCGCCCGAAGCGTTTCCGCCGGGTGCCCGTCTATGCGGACACGCCGGATAACATCCTGGGCCTGCTTGATGTGAAGCGCTTCCTGCTCGCGCCGGAACTCCATTTCACCGAACAGCTCACGCCTCCCAGCTACGTTTCCGAGACGATGAAGGCGCTCGACCTGCTGCGCAGCTTCCTCACGCACCCGCAGCGGCTGGCGGTCGTGGTGGACGAATTCGGCGGAACGGAGGGCGTCGTCGCCCTGCCCGACGTGGTGGAGCAAATCATCTCCGATGCCATCCCCTCCGCCGACGAGGATCTCTACATCGAGAGCGCGGGGGCAGGCCGCTTGATTCTCGCGGGCAACGTGCGGCTGGATGACTTGAGCGAGCGCGTGGGCGTTGATCTGGAAGCCGAAGGGATCGACACCATCGGCGGCCTGCTCTTCAATCAACTCGGCTCGCTGCCGCGGCCAGGGGAGGTTGTTGAAATCAGGGGATTGCGGTTCACCGTGCGCCGCGTCACCCGCAAACGGATTCACGAGATGCTGGTGGAATTTTCGCCCGCTCCCGTCTTCAACGAGGAGGAGGAAAAAGGCGCATGATCTTCTGGCTCGTCATTGCGGCATTGCTGCTCGTTTCGTTTATTTTTTCCGGGATTGAAGCCGGCATCCTGAGCTTGAACCGGGTGCGGCTGCGCAACCGCGTGAAGCATCGCGACCGCGACGCCCTGCGGCTCCAAAAACTCCTCAAGAACCCCGAGCAACTGCTGCTGACGGTGGTGATTGTCACCAACCTGGCAAACCTCTTTGCCATCACCTTCGCCACCGCGGTTTGCGTCCGGCATTGGGGGCATGCGGGGTACGGCGTCGCGCTCCTGGTTTTCCTGCCGCTCTATCTTTTCGGCTTGGAGCTTTTCCCCAAGGCGCTTTTCCGCCGGTTCCCCCTGCACGCTCTGGCGTTGCTGTCCGCGCCGCTGCGGCTGGCTTATCTTGCACTTGCGCCAGCGCTCCGGCTTGGCACCAGCTTGGGGCGGCGGTTGTTCCCGCCCATTCAGGACGATTCCCTCAAGCTCTTTGCCGCCCGCGAGGATTTTAAATATATCACCCTGGAGAGCGAACGGGCAGGGGCGATCTCACCCGCCGAACGCCGGTTGATTCACGGGATCGTCGATTTTCACTCCGTCGCGGCGCGCGAATTAATGCAGCCGCTGGAGGACTTCCCCACCATCTATGAGGGGGCGGGAATCGAGGAGCTGATCGCCGCGAGCCAGGGCGGCAGCTTGGAGCGTTTTCTGGTGGTTTCAGAAGGTGGCGAGATTCTCGGCATCGTCTCTCTGTTTGAGGCCATCCTGGCGCGGGCTCCCGGCGCAAAAGTCCGTTCGCACCTGCGTCGGTTCGCGCCGGTTCCGGCCGCGGAATCCGCCCTGCGGGTGCTGCGCAAACTGCGTGCCGCGCGCACCCAGGTGGCGCTGGTGATGGAAGGCGACACCCCGCAGGGCGTGCTCTTCGCCGAAGCCCTCTACCGGCGGCTGGTTTCAGGTTAAACTCGAAGCGGCGGATGGGAGGGGCGGCACTCCGTGCCGACCTTGCGCGTGCCACACACCACAATCGTGCCAGGCTTTCAAACCCACTCTCATCCGACGGCGCATCGAAAAAATTCGAAAAAATTCATGAAATAATTTCTCCGTCGTCATCCCTCCGTTTTACTACTCCTGTCCACTGAAAATAGCGAAGAGCCTGCGGATCGTTTCTTGGTGGCTCACTTTCAGGACGTTGGACATGTCCCATTCAAACCGCCTTCAAGCGATCAAATGGAACTGTTTTCGCGTCCGACAAGTGGTGCACTTTGAAGCCATCTATTCCGCCCTCAGGTGGTGCACTTTGACCGCCCGGCAACAAAGCGGGCTTCGTCCATCACCCAAACCCTCACACGGGTGCCTTGCGGCAATCCCAATGCTTCGAGGCGTTCTCCCAATTCTTTTTTGAACAACTGCGCCGCTTGCTCATCAGCTCCGGGGTGACTGGGCCGCGGCACCCGCAGCACCCCTCCCAATTTTTTTAGCCACTGCCAAACCGTGATGTAGGGCCGCTGAATGCCATGATGGGTTTGCAGC
>JBAXQF010000094.1:0-10086 GCA_037131875.1 Verrucomicrobiota bacterium
GCTCACGCATCAAAAATCTATCAGGAACTCAGGAAATCAGGAAAAAGGCAGAACAGGAATGCGTAAAGCGCCTTGCCATTCCTGAAAAAAAGCGCTTTTTTTCGGAACGAGTGGTTTACTAAACCTTTTCCTGAGTTCCTGATCCTCTTTTGCCTTTCAATTTAGATGCGTGAGCCCTGCGGCTCAATCCACTTCAAAATGCCGGAATACCTTGTCCCTCCCGAAGCTGCTGGCCTCCGTCTGGATCATTTTCTCGCCGCCCGGCTCCCCCACCTCTCCCGTTCGCGGCTCCAGGCGCTCATCAAGGAAGGGCACATCCTTGTCGCGGGCAAAGCGGCCAAGCCGGGAGAGAAACTCCGGCCCGGACAGCTTGTCACCGTCTATGAACCGGAAGCCGCGCCCGTCACCGGCACCGACCCGGAGGCGATTCCGCTCTCCATTCTCTATGAGGACGACGACCTGCTGGTGCTCAACAAAGCCGCCGGGATGGTGGTGCACCCGGCAGCGGGCAATCCCACCGGCACGCTCGTCAACGCGTTGCTTCACCATTGCACCTCCCTTTCCGGCATCGGCGGGGAACAGCGCCCCGGCATTGTCCACCGGCTGGACAAAGAGACGAGCGGCTGCCTGGTCGTGGCCAAGAATGATCTGGCCCACCAAGGGCTCTCCAAGCAGTTCGCCGGGCGCACGATCCTGAAAATCTACCTTGCGCTGGCCTCCGGGCATTTTGCGAAGAAGAGCGGCGTTATCGAAGAGGAGATTGCGCGGCATCCCGTTCACCGCAAGAAAATGGCGGTGGTCAAAGGCGGGAAGGGCCGCGCCTCCACCACGGATTATAAGGTGCTGCGCGAACTGCCCGGGGCAAGCTTCGTGGAATGCACGCTGCACACCGGGCGCACGCACCAGATCCGCGTCCACCTGAAACACCTGGGGCATCCGCTCTTGGGGGATGAATTGTACGGAAAGCGCGCAGGGTATCCCCGGCAGATGCTCCATGCGTGGAAACTCGGCTTCACCCACCCGCGCACGGGTCAGCGGATGGAATTCGAGGCTCCCCTCCCGCAGGATTTTTTGGAAACGCTCTAGATTTCGGGGGAGACCTCTTCCTTATCCTCTGCGAGAATTTCCGATTGCGCGGCGCACAGGCAGCCGCCAAAAATGATCACTGAGCCGGAAAGGTAAATCCACATCAGCACACCCACCACATTTCCAAGCGTGCCGTAGAGGGCGTTGAATTTAGCGAAATGCGTGGCATAAAAGACGAAGCCTTTGATGAGCAACTGCAAAAGCAGCGTCACCAGCAATGCCGCCACCCACACTTCCCGAAAGAGCGTCTTGCGCCGGGGTGCGTATTTGTAGAACATCACCAAGCCATAAAAAAGCACCATCCAGGGGAGGGTCAGGCGGGTGATCCGAAAGGAGTATTGGAGCACTTCACGCCCCACCATTTCGTGCCCGGCCCAATAAGCCTCGATGCCCTGCATGACCACCGGAGCCACCACGCCGAGGAGGAGCGTGCTGCTTAAAATCGCCACCATGCCCAGATTGGCAAGGGGCAGGTGCCACCAAGCGTATTCCCGTGTGCCCCAGGCGCGATTGACGCCGTGCACCAGCGCCTGGAAAAAACGGAGCGAACTCCACCCCAGCGCCAGCAAGGCCAGCGCCCCAGACTGGACGCGGGTTTTCAGCACGCCGCTAACGGTATCTTGCACGACATTCTGCTGGTGAGGCCCCACCGGGATGTAGGTATTGACGAACCCAAGCACTTGGCTGGCGACGATGTCCTTGTTCCCCATGATCATGGTCCCGAGATAAATCAAGAGCAGAAGAAGTGGGAAAAGGGCGAAAAAGGCGTAGTAACCGAAGGAGGCCGCACGAAGCTCGCCATCTGTGTTGTTGTATTTGGTGATGGTACGCCAAAGAATCTTTCCGACACAAATCGTCCCGGATCGAAGGGCTGTCCAGAGGCTCTTGAGGCTCATTTTTGGCCAGTATAAGAGCTTTTTTTAACGTGGCGAGAGGATTTCCTCAGAGGAAATTCACCTTTTCAGAGGACGGAAGGTTGCGTGGGAGGTTGCTCGGCGATCCAACAATACCGCTTCAAGCGTTCCCCCCTGAAGCTGCTCTTGCTGATGCGCGGCGATTTCTTCCCCCGAAGGAAGGGCTCCCTCCTCCTGGGCCAAGGTCATGTGCCCCACGGTCCACGCCGCCAAGGCGATGGGAAGCGCCTCATTTCCCGTGAGTTGCGCACACTTTTTTTCACGTAAATACTCGCTCATCATCCTGGAAGAGTGGGACTTGCCTGAAATCACAGCGAATCCGCAAGATGCCGCTGTTGCCTCGTGGATGTGCAACGAGCCGTCGTAGTCCAACTGGAGCAGGAGATCGGGCTCGCCTTTGCGGCCCAGTTCCGCAAAGAGCATCCGCGCCAGAAAGGGCGGGCCGTAAATCTGCTCAAAGGCGTTTTTGAGCACCGGGCTTAACGAATAGGCGGCCATCCGACGCAGGGAAACATCGTGCACCGACCGGGAGAACCCCTCCGCGCTTGCCACCTCAATGGCGCTCATGCGCAGCCGTTCGATGTCGCCGGGGTGTCCGATGCCGCCCATGGCGATGCGGTCGTAAATCTCAAAGAGCTTCTGCTGCCCGCGGCTGACTGTCACAAAGAGCACTCCCTCAGCGCAACTGACGGCGGTGATGGGGCTCCCGGCGGCAAGTTGGTTTTCAATGTATTCGCGGCGGTTGGCGATCGCCTCGATCCAGCGGTAGGGTTCTTCGGTCATTCGGTTTCAGCCAGGGTAAGGGCGTTTTTGGGGAGCGACTGGAGGTCGCGTTGGTAGGCTTTGACCAGCACGGCGTCGGGCAACGTGGAGATGCCGGTTTGGTTGATGATTTTCACGAGCGGATAGACGCGCCCGTGGCGATCCACTCCGCCCGTGGCGGTGTCGTTTTCCGCCGCCGTATCGAGCGCCCGCAGCGCCAGGAGCACGGCTTCCTCCTCGTTCATCTTTGCCAGGGGGCGCAGGCCGTAGGCGTTGGCATACTGGAGGACGGCACGCACGGAGGGCGAACCGGAGCCGGAGGCGGCAAAGTCTGTGACTTCAAATTTGGCGCCCATGACGTCGTAGAAATAGAGGCGCGGGGCGGCTTCCTCTGTGTCATACGCGGCAAAGAGCGGCACCACGACGCCGACCCCCTGCATGGCCAGCCCGAGGTTGTCGCGCAAGAGTTTGGAGAGCGCGCGCACCTTGCCGTCCAGGCTCAGCTCCTGAAGCTGGCTGCGGCGGTAAAACTGGAACGAGTGCTCCAGCATGCGGGCCATTTCCCACGCGGTGGCGGGCACCCCGGCGATGGCCATGAGCGAAAAGCGGTCGATTTCGAGCACCTTGTCTGCGCGGTCATACACCAGGAGATTGCCCGCGGTGGCGCGGCGATCCCCCGCGACCAGCACGCCGCCGCAAAACTTGAAGGCGAGGATGGTTGTTGCCTGGGTGCGCAGCCCGGCGAACAGGGGATCGTGAGCCAGTGCGGACGGGGCCGCCTGCACCGGGGTGGGTTCCGGGATCACGCCGTGGCGGCGGAGCACCGATGTGAAATCGGGCATCGCGGCCCCTGGCGCTTCCCCTTCCGCATTCCGCAATGAGCCTTGTTTCATCATTATTGTCCGGTGCGCTGGCGGTAGCGTTTGGATTGGTCGGGATCAACCCGGCGCATCCGCTTGAGCAAGTCCTTGGTGTCGGGTTTTGAGACATCGGGGGATCGTGGCCCCCCGCTGTCCCCCTCTTTGGGCCCCCAAGGGGCGGGGGCAACCGGGCGTTGAGTCCTCTCTGGCATAAATGACATCAGGGTTAAAACTACACATTGCCGGGCTTGCCTTCGCTGCGTTGGCGTGAGAAAAGTAAACCCATGCACCGTTGGTTTCGTTTCTGCGCTGGGATCGCGCTTATGGCTTTTTCGCAAAGCGTCATGGCGCAATCATCCCCTTCAAACGCCCCTGGAAAAGCCGGGGAGGGCGAGGATATTCCCATTTCCAAACACCAGCTCAAGCCGACCGCGACGCAGATTCTGCAACGCAACCTTGAAACGCAGGGCAAGCAGATCGAACAAGTGGCGGCTTTGATCGAAGCCCAGACCAAGCAGGCCGAGGCGCAGACCAAACAAATCGAGGAACTGACCAAGCGGGCCGAGTTGCAGACCCGGCAGATTGAGACCCTCAACGCCGATGTAAACCGTCTGACCACCGTTCTGCTGGCGCATAGCCCGGAGAATGTTGCGCCGGCTGCCAGCGCTTCCGCGCCTGCGACGACGCCGCATCCCTCCAGCACTCCCGTGGTTCAAACAACCGAAGCGCCCGCCATGAAAGCGGAGCCCGCGATGGCCGATTCCGCACCGACGACCGCCCCCGATGGCTCCCCCACCCACGTCATCAAGCGGGGCGAAAATCTGATCTCCGTTGCGCGCCAGCATGGCACCACGGTGGCTGAATTGCTCAAGCTCAACAAAATTGAGGACGAGCGGAAGCTGCAAATCGGCCAGACCCTTCTCCTTCCGAAACCGACACCCCCCAAACCCGACAGCCAATAGAACAATGGACGATTCCCCCAAATGGTTTTTGATGAAACAGGCCGATGGCGAAGTATTCGGCCCGATGCCGCTGAGCCAACTCCGCCAATGGGCGCTGGACGCCTGCATCTCCCCGCTGGATAAAGTTTCCAGCGACGAAGTCACGTGGATCAAGGCCCCGATGCTTCCTGAATTGGAGATGGATTATCTTTTGGAGGTGGAACCGGGGTTGTTCTACGGGCCGACGACCATTGGCGCCATTCGCGAATTTTTGACCAGCGGGGAAATCTCCCTGGAAAACCCGCTGATCAACTGCCATACCGGCGACCAAAAACCGCTGCGGGAATACCCCCAGCTTTTCCAAGCCCCGCAGGAGACGGCAGCGCCCCTCATCCGCATCAACGCCGGGGAGAATCTCCAGGCCCGCATTCGCCAGCTCGAAGAAGCCCTTTTGCAGGAGCGCCTTCTGCGCAAAAATGCCGAGGAACTCCGCGCGAAGGCGGACGGGCGCGTTGCGGAATTGGAAGAGATACTAGGAATCAGGTGACAACCTTTGGCATCCTGCGTTAACTTTTCACCGATGTTTTCCCGTACCGCTCTCCTTCTTTTTCTCACGGGCGCAGCAGCCTGCGCCGCGTCCACGCCCGCGCCGCTGACGGCAAAGGAGCTGGCCTCCGTCGCGAAGATCGAATCCGTGACCATTCCCACGCCTGCCGAAACGATGGCGGCCTTGAGCAAGGTGGCCAAGCCAAACTGGCAGTCTCGCTACCGCCCGCCCATTCCCACGACGTTCCCCAACCGCGCGCAGATTGCGCTGAACATTGGGGGGCTCATTGCCGACGGCTACATCGCCGTGGAGGCGGAGGACGCCCAGCAGGTTAAAAACACGGGCAAGGACATCATTGCGCTGGCGAAAAGCCTTGCCGTGAGTGAAAGCGTCATCGCCCGCGGCAACAGCATCTTTGAATTTGCCGAGCGCAACGAGTGGAATACGCTCAAGGAGGAACTGGAGGCCACCCAAAACGAAGTCAAACTTTCCCTGGAGCAGCAGCACGATGCGGATCTTGTTTGCCTTGTCACCCTTGGGGCGTGGATTCGCGGCACGGAGATCCTGAGCGGATGGATTGCCGAGAACTACACCCCGGCCGCCGCCAATCTGCTGCGCCAGCCGGAGATCATCGGACTCATGCGCGCCAAGCTTGAAGCGCTGCCCGCCAAGGCCAAGGAAGATCCGCTCGTGGCCGAACTCATCACCAGCCTGCCCGAACTGGAGGAAAAAGTCTCTTTTCCCGGCGACAAAATTCCCTCGCAAGACGATGTTAAGGCGGTGAAGGAAATCTCCAGCAAACTCATGCGCCGCATCTCCACCAAACAAAGCGCGAAATGAATCTGGAACACGGGAGAAGAGAAATGCTATCAGGAACTCAGGAAATCAGGAAATTCCAAACGTTTGCACTTGGCGTTTGTGTCGCGCTCTTTCTTTTTGCGATGGCCCGTCCATTGATAGCCGCGCCGGAACCTGCGAATGCTCCGAGCGACGCGGAGGTCAAAGCGCGCGCCGGCGCCTTGGAGGTCGC
Source organism: Verrucomicrobiota bacterium (assembly GCA_037131875.1). GTDB lineage: Bacteria > Verrucomicrobiota > Verrucomicrobiia > Chthoniobacterales > Chthoniobacteraceae > UBA695. The sequence goes on from JBAXQF010000094.1 coordinate 6,141, forward strand.
GGGGGGCTTCTCCAACGACGGCTTCAAAACCCGCGACGGCCACGCCTTTGGAAAAATCACTTCCAGGGAGCCGAAATTCATCCAGGTCAACCTTTACTCCGGCAACCAATACTGGTTCATCGCCGCGGCCAGCGGCCCGGCCAAGCGGATTGCCGTGACGGTCTTCAACGAGAAGGGAAAATTTGTCCCCACGGAGCTTTACGAAAACAACGCGCAGGCGGCAGCGGGCTTCTCTCCGCAGGTCAGCGGCCCCTACATCATCCGCATCGAGGAACTGAGCGGCGACCCCGCCAACTTCTGCTTTCTTTACAGCTATAAATAGAGGGAACCCGACATGGAAGCCGCCACCAAGACCACTGAAAAAATCTCCGGGCCAAGAGTCAAACAATTCTCCATTTTCCTGCCCAACAAAGTGGGCGCCCTCTCGGGCATTGTCAAACTGCTCCATGAGCGGGAGATCATTGTCCTGGCTCTGGATGTGCAGGACTCGGCGGATTGCGCCATTGTTCGCATTGTCGTAAGCGACCCCGAGCAGACGCAGGATCTTTTGGATTTGCACAGCATCCCGTTTGCGGCGAGCAATATTGTGGTCGTTGAACTGCGCGGGGGGGCCAACGAGCTTCCGCATCTTCTCTCCGCCCTGCTCATGGCCGAAGTCAACATCCACAGTTGCTACGGCCTTCTGCCCCGTCCGCGCGGCAATACCGCCCTGGCCCTGCACGTGGAGGACAATGACTGCGCCATCGCCGTGCTCACCAGCCACGGGTTCCGGATTTTGAGCCAGATGGATATTTCGCGGTAGGCCTAAAAACGGCAGAAGGACTCGCGCAAAGGACGCAAAGACAGAGTCTTTGCAGAATAGAATACAAAAGAGCAGTTATTTTGGAGGTGCGGATTATAAAATCCCCAAGTTTTTACTTTGCGGCCTTTGCGTTGCTTTGCGCGATAATTCATTGCTGAATGCGAGACCCTATCTCTCGCGGAAAACGATGCGGGCCTTGGTGAGGTCGTAGGGCGAAAGTTCCACCGTCACTTTGTCGCCGGGGACGATGCGGATGAAGTTTTTGCGCATCTTGCCGGAGATATGTGAGAGCACAGAGGAACCGTTGGGAAGCTTCACGCGGAACATGGTTCCGGGCAAAACATCCACGACCGTGCCTTCAATTTGGATTCCCTCTTCTTTGGGCATGGACAGGGATTTTGCCGCATGCACCGGGGAATTTCAACCCGAAAAAGCGCTACACAAACCGGAGCGCTCCGGTCTCTGGCGGCAGCAGGGCGTGCTTGCAAAGCAGGCTGCGGAAGTGCTCGATCCCTTGCTTCTCGGCCGCGCCGAGGTCGAACCGGATGGATTCGGTAAGATAGCGCAGGGCAAATGCGGCGTGATGCTCGCGGTGCTTGGCGACGATCCCCGGGATTTGCGCCCGGCCTTGGCGCGCGATCTCGCGAAACGCCGCCGCCACGCGCCCGGGGTCTTTGACCTCGGGGCGGATCAGCCAGACGGCGAAGACAAACGGGAGTCCGGTGCGGCGCGTCCATTCCTCGCCGAAGTCGAGCACTTGATAGGCGCTGCCGTGGAGTTCGCGGAAGGCGATGGCCTGGTTGCCGATGATCACGCGGGCCGCGCCCGGCGGTGCGGGCTCGGGGAGGTATTCGGGAAGGGAAGCGCCCCATTCGGCGAAGAAGACTTTGCAGAGATGCACGGAGGTGCGGGATGCGGGGTCGAGCGCCACCTGTTTGATGGCAGAAAGCGCGCCTTGATACGCCAGGATGACGCTCCAGACCGGCCCGAGCGCGGAAATGGAAACGCCGTCCACTGCCCGGTAGCCCGGCAAGCGCAGGGCCTCGAACACCGGAACCAGCGCCACGTCCAGCTCGCCGCGTTCCAAGGCTGCGGCGAGGGCGGAGGGGTGATCCAACAGCACCGGGCCGTCGTACGGCTCGATGAGCGGCCGGGAGTTCAAGTAGCGCACGCAGCCGATGCGCAGTCCGCGCAAGGCGTCAAATTCTTTCATAATGACTGTTGCGCTGGGCGGGTTCGCGGCCTGCTTCACGGATCACCCGTTCCAGCGCGGCGACCGTTTGCTCCTGCGGCGTGCGCTCGCCTGCCATGTGGAAGACTTTCTCTTCCATGATGGTTCCGTGCAGGTCGTCCACGCCGTAGCTGAGCGCCACCTGGGCCAGCGGCAGGCCCATGCTGATCCAATAGGCGGTGAGGTGTTCGATGTTATCCAGGTAGATGCGGGAGACTGCCAGGTTGCGCAATTCCTCCAACCCGCCCGCGCGGCGGATGTGGGCCAGTTCGGTTGCATCCGGCGTGAAGGCGAACGGGATGAACCCGGTGAAGCCGCCGGTCTCGTCCTGCAATGCCCGCAGCCGCCGCAGGTGATCCACGCGTTGCTCCAGGGTCTCGATGTGGCCGAAGAGCATTGTGCAGGTGGAGCGCCCGCCCATCTGGTGCCAGATGCGGTGCACTTCCGCCCATTCCTCTGCGCTCTCTTTGCCCCGGCAGAGTTGGTCGCGCACTTCGGCGTCGAAAATCTCCGCGCCGCCGCCGGTCAGCGAACCGAGCCCCGCCTCGCGCAAAAGGGTGAGGGTGTCGGCGAGGGAGCGCTTGAAAACGCGCGCCGCCAGGTGGCGGATTTCCACGGCGGTGAAGCATTTCAAATGCAGCGCGGGATCGAGCGCGCGCAGCGAACGGAGTAAAGTGAGATACCAGCCAGCATCCAATGACGGGTGCAGCCCGCCCACCATGTGAATCTCCGTGATCCCCTTCCCCAACGCCTCGCGCACGGTCTCGGTGATTTCAGCGATGCCCAGCTCGAACGCATGGGCGTCGCGCCGCTTTGCCTTGAAGGCGCAAAACTGGCAGTTGAGGAGGCAGAGGTTGCTATAATTGATGTAGCGGTTGAGCAGGTAGGTCGCCATGTTCCCGTTCTTGCGCTCGCGGACGAGGTTGGCCATCGCGCCGAGGGCATAGAGGTCGCGGCTTTGGTAAAGCGCGAGCGCCTCCGCATCGGAAATCCGCTCCGCTGCCGCCACTTTGTCGTAGATGGGCAGGAGGGATTCGGGAATGAGCGAGCGTTTCATTGGGTTCCCAGAAGGCTAGAGAACAATGGGCGGAGGTGCAAGTTTCCCTTGGGTTGGTTTGTGATTGCTCCGTGCATACCCTCGATTTACGTTTGCTGAATGCTTGGGTCTTTTGATGGAAAACGCTTCGTCTTTCTCCTGTTCTTTTTTTGCGTCCCAATGGGATGCGTCGGGAATGCAGCAGATAAACCAGAGGATCAGGTGTATCCCTCGCCCGATGGGAAGTGGGAGGTGCGCTCCACCTGGGTTTCGGACGACTTCCGACGTGACGTCCAGGTGATCAACCGGGAAACCGGCAAAAGCTATTTTGGGTTACAAGGCGCTCCTGAAAGCGGCTTCGGAGCAAAATACATCTATGTTCTTTGGAGCCCGGACAGCCGGTTTGCGGCTATCGTCGAGGTGTATGGCCGCATTGCGAGCAGTCACTACCTCGTTGCCATTCAAAATGGAATCCCCGTCCATCTCGGCGAAGTCTGGGAAAAAGCTGCGCCAGATAAGGAAGAATGGCCGTGCTGTCTTCTTAAGGAGAAAGACAAAAAGCGTTGGTCGGGTGTTTGGCAGAGTGCCGACGCTGATCCCATCTGCTTCGGCGAATGGTTAAGCAATAGGGACTTGGAAATCAAAATCCAGTTCTCCACTGATTTGCAAGCCACGAAGAAGGAATCGCTCAAACGCTTGCGCGTTTCCACCACGATCACCCTACGGATGGATGACAAGGGTGGCGCTCGCATCATTGCTGGCAAATACGACCGTTACGAAAAAACCAGCAAGGGCACACCAGCAGATTGGGACGCAGAAGACAAAAAGAATAATTGCGGACGCCCGGGATGCATACATTACTGATCCTGACGTAGTC
>JBAXQF010000095.1:0-9735 GCA_037131875.1 Verrucomicrobiota bacterium
GCCTTCGGCGCTCCCAAGCCACTGGCCACATTTTTTTGTAAAATGCTCTAGATTTATTTTGCGCGCTATCCTCTTTGCGGGCGACCGGCAAAAACCGGCGCTTTTCTGGATGGCAACCCTACCCTTGCAGGTGGGACTGGAGGAACCAGAGGGCTTTGTCGAGTTCGCGGGATTGGTTGGTGAAGAGATCGGCAGTGTCGGCATCGCCCAGATCCGCTGCGGATTTGATGGCCTCGCGCGTGGAGGCGGCCAGGTCGGCGTAGCGCTCCACAAGTTCCTCCACGGAGGCCATTCCCTCCACCACCTCCAGAGACCATTCCGGCAACCGGGAGGCTGCTCCCGCCATGCGCACTGTGCCGGTGGCCATGCCCCCGAGTGCCGTGGCCCGTTCGGCGATGGTGTCGATCCACGGGAAGAGCGCCTCCGCGAGTTGATCAAAAAGCAGGTGCAACTGCATGAAATGCGGGCCCTTGACGTTCCAATGCGCCTGCTTGGTCTGGCTGTAGAGGTCGGCGGTGTCGGCGAGCTGCGCGTTGAGGAGTTCAATCATCCGCTCGCGCATCTGGGCGGGAAGATCGATGTGGGTGGCAAAAGTGGCGATTCCTTTCATAGTTCCCTGAGATCGGATTTGCGGGGCGAGGCGCGTGGGAACCGGCATTTGTTGCCCGCACCCATCCGGCCCCGGCGGTAAATCCGATTTTCACCGGAATGAAATCGCGCGGCGACGCAGGATATGAGCGGCTCCCTTCAAATAAGGAGGAAACGACTTGACGGGGGGGCGCAAACGGGCATGATTCTGCGCTTCCCCTCGGGAAAACTACTCAGGAGAAACATTTTTGATCTATGCACGGAGACTCCGGCGCGATTTTTTTGGCCCTATCTTATCTGTTGGTGGTTGGAGTTCTGGCTCTGTACGGTTTCCACCGCTACTGCATCCTCTTTCTGTACTTCAAGCATCGGCGCGAGGCGCCCACCCCGTCCGCGCGGTTTGAAGAGCTGCCGCGCATCACCGTCCAACTGCCGATTTTCAACGAACTCTACGTCGTCGAACGGCTCCTGAAATCCGTGGCGGAACTGGATTACCCGCGCCATTTGCTGCAAGTCCAGGTGCTCGATGATTCCACCGATGAGACCGCTCCCTTGGCTGAAGCCGGGGTGCAGGAACTCCTCGACCAAGGGTTCAACGTGGAATACATCCACCGCACCGACCGCACCGGCTACAAGGCGGGCGCGCTGGAAAACGGGATGAACTCCTGCACCGGGGAATTCATCCTCATCCTGGACGCCGATTTTGTCCCGAAACCGAATCTCCTGCTGGAGACCGTCCACTTTTTCACCGACCCGAAAGTGGGCATGGTGCAAAGCCGCTGGGGGCACATCAACCGCGATTACTCCACGCTCACGCACATCCAGGCGATGTTCCTGGACGGCCATCTCGTGCTGGAACAGACGGCCCGCAGCCGCGCCGGACGCTTCATCAACTTCAACGGCACCGCCGGACTCTGGCGGCGCTCGTGCATCGCCGAAGCGGGCGGTTGGCAGCATGACACGCTTACGGAAGATCTCGACCTGAGCTACCGCGCCCAATTGAAGGGCTGGCGCTTCCTCTTCCTCAAGGATTTGATCACCCCGGCGGAACTCCCGGTGGACATGAACGGGTTCCGCTCCCAGCAGCACCGCTGGACCAAGGGCTCCATCCAGACCTGCAAAAAAATCCTCGGCACCGTTTGGCGCAGCTCCCTGCCGCTGCTGGTCAAAATGGAAGCCACAGTGCACCTGACCTCCAATTTCGCCTACCTGCTGCTGGTGTTCCTCTGTGTGTTGTTGCACGAAGCTCCCCGCACCAGCGAACTCCTCTCCGGCCCTTGGCGCACGCTGCTCTTTGACGTGCCGGTCTTTGTCCTCGCCTCCCTCTCGGCAGCCGTCTTTTACGCGGTCGCCCAGCGGGAGAACAACCCGCGCGGCTGGCTCAAGGAAATCGTCTACCTCCCGCTGCTGCTCTCCCTGGGCATCGGGATGTCTGTGAGCAATGCCAAGGCGGTGCTCGAAGCGGTGTTCAACCACCAAACCGAGTTCACCCGCACGCCCAAATACGGCATTGAACGCAAAAAACAGCGTTGGACTGCGGCCAAATACAGCTCCCTCAAGAGCCTGCTGCCGATTATCGAACTCGGGTTTGCCCTTTATTTCACCTACTTCATGGTGGATGCGGCACGGGCCGGGCAATGGTTTTCGCTCCCCTTCCTGGCGCTTTTCCAAGGTGGGTTCACCTACGTCGCCTGGTCCTCCATTTCACAGTGGCTTCCCCGCTGGGAAACGCCTGCGGAAGAAGAGGAAGCAGTGGTTGCCTAGGGCGGCGGATTCATTTAGTATCGGGGAAACGCTGGCACAGCTTGTGCTTGCTCTCTGTTAAACAATGTCCATCCCTGCGAAACTCCCTTTCCTCTTGAGCTTCCTCCTGGCTGCCAGCCGCATTTTTGCGGCCGAGGGGGCTCCGTCTGCGTCCATTTTGATCAGCGTCCCCGACCAGAAATTGGCCGTCATCCAAAATGGGACGCGCATTGCGGAGTATCCCGTCTCCACCTCGCGCTACGGCGTGGGAGACCGCTTTGGCAGCTACGCCACCCCGGTGGGCCAGATGGCCGTTGCGGACAAGATCGGCCAGGGGTTGCCGTTGGGAACCGTCTTCAAAAGCCGCCATCCCACCGGAGAAGTGCTCCCGCCCAACGCGCCGGGCCGCGACCCCATTGTGACGCGCATCCTCTGGCTGCGGGGAACTGAACCGTCCACCCGCAACGCCTATGCCCGTGACATCTACATCCACGGCACGCCGGTGGAACGGTTGATCGGGCGACCGGTTAGCTATGGCTGCGTGCGGATGCGTTCCCGCGACGTGGCGGAACTCTTTCAGCGCGTCAACATTGGCACGCCCGTCGAGATCACCAAAGCCCCGCTGCGCCGCGCCCTTTCCCTGTTTGCCTCCAACAACCCGGCCTCCGATTCGGAAGAAAAGGATTAGAGCAGTTTCGGGTTAATTTGTCGCATGCTCTTCGGCGGCGTGGGCCGTTGCGGTGCATTTCGAGCTCACGTGCACCGTAGGTGCGAACCGTTTTTCAGGGGCAGTATTAAAAATACAGCCACGGCGCTCAAAAAGCCCCGCACCAACCCACGGCGCTCTCAGATCATTGCGCCAAATGAACCCGAAACTGCTCTAGAAGAACAGAATTGCGATCAGGTTGACCTGTGCATGAGGAAGTTTGCGGTTGAACTCCGCCCTATTTCCCTGCATGCTGGCATTTCGCTCCGATTCCGGAGTTGCGAATAAGGATGGGTGGCAGAGTGGTCTAACGCGCACGCCTGGAAAGCGTGTTTACCCAAAAGGTAACGAGGGTTCGAATCCCTCCCCATCCGCCACGCTTTAAGCCTCCAGGATTTGCCGGAGCAGGGCGGGATCGACGGGCTTGAGCAGGAATTCGTTGAACCCGGACTGCATCGCCCGCGCCCGATCCTCTTCATCCCCATAGCCGCTCATGGCAATGAGCCGCATTCCGGCAAGCTCTGGCTCGCCGCAGAGACATTCCGCGACGGCGAAGCCGTCCATTTGCGGCAGCCCGATGTCGATGAGCGCGATGTCCGGGTGGTAATCCAAAGCTTTTTCCAGCGCGACGGAACCGAGGCGCACCAGTTCGCTTTCGTGCCCCCAGTGAGAGATAAGGCGGTGGAGCGTCCTCCCGAGGTCGGGGTTGTCTTCCACAAGAAGCACCCGACGCCGAAGGCGCGCCTGCGGGAGGATGCTTCCATCTCCGGTTTCCTCAGCAGGGAGGGTGAGCGGTTCTCCGTGCAGCGGAATGCGCACAATGAATTCCGAACCGTGCCCCGGGCCTTCGCTTTGCACTTCCACGCTGCCGTTGTGAAGCTGCACAAGCTGCCGCACCAGCGGCAAGCCGAGCCCCAGCCCGCGGTTGGCCCGGGTTTCTGCAACCTGCACGAAGGGCTCAAAAATGCGCTCCCGCATTTCCGGGGGAATGCCGACACCTTGGTCGCACACCCGCAGCGCCGCGTAGCTCGCTTCGCGTTCCAGCGAGAGACGGATTTGTTTTTCCGGCCCGGTGAATTTGGCGGCGTTGAGCAGCAAATTGCTGACGATCTGCTCCAGGCGAACTGGGTCAGCTTTGACCCAGAGCGGTTCCCCGGGCAGTTGGGCCGTAAAGTGCTGTCCGGCCTTCGTGAAAACAGGCTGCATGGCGCGCGAGGCGACGCGCACGGTTTCCACGAGGTTGACCGTGGTTTTTTTGAGGGTGATTTTCCCCTGCGTGAACCGGGAGAGATCCAGAAGGTCTTCGATGAGCCGGGAGAGGTAGCGCACCTGCCCCTCGATGATCTCCACGGCGTCGTCCGGCTGCGGGGAGCGGAGCAGTTCGATGGCGTTGAGGATGGCAGCCAGGGGATTGCGCAATTCGTGCGCAAGCATGGTCATGAAGCGGTCTTTGGCTTCGTTGAGGCGCTGCAATTCCTGGTCATTTTCCAAGATGCGGTTGCGCTCCTCCATTTCCACCTGCCTGCGTTCACTCAATGCCTTGGCCAAAAAGGCGGAGGAGTAGCGGATTTCGATCTGCGCCATGAGGTGCCGTGCCAGCGTTTGCAAAGCCTGCTTCTGCTCCGGGTCAAGCAGGGGGCGCGGTTTGGTGTCGATGACGCTGAGCGCGCCCAGGGCATGCCCTTCCCGGGTGATCAGCGGCGTGCCCGCGTAAAAGCGGATGCCGGGTTTCCCGGCCACCAGCGGGTTGGAGGCAAACCGGGGATCGGCCAGGGCGTCGGGCACCACCATTCCGTCCGGGTAAAGGATGGTATAGGCACAAAAAGCGTGCTCGCGGGGAGTTTCGGCAATGTCGAGTCCCATGCGGGCCTTGAACCATTGGCGCTTCTCGTCCAACAGAGGGATCAAAGCAATGGGCGCCCGGAAAATGTAGCTGGCTAGAGCGACGATCTCGTCAAAGACAGGCTCCGGAGGGGTATCCATCAACCCATAGTCCGCAAGGGCCTGAAGCCGCTCTGCTTCATTAGGGGGCAGCGGTGCCTTCATGACGCGCCCCCCCGCCCTCTCTCCTTCCTCCGCCTCAAGCATCCTGTTTCCCTCCACAAGCCGTCCCTCCTTGGTTGGTTGTTGCGAGAGGAATATCGGGAGGAAGCCCAACCGCGCGGGCGGAATGTTCCGCCGATTCAGGATGTCGCCCGTTTGGGCTTGCGCGGTTGCGGCTCGACGCCGATGCGCGCATCTCCCCGCCGCACCTGCTCCACAATGGCGGTGGCGACTTCTTCAAATGCCGGGTTGGCCTGGGAAAGGTACAGCCACTTTCCCAGCACCGAATGGGGTTGGAGCTGCTCCCATTGGGATTGCAGGGCGGCATGGAATTCGCGGCCGGTCGCCACGAGGAGGCCGTTCCAGGGTTCCTCTCCCGCGGCAAGCACCAGCATGAGTCGCCCGTTCAGGTAGGCCGCCTCGCAGCCAAACATCTGCCGGCGCAGGTAGCTGGGGTGCTGCTCAAGGGGCTCCAGCAGCCAATCCAGCGGGTGCGCTGGGATGGCTCGCGCTTTCGTGAATGTGTCGGAAGCGGTCTTGCGGATTCGGGGTGCCGAAGGGGTGCGTTTCAACATAAAAAAAGGGGCCCCTCCAGCGTATTTCCGCCAGAGGGGCCGTTTTACCCCGCAGATGCCGTTAAGGGGCATTTCCCGTTCCCCAGAAGGAAACGGTGGTGACCGGAGACGGGGCGCAGACTACCAGTGAAGGCATGTCTTTGTTACCGCCGCCTTGGCCTCCAAGTTTGAAGTAATATCGGCCCGGGAGTTGCCTCCTGTATCTCGAACACCGCAGGGTAAATTCTCAACTCGTTCCCAAGTTGCACTTGGGAATGTCTAAATTTTGGTGGGTTCTTCGGGGTGGCTTATTGCCAGCTCCGAAAGGATGAGAAAGATCACTCGCGGAAACTGACGGGCAGTTCCGCCTTCAGCCGCTCTTTCAGCCTTTGGTGGGCCTCAGCGACCTCTTCTGCTGTGAGTGTCCGCCCGCTGGAGCGATATGTCAATGCGTATGCCACCGATTTTTGATCCACCGGGATTCTCTGACCCGTGGGATCGGTGAAAACATCGAAGAGTTCCACCTCCACCAACAGCGGTTCATTCGCGCCGCGCAGGACGGCTTCGATCCGCCCGTGGGCGACCTCCGCAGGGGCGACGAGGGCGATGTCGCGCGTGACGGCGGGGAATTTGGGCAGTTCCACAAACCGGCCCATGGCGGGGGCGGCGTCGAAGAGGTCGAGGTCGATTTCCGCCACGAGCACCGGGGCCGTGGCGTCGAGTTCCCGGGCGCGCGCCGGGGTGAGTTGACCTGCGAGGCCAACGACCGTCGCGCCGCGCCGCAGTTCCACCGCGAGCGCAAGCGCCGGGTGGGCGGTCGGTTCCAGGGTGACGCCGTCGAGGTTCAGGGCGGCGAGGGCTCCCTTCAAATCAAAGAAATCAGCCCCGCGCGGCTTGGCGTCCCGCCAGGAGGCCGGGGCGGCGGCGCCGCTCAGGAGCAGGGCGAGCGCGGTGCGTTCTTCGCGCGGGTCAACGCCACCGGGTTCGCCGGTGGTGGCGCGGAAGATGCGGCCCACTTCAAAGAGCCGCAGGTCACGCACGCCGGCGCGCAGGTTGCGGGTGAGGCTGACGAGCAGGCCGGGAATGAGGCTCGGGCGCAGGACGACCTGGTCTTCGTTGAGCGGATTGCGCACGCGGCGCACTTCGCCCACCGGGAAGGAGGCGGCCTCTTTCTCGGAGATGAGCGTGAGGCTGCGCGCTTCGTGGAAGCCGAGGCCGGGAGCGGCCAGGGCGCGGCGCAGGCGCATCGCCTGGTCGTGGCGCTTGTCGGCCACGGAGCTTGCGGTAAAGCGGGTCTGCTCGCGGGCGGGCACGGCTTGGATGCCGATGACGCGGGCGATTTCCTCGATCAGGTCGATTTCGCGGGTGAGGTCGGCGCGGAAGGAGGGGGCGCGCCAGCCGCCTTCGGCTTTCGCCAGGCCAAAGCCGGATAAAATGCGATCCACCGTTTCAGCGGGCACCTCCGCGCCCAACACGGCGCGGCAGCGCTCCAAACGGAAGGGGACGATCGGTTCCGCGACTTGGGCCGATCCGGCGGCGACGGTCACCGGTTCCGCCTCGCCGCCTGCCACTTCTAAAATCAACGCAATCGCGCGGGCCGAGGCGGGCAGGACGCCCGCGAGGTCGATGCCGCGTTCAAAGCGGTAGCTCGAATCGCTGGAAAGCCCAAGCTCGCGCGAGGTGCGGCGGATGCCCGCCGGGGTGAAGTAGGCGCTTTCCAACAAAACATCGGTGGTGGATTCCGTGACGCCGCTTTCCTCGCCGCCCATGACGCCCGCAATGGCCACGGCGCGCGCAGAATCGGCGATGACAAGGTGACGCGGTGCGAGCGGGTAGGTCTTGCCGTCGAGCGCGAGGAACGCCTCGCCCTCTGCGGCCGGGCGGACGCGGATGCCGCCGTTGAGCTTCGCCAGATCAAAGGCGTGGAGCGGCTGCCCAAGTTCGAGCATGACGTAGTTGGTCACGTCCACGATGTTGTTGATGCTGCGGATGCCGATGGACTCCAGCTTGGCGCGCAACCACGCGGGGCTCGGGCCGACTTTCACGCCGCGAATCCGGCGCGCGCTATAGAACGGGCAGGCGTCCGGGGCTTCCAGCGCGATAGCCGCCGCCGGTGCCGCCTTGGTTCCCGCCGTGGCGCGGATGGCCTCGGGGATGGTGAGCGGCTTGCCCAGAAGCGTGGCGATTTCGCGCGCCATGCCGAGGTGGCAGAGGAGGTCGGGCCGGTTCGGCGTGACCTCCACGTCCAGAATGGTTTCCGCCGGGAACAGTGCGGTGAGCGGCGTGCCGACCACGGTCTCCGCCGGGAGAATGAGCAGCCCTTCGGCCTCGTCGGCGAGCCCAAGTTCCTTCTCGCTGCACATCATCCCTTCGCTCTCCACGCCGCGCAGTTTACCGACCTTGATTTTGAAATCGCCGGGCATCACCGCGCCGGGCAGCGCGAGCGGCACCTTGTCGCCCACCTTGTAATTCTTCGCGCCGCAGACAATCTGGCGCGTGGCCGTGCCATCGGCGACCTTGCAGACGCTCAGGCGGTCGGCATTGGGATGCTGGACGCTTTCGAGGATCTGGGCGGCGACGACTTTTTCCACGGTGCAGCCGCGTGCCTCGATGCCTTCGACTTCGACGCCCGCCTTGGTAAGCAGGTCGCTGAGCGCCGCCACGTCGGCGGGGAGTTCGACCAGTTCGTTGAGCCAGTTGAGAGAGACTTTCATAAAATAAGAAGCAGAGTTGTCCGCAGATTACGCAGAAGGACGCAGATTCAGGAGGGAAGTTCCCGTCCGGTTTTCACACGAAGGCACGAAGCCACGAAGGAAAAAGCAGAATTGCCCAATCTCCTTTAACTCACTCGCCCAGTTTCCTGATTTCCTGAGTTCCAGATTTTCTTTTCCTGGCTTCATGGCTTCCTGATTATTTTCCTGATTTCCTGAGTTCCTGATGGATTTCAACCTCGGCGGTATTGCGCGAGGAAGCGCACGTCGTTTTCAGTGAAGAGGCGGATGTCGGAGACGCCGCTCAGGATCATGGCCAGGCGGTCGAGGCCGAAGCCGAAGGCGAACCCGGTGTATTTCTCGGGATCGTAGGCGGTGTCGCCCCGTTTGCGGTTCATTTCCTGGAACACGGCGGGATCGACCATGCCGCACCCGGCCAGTTCCAGCCAGCGGTCGCCGCGTCCGAGCGACGACGCCTTGATGTCGATCTCGAAACTCGGCTCGGTGAACGGGAAAAAGTGGGGGCGCATGCGCACTTGCACGTCTTTGCCGAGCAGCTCGCGGAAGAAATACTCGATGGTTCCCTTGAGGTCGCCCAGCGTCACGCCTTCATCCACATAAAGCCCTTCGATTTGCGTGAACTGCGCCAAATGCGTGGCGTCCGTTTCGTCGCGGCGGTAAACGCAGCCGGGGGCGATGATGCGCACGGGCGGCGCGACCAGCTCCATCGTGCGCGCCTGCACCGTGGAGGTCTGCGTGCGCAGGAGGCGGCCGTCGGGCAAATAGAACGTGTCCTGCTCGTTGCGCGCCGGATGGTCGGCGGGCGTGTTGAGCGCGTCAAAGCAATGCCACTCGGTCTCGATGTCCGGGCCGTCGGCCAGGGCGAAACCCATCTGGCGAAAGATGGAAATGGCGCGGTCGAGCAACTGCGTGATCGGGTGGATCGCCCCCACGGGCAGCGGCGTGCCGGGCAGGGTGAGGTCGATCCCGGAGAGCGCCTTCGCGTCGCGGTCGGCTTCGAGCGCGGCCTTGCGGGCGTCAATCGCCCCGGTCACAGCGCCGCGGGCTTCGTTGAGGAGCTTGCCGATGCGCGGCTTGTCGTCCTTGGAGAGGGATTTCATCCCCTCGCTCAAGACCGAGATGCTGCCCGTGCGCCCGAGGTATTTGACGCGGACGGCTTCGAGCGCCGATTCGTCGCCCGCCGCCGCAAGGGCCGCGAGCGCTTCCGCGCGGAGTTGTTCAATTTGCTGGTCCATGTGGAAAAGCGACCATTCAACGCCAGGCGGCGCGGCAAATCAAGAATCAAGAAGGCGACAAGAACCCGGATTAAAAACGATCAGGAACTCAGCAACGGTGTTAGGAAGCAAGGGGAATTTGAGGATATTTGAGG
>JBAXQF010000096.1:0-9647 GCA_037131875.1 Verrucomicrobiota bacterium
TCTTTGATACTGCCCGGAGTTTGAAGAGGCGCATGACGCCACTCGCCGCCACGGGAATGTGTAAAGACATTCAGGGAAAACGCTCTAGTGTTTCCCTTTGCGTCCTTTGCGTCCCTTTGCGCGAGATTTCATTATCGGATTTAGGCTAAAGCAGCCGCTTGGCAAACGCGCCCGGATTTTCCGCGTAGAGGCGGGTGCCGCGTTCGAGGGCGGCTTGCTGGAGTTCCGGCAGGCGCACTTCGATTTCCCCGATGAGCAGCGCCCTTTCCACCCCGTCTTTTTGCGCGAGAAGCGTCGTGTGCAGCAGGGCGAGATCGCGCGCATTCCCGGCAATTTCCCCGATCTCCCCGCACAGGGCGATCCGCTCCGCCACGGCCTCGGGCAACAACGCTTGGGCGATCCGCAAATGATACCACAGCTCTTTGGCGCGCTTGCGCCAGGCGTGAAACGTCTCCAGGGTCTGTTCGCGCTGATGAATTTCCAAGGCTTTGCGCCCCTTCCGATAGGTGCGCCGGATTTCCTTTGCGAGGCGGCTCCATTCCAGATCGTCCAGCGGCCAACGCCGGATGCGCCCGCGCGCCAGCCGGAGCAGCTCCGCCGCGCGGCGTTTCGGGCGGCCCGCCGCACGCGCGAGCCGGTCTGTGGCAGCGGCGAGGGGTTTGCGCATCTCGGCAAAATCTGCCGTCGCCAGACCCCCGCTTTGGAGCAAACCGTCAAGGGCGCGCACCTGCGCATCGGCATCGCGTAGCGGTGCCAAAAGCCGCGCGGCATCCTGAAAACGCTGCTTTTCCGCGCGGAACGCCTTGCGCCCGAACTCCGGGGCGATGAGTTGGAGCAAGGCGCGGAGTTTTTTAAGCGCCTTGCGGGCTTCATGCACGGCGGTGTGCGGCTCGCCGCCGCCTTCCAGAAAGCGGCACGCGGCGTCGATCTGGCTGCGCGCGAGGCGCCGGATGCCCTTCGGCAGCGGCTCGTCACTGTGCAGCCGGAGGGGCGTTTTCGCTTTTTTTGCCGCTTTCATTCTATGGTGGATTTTTTATTTCGCGCAAAGAAACGCAAAGGACGCCAAGGAAGAAAGTTTTTTGAATTTGTCATCCCAAACTCTGTCTTTGCGTCCTTTGCGTTTCTTTGCGCGAAACCTTCTCATGCCTTTCAATTCATTCGCGGGCGAGGTTGCGGTTGCTGTATTCCGGGCGGTCGCTCACGTCTGCGGCGAACCAATCCGGCGGCACAAAAGCGTGGGCGGCCTCTTCGCCGTCAAACTCCACCTCCGCCACCACGAGCCCGTGGTTGCTGCCGCCGTAAACGTCGATCTCGATGATCCGTCCCGCATAAGGCGTCTGGTAGCGCTGTTTGCTCAGGCGCCGCCCGTCCGTCAGCGGCCAGAGCGCGGCAAATTGCGAGGCAGAGAGTTCGATCTCATGCTCGGCGCGCACCAGCCCCTCCCCGCGCTTGACCGTGAGAAAAGCGGCCTCCCCCATTTTGCGCAGCCGCACCTGATTGCCGCCCGGCTCGATGGCGAGATACCCTTGCTGCATCGGCACGCCCGTCATTTGCTCGAAATGGGGCGGCAACGCTTTAAGGAGGAATTTCCGTTCAATTTCCTGGTTCATTGTGCGCGCAATGCGGGGTTGTAAGCAGCGGATAGAATGGCAATACTGGAGGCGGTCACCAAGCAAAGAATCGAAACACCATGAAGAAACGAGTCCTCATCCTTTCCGCCAGCGCGGGCACAGGGCACGTGCGCGCCGCCGATGCGCTGGCCAAGAGCTTTGCCCGGCAGCCGGAAGTGGAAGCCGTCGAGCACCTCGACGCCCTGAATTACACCAACAAGCTTTTCCACGATTTCTACTCGAAGCTCTACCTCAACCTCGTCAAGACCGCCCCGGAAGTGCTCGGATGGGCTTACAAAGCCAGCGATGAACCGTGGAAAACCGACGCCATGCGCTTGCGGCTCGACCGGCTCCAGGCGCGCAGGCTCGTGCAGTTCATCCGGCGGTTCCGGCCCGACATCGTCATCTGCACCCATTTCATGCCCACGGGCATCATCGCCCATTTGATCGAAAAGGGCGTCATTGACACCCACCTCTCCGTGGTGGTGACAGACATGGATATGCACGCCATGTGGCTTTCGCGCACGTTCCACCGCTACTTCGTGGCGCTGGAGGAGACCAAGGCGCACCTTCTGGCGCTCGGCCTGCCGGAGGAGCGCATCACCGTGTCGGGCATCCCCGTGGACCCGGTATTCGCGGAGCCGGTGGATCGCACGGAGCTGCGCAAATCGCTGGGGCTCGATCCCGAACGCTTCACGCTGCTTTTCTCAGCGGGAGCCTACGGCGTGAGCCCGGCAGAGTTTGTCGTCACCAAGCTCCAGCAAATGCGCCACCCCATCCAGACCATCGTCATTTGCGGCAAGAACGAGGATCTGCTGGCCCGCGTGCAAACCCTCGTGGGCGCGGACAACCCCCATTTCAAAGTCCTCGGCTACACCCGGCAGATGCACGATCTGATGAAGGTCTCCGATCTCTACCTGGGCAAGCCGGGCGGCCTCACCACAGCGGAGGCGCTCGCCTGCGGCCTGCCGATGGCCATCATGAGCCCCATCCCCGGCCAGGAGGAACGCAACAGCGATCACCTGTTGGAAGAGGGTGTGGCGATCAAGTGCAACGAGATGACCACCATCGCCTACAAAATCGACGCGCTTCTGGACGACCCTGAGCGGTTGGCGTCCATGCGGCGGCGCGCGTCCGCAATGGGACGCCCCCACGCGGCGGCCCTCATCGTGCAAACCTTGCTGGAAGACGATCTGCCGCCCCTCCAAATCGACGCCGTGAAGCGGGAAAAAATCGCGGAAGCGGCAGCGGGAGAAATTGCCTAAACTCCATGCCGAATCCTCCCTCCTCCCCTCGCCCCCCCTTTTTCTGGGGCGTGGCCACTTCAGCCTACCAATCCGAAGGCGGCTACAACGGCCCCGGCGAGCCGCACAACAACTGGGCGCAAGCGGAGGCGCGAGGCGATGTGGCGGCATCGGGATACGCGGCGGGTTTCTGGACGAACTACCCTGCCGACTTCGCCCACTGCTGCACCATGGGCCTCAACGCCTTCCGCCTTGGCATCGAATGGAGCCGGGTGCAACCGGGCAACGCCCAATCCGCCACCCCTCCCCCCTTTGACACCGGGGCGCTGGATCACTACGTGGAAATCCTCGCCGCGTGCCGCCGCAACGGAATGGAGCCGGTGCTCACGCTCCACCATTTTGTACACCCCGCCTGGCTGGGGAGCGATCCCTGGCTGGAGGAGGCCGTGCAAAAACCGTTCGCCGTTTTTGTGGAGACCACCGTGCGCTACGTCAACGACGCGCTGGTGCGCATCCACGGGCTGGAGCCCGTGCGCTACTACCTCACCATCAACGAACCCAACACGCTGGCGATCAACACCTACATCGGCAACCAATTTCCCGGCGAGGCCCGGCGCGGGTTCACCAATTTCTGCCGCGCCACCAATCAACTGCTCATCGCGCACATCGCAGCCTACAATATCATCCACGACCTGCACGAAGCGCACGGCTGGGCCGAGCCCCGCGTGAGCCTCAACAACTATTGCAGCGATCTCTATTGGTCAGACAAGGTGCTGCTGGATCTCCTGGCCCTACGCGAACGCGGCATTGCGCGGGCGGATGCCGATGCCTACCTCACCCGCAAGGCCGGGGAGTTCCAAGCCGCCCTGCAAGCGGCGCAGATCCCCCTGTACCGGGGCGTCACCTATTATCTCGGCACGCTGGTAAAACACTTTTTCAAGCAGGCGGGACGCCGCCTTTTCACCGCAAAGCATTTCGCCCCGCTGCTGGACGCCCTCCAGGCCTCCCCGCGCGCCCGGCTTCTGGACTATCTTGCGCTCGATTATTACGATCCCTTCATGGCCCACATTTTCCGGCTTCCGACGCTGTGGGATCACGAGTTCAAGAACAAAACCTTCCGCGCGTGGCTGGAGGCGAGCCTCGTCAGCAAATGGTGGGACTGGCGGGTGCTTCCGCGCGGCCTGCACTTTTTTTGCGCCTATTACTCGCGGGATTTCGGCGGGCGCGACCTGCTCATCGCGGAGAACGGCATGGCGCTGCGCCGCCGTCCCGACAACCACCACACCGACCGGCAGGATCGCTTCACGCGCAGCAAATTCCTGCGCCTGCACCTCCACGAGGTGGCGCGCATCGTCGCCGACGGCATTCCGCTGATCGGCTACATGCACTGGAGCCTCTTTGACAACTACGAATGGGGCACCTTCACCCCGCGCTTCGGCCTGCTCTCGCTGGACTACACGCGCGACACCGGGCGACTGGTGGAGGATCACCTTGGCGACCGCCCCTCGGAAACCTACGCCGCGCTGCTGCGCGAGATGCGGGAAAAGATGGGCTAATTAAACGTCAGATTTTTGACGCCCGCAGTTCCGGCGGCATTGAGCACGTCCATGATCCGCTCATGTTTCGTATCGGGATCGGGACGAATGATCACCGGGTCTTGCTTCTCCGGGTCTTGGTTGCCGGTTTCAATGGCTGTTTTGAAAAACTCCCGCAAATCGGCCAGCTCTTTGTCCGTCAAACTTCCATGGGCGAAAGATTTATTGTTCACGCTGATTTTCCCTTCAGCGGAAATGTCCACCATGATGGGCACGGGCGGCACATTGGTTTGCGAGCCGCTCGGGGTCTTGCTGCCAGGCAGGTTGATGTTCAATTCGCGCTCGGCCACTTGCGATCCCGCGCTCGCCATGAAAAACAGCATGAGCACAAAAACCACGTCCACCATGGGCGCGATCTGGAATCCGATATCGCCATCTTCACTGCCTATAGATGCCATAAAAAAAGAGGGTTTGGGGCTGTGCCGTGCAGCAGGTTTCTAGGGAGCCGCGCTTCCCGAGCCGGGTTTATCAACGACCGAAAAGGTGACGTTGGTGATGCCGGAATCGCCCACCGCCTTGAGAATTTCACGCTCAAAGCCCCAGCGCGCCGAGCGGTCCACGCGAACGAGCACACGGGTCATTGGATTTTTTTCCAGTTCCTGCCGGAGCTTCGGAACCAAGTCGCTCGCAGAGGGGTATTTCTGGCTGTCCACCTCGATGGAGCCGTTATTGTTCAGCGGCACCCAACTCACATTCACGATCACCTGGCCGGGGTTTTTCTTGGGCTGCTTGGCCTCCTTGGCCACGGCCAGCGCGATGTCCCTGTTGCTCTGCAGCACTTCCGTGGAGCTGATGGACATGAAAAAAACCAGCAGCACGAGCAGAATGTCGATCATCGGCGCGATCTGAAATTCCGGGTCTTCCTCCACGGGATTGCGTGTCGCAGCGCGTGCGGCCTTGCCTTTGCTCTTATGATGCATGAGGGGAAAGGAGGGGGTGAGAAAACGCGGCGGCTATTGCTGCCACTGCAAGGTTGCTCCGCAGTGCGGGCACGGGTTTTGTCCGGCGTTGATCGCGCCGTTGCAGATGGGGCAGTTGGTGGAGAGGGCGACCGAGACTTTGCGGGACTGGCTGGCCCCTTCCACAGCGCCTGCGGTGCCGGTGCTGAATTCCTCGCCGATCTTGATGCCCGCCAGCTCCTCGTAGGGGAGGTCGCGCACCAGGCTGTTGACCACGTCGTCCGCGTGAACAATCGCCATCTGCGCAATGTTGCGAAAGATGTAGTAGAACACGAACGCGGGAATGGCAATGAACAGACCGCTCGCCGTGGCGATCAAAACTTCACCGATCTTCCCGGAAAGCGCGCGCGGATCCGAGATGCCCGAGCCTGCGAGAACAGAGAAGGCCCCGATCATCCCGATCACGGTGCCGAGCAGGCCGATCATCGGCGAGACAACCCCGATGACGGAGAGGTAGCTGTTGCGCGTGCGGATGATGGTGGCTTCGCGCAGGCCGTGTTCGGCCAATGCGTCTTCGACGGCTTCCTTGCCCCGGCCCAGGCGGGTCAGAGCCGCTTTCAGGACGTTGGCGATATAGTTTTCATTGGCGCTACAGGTTTCCCAAGCCTCCTGGTAGTTCCCTGCGGCCATGAGCGCTCCGAGGGATTCGACCAGCATGGGCGGCGCCAGCTTCGCCTTGCGCAGCGTGAAGAAGTTTTGGATGACGAAGGCGACCATGGTGGCGGAGGTGCCGATGATGACAAGCCAGATCGTCATGATCAGCGCGCCGCCATTCTTGATGGTCTGGAAAAGGGTTTCCTGCTGGGGCGCACCGGCTTCCTGGGCATAACCAGAGGTCGCAAGAAGGAGGCTGAGGCCGAGGGCAAATGGGAGGAGTTTGCGTGTTTTCATGAACCTGGAGGGATGTGGGTATTGAGGGAGTCTAAGGAACAATAAGGGTGGGATCTTTTTTGCGAAGGGCATTCGCCTTTTCCTGGGCGGCTGCCGCTGCACCGCGATCAGCAGAGAAGAGCGTCACAGTACGCAAATAACTTTCCAAAGCAACTTCCGGTTGCGCTTGGGCTTCGGCAATCTGCCCAAGGAGATAAAAAGTCTGGCTGTAAACGAGGGCCACTGCCGGGTTGGGTGTTTTTTCTTTTAAAGCCGCCGCCGCAATCGGCTCCAGCTTCGCCCTGGCTGCCTCGTAGCTCTTGCGCGCCACTGCAATGCGCGCCATGCCCACGTCGGTCTGGAGGGTTCCGGTTCCGGGGTAGATGCGTTGGTAATCCTTGTAGACCGCCTCGGCCTCTTTGAGCTTGCCCAAATCAACGGAAATGTCACCCACCAGGCTCATCGCCTGCCGCGCCCAGTCGGCCGGAAGCCCTTTGTATTTCTCGGCAACAGCTTTTGCGAGCGGGAGCGCCTGTGCATAATCGCCCGCACGGCAGGCCGCATTTGCCGCAGCGAGATCCGCCGGAGCCGCCATGGCAACCGAGGCGAGGGAGGCAAGCGGGATCCCCACGCTCCCTGTGCCGACCTGAATCTGTACGTTGGCGCCGCTCACGCCGAGGATTTTTGTGTCCTGCGTTCTGCCGTCCTTATAGGTCAAGCGATCTTGCGCAAACGCTCCGTTCGTAAGGCAAAAGAGCCAAAAAACGATGAAACTGAGTGCAAAATGAGATTGCCGGGAGGAAAAACTGCATCTTCGCTTCATTTTTTCGAAATTTAATGTTAGGTAATCATCTCCCCTAAATCAACAGCAACCCGTAAACATTTTTTGCTTCTCATGATCAATGTGCTCCGCAAATACCAGCAACCGGTGATGATCGTTATTACCGTCATCATCATCATCGCCTTTGGCTGGTTCTTCACTCCAGGAAACCGCTCCAAAAACGCTCCCGACCAAAAGGTTCAAATTTACGGACGCAATTACACCCAGGCAGAGATTGAACGGCGGGGCTTGAACTTCAGCGTGGCCATGTATGCGGGGCTGAAGGATCTGGTCATCGGCCTGACGCTGGGCAACCCCAATGGCGAGCAGGCAGGATCGGACTTTATCGTAAACAGCTATGTGCTGGAGCATGAAGCCAAGCGCCTCGGCATTACGGTGGATGACAATGAGGTGGCCGACGCCATCGAAAAACTGCCGCGTTTCCAGACCAACGATGCCTTTGACCCTGCAAAATACCGCTTGTTTGAAGAAAACGTGCTCCGCCCCAAGGGATTCACCGCCGAGCGGCTCCACGACTTGGTGCGCGATCAAATCCGCCTGCAAAAACTGGTCTCCCTGCTGGGCACCACCGTAGAGGTCACCCCCAACGAATTCCGTTCCGAATACGTGCTCACGCACCAGAAAATGCACGTCGCGGTTGTGCCGTTTGCTCTGGCTGATTTCAAGGCCGCCGTCTCCCCCACGGAGGAGGAAATCAAGAAGGTGTTCACCGAACGCGAAAAAACCTACACCGCAGCGGAAAAACGGGCGGTCCGCTACGTGAAAATCGATTTGAGCGAAGCGGACAAGGCGCTCAAGGGCCAAAAACTGATGGAAGCCCGCCAGAATCTCGCCAACCGGGCGAACAATTTCGGCCAGGAACTCTTGAAGGAAGGCGCCTCGTTCGACGCCGTCGCCAAGGCCTACGAACTAGCGGTGAAAACGGCTCCGGAATTCAGCGAGTCCGAGCCTCCGGCGGATTTGGCGAATGTCCCGCAGGCCGCAGCCGCAGCCTTCAAGCTCACCGAACAAGAGCCCATCAGCGACGCCCTCCCGGTGGGCAACGGCTATT
This sequence comes from Verrucomicrobiota bacterium, assembly GCA_037131875.1. Taxonomy (GTDB): domain Bacteria; phylum Verrucomicrobiota; class Verrucomicrobiia; order Chthoniobacterales; family Chthoniobacteraceae; genus UBA695. The sequence goes on from JBAXQF010000096.1 coordinate 8,171, forward strand.
GCATCCTTCACTTGGATAAAGTGACCCCCAGCCGCCAACTCACCTTGGAGGAAGCCCGGCCCCAGGTGATCGACCAGATCAAAACCGAGCGCGCCGCCGCCGCCCTCACCTCCAAGGGCAATGAAACGCAGGCCAAGATCGTCGCCGATCTGAAAGCCGGAAAATCCTTTGCCGATGCCGCGAAAAATGCCGGACAAAAAGTGGAAGACTTCCCGGTTTTTTCCCTCTCCGATGCGCAAAAACTGGCCGAGCAGCCCAATGCCCAGGAGGTCGTCAGCAAGGCTGTAACGCTGGCTGATGGCGAATTGAGCGAATGGGTCCCTACCGCCAACGGTGGACTCCTCGTCTTTCTGGAAAAACGCGACCCCATTGACGAAGCCCAGTATCAAAAGGACGAGGCAACGCAAATCGCCGCGCTCCGCGAACGCAAAGGCTTCATTACGTTCATGGGCTGGCTGCAATCGCGGATGCAATACGCCAATATCCAAGGCGCGCAACGGACCGAACGACAGAACTGATTCCCTTGCAAGAGCCCCGCTTTGTCCAAAACCTCTTTGGGGCGATTGCGCGCCGGTATGACCTGGCCAACCACCTCTTGAGCGGAGGGCTGGATTTCTTCTGGCGGCGGCGCGCGGCGCGGATCGTCCGAAGCTGGAACCCGTCGCGCATTCTCGACCTGGCCACCGGCAGCGGCGACGTGGCGTTGACACTGCGCCGCCATTGCCCGCAGGCGCACATCGTGGGAGCAGACTTCTGTGTGCCGATGCTGCGCGAGGCCGTGCGCAAAGGCTCCGGCCCGGTGGTGGCCGCCGACGGGTTGGCGCTGCCGTTCGCCCCGGAGAGCTTCGACGCCGTAACTGTCGCCTTTGGGCTCCGCAACATGGCTTCCTGGCCGGGGGCGCTTGGCGAAATGCGCCGCGTGCTGCGACCCGGCGGCCACGTCCTCATCCTCGACTTCTCCGTGCCTCCCCCGCCCTTGCGCGCATTGTACCGCTTCTATCTCCACCGGCTCCTTCCACGGTTCGCCGGATGGCTCACCGGCGAGCGCGGAGCCTACGAATACCTGGGCGAATCCATCGAGCGCTTCCCCTCCGGGCAAGCCATGTGCGCCCTGCTGGAATCCGCCGGATTCGCCGAGCCCAGCGCCCAGCCCCTCAGCGGAGGCATCGTCTCGCTTTACACGGCAAAAGCAGCCAAATAGCTGATTCACCATTCGGCAGAAGATCTCGCGCAAGGGGACGCAAAGGACGCAAAGACAGAATCTTGGAAGGACAGAGCGCAAAAAGTTGAATCGCCTTGAAGAGAGGAACATCAGATCCCTCAGTTTTTCTCTTTGCGTTCTTTGCGTCCCTTTGCGCGAAATTTCATTTCCGCTCGCGTCGAGTATCCTTACGTCCACCCCCTCCCTCAGACCCCAGCGAAAGTTAGAGCGTTTTCCATGAAGGTGTTTACAATAGGCCGTGAGCGCCGAGGGGTG
>JBAXQF010000097.1:0-9565 GCA_037131875.1 Verrucomicrobiota bacterium
ACCCGCCCCGCCGCGCATAAAATCGTCGGCGAAATTTAACGATGAAATATGCGGAGTAGGGCATCGCGCAAGTGTGCCATATCTGCGCCAAAACGGTGGCACACATGTGCCATTATGGCGCATTTCTCACATGGGGCGTCGGGCATGATGTTTTGTAAGTGTTTGATAATCAGCGGTTTGATTTTCGCGCATTCCCTTGGCCCGGCGTCTGCTTAAAGGGGTGCGTCAACAGGCGACCAACTTTTTAATATTTTATGGCTAAGATCCTCGGTATCGATTTGGGAACAACCAACTCCTGCATGTCCGTAATGGAAGGCGGAGAGCCAGTTGTTCTGGAAAACTCAGAAGGCGCACGGACGACTCCCTCAGTGGTTGCCTTTACCAAGAGCGGCGAACGCCTCGTGGGGCAGGCTGCCAAGCGGCAGGCCGTGACGAACCCGGAGAACACCATCTTCTCCATCAAGCGCTTCATGGGCCGCAAGTTTGATGAGGTGCGCGACGAACTGCACCGCGTCCCCTACAAGGTCGTCAAGGCCGCCAATGGCGACATCAACGTCCAGGTGACGGTCGGCGGCGAAGTCAAAACGTACTCGCCCCCGGAAATCTCCGCGATGATCCTCGCGAAGCTCAAAGCCGACGCCGAAGCCAAGCTCGGCGAGAAGATCACGCAAGCCGTCATCACCGTTCCCGCCTATTTCAACGATTCCCAGCGCACCGCCACCAAGGACGCGGGCAAGATCGCAGGCCTCGAAGTGCTGCGCATCATCAACGAGCCGACCGCCGCGTCGCTCGCCTACGGCCTCGACAAGAAGAAGGACGAAAAGATCGCCGTGTATGACCTCGGCGGCGGCACCTTTGACATCTCGGTGCTGGAAATCGGCGACGGCGTCTTTGAAGTCCGCGCCACCAACGGCGACACCCACCTGGGCGGCGACGACTGGGATCACCGCCTCATGGACTGGATCATCGACGGGTTCAAGAAAGACACCGGCATCGACCTCAGCAAGCAGCCCGACGCCGTGCAGCGCATCAAGGAAGAGGCCGAGAAAGCCAAGATCGCCCTCTCCTCCGCGCAGGAATACGACCTCAATTTGCCCTTCGTCACCGCCGACCAGACCGGGCCCAAGCACATCATGCAGAAGCTCACGCGCGCCAAGCTCGAACAGCTTTGCGACGACCTCTTTGAGCGGACCATCGGCCCCGTCAAGGCGTGCATCAAGGACGCCAAGCTCTCTGAGCGCGACGTGGACGAACTCGTGCTCGTCGGCGGCATGACCCGCATGCCCAAGGTGGTGGACACCGCGCGCAACTTGATCGGCAAGGAACCGCACAAGGGCGTGAACCCGGACGAAGTCGTCGCCATCGGCGCGGCCATCCAGGGCGGCGTGCTCAAGGGCGACGTGAAAGACGTGCTCTTGCTCGACGTCACCCCGCTGACCCTCGCCATCGAGACCGCAGGCGGCGTCGCCACCCCGATGATCCCGCGCAACACCACCATCCCCACGCGCAAATCGCAGATTTTCTCCACCTACAGCGACAACCAGCCCGGCGTGGAAATCAAAGTGCTCCAAGGCGAGCGTCCGCTCTCCCGCGACAACAAGAACCTCGGCGTCTTCCACCTGGACGGCATCCCGATGGCCCCGCGCGGCGTCCCGCAGATCGAAGTCACCTTTGACATCGACGCCAACGGCATCCTGCACGTCAGCGCCAAGGATCTCGGCACCGGCAAAGAGCAGAAAATCTCCATCACCGGTTCCTCGGGCCTAAGCCATGAGGAAGTCGAGAAGATGCAGAAGGAAGCCGAACTGCACGCCGAAGAGGACAAGAAAGCGAAGGAAGCCATCGAAGTGCGCAACAACGCCGACAGCCTGGCCTACCAGTGCGAGAAGCAGGTGAAGGATCTCGGCGACAAGATTCCCGCCGACAAGAAGAGCGAGATCGAGAGCGCCATCAAGGCCGTGCGTGAAGCCCTCAAAGGCAGCGACACCGACGCCATCAAGAGCGCCTACGACACCTTGCAGAACAAGTTCCAGGCCGTGAGCGAGGAACTCTACAAGCACGCCGCCGAACAGGCGCAAGCCGGTGGAGCCGAACAAGCCGCCGGAGCCGACGCCGGAGCCGCCAAGCCGAAGAAAGAAGGCGACGTGGTGGACGCGGAGTTCGAGGTCGTGGACGAGGATAAGAAGAAGTAAATTCTTCAGCGCCAACGGCGCGACTCCATACCAGCCTGGGGCAACGCCCCAGGTCTCCCAGCAACGAGCGAAACAGGGCTGAAAGCCCGCACCATTTCCGCATGACGCCACACCCAATCACCCATCCATCCGCAACCGATAGTGCGGGCTTTCAGCCCTCGCGCCATTTCGGGGTCGGATACCTAGGGCGTTGCCCTAGGCTGTTATGGGTTCGCGCCTTTGGCGCATGGGTTCGCGCCTTTGGCGCTTAAGACCGCGCACGTACCCTTTCCATGCCACAATCCCTGTCACTCCTTCTCGTGCATTTGGTGTTCAGCACCAAAGACCGTCTGCCCCTCATCGGGCCTTCGGTGCGCGCCGAGTTGCACGGGTATCTGGCCGAGGTGGCGCGGAATATGGAGTGTGAATGTTTCCGTGTGGGAGGGATGGCCGATCATGTGCATTTGGCGATTGGTCTTTCCCGCACCGTTGCGGTGGCAAACCTCGTGAAGGATTTGAAAACGTCCTCCTCGAAATGGATGAAGGGACGCTCACCGGAACTTTACGCCTTCGCTTGGCAACGGGGGTATGGGGCGTTCTCGGTCGCTCCGGGAGATCAGCAAACATTGCTGGATTACATCAATAATCAGGAGGAACACCACCGCACTCGCTCGTTCCAAGAGGAATTCCGCGCGTTTCTTAACAAATACAACATTGAATATGATGAGCGCTATGTGTGGGACTAGCCTATGGTGCGGGCTTTCAGCCCTGATCGCATTCATTTCGGTTCCTGGGGCGTTGCCCCAGGCTGTTATGGAGCCGCGCCTGTGGCGCTCAGGAACACTTGGGCGCATCGTGTCTGGAACAGAGGAAGCATTGCCGATGAACCATTTTGCTGACCTCAGCAAAATGGTTCGCCACAGCAACCATTTTTGACCGAATTTTAATCAACCAATACCGATTTCGCCGGAGCGGGCCGCAGGGCTCGCTCTGGCGGGTGAAGTAAAAACCAAACAGAAAACCAACAGAAAACACTAGTTATGGCAGTAAATGTCAAACCCCTCGGCGATCGCGTGCTCGTGCAGGCGCTCGAAGAGAAAGAAGTTGTCAAAGGCGGCATCATCATTCCTGACACGGCCAAAGAAAAGCCGCAGGAAGGCCAGGTCGTCGCGCTCGGAACCGGCAAGCTCGATGAGAAGGGCAACAAAGTCGAATTCACCGTCAAGGTGGGCGACCGCGTGCTCATCTCCAAATACGGCGGCACCGAGATCAAAGTCGACGGCACCAGCTACCTCATCATGCGCGAGGACGACATCCTCGGCATCCTCGGCTAATTCCAACCACCACCTTTTGAATCACCTAGAATATTATGGCAGCTAAACAACTCCAATTCGACGAAGCCGCCCGCCAGGCGCTTCTCCGCGGTGTCGAGAAACTCGCCCGCGCCGTCAAGGCAACCCTCGGGCCATCGGGCCGCAACGTCATCCTCGACAAGAAATTCGGCAGCCCCACGATCACCAAAGACGGTGTGACGGTCGCCAAGGAAATCGAGCTTGAATGCCCTTACGAAAACATGGGCGCGCAGCTCGTGCGCGAAGTCGCTTCCAAGACCAGCGACATCGCCGGTGACGGCACCACGACGGCCACCGTTCTCGCCGAAGCCATCTACAAAGAAGGCCTCAAGAACGTGACCGCAGGCGCCAACCCGACCTCGCTCCAGCGCGGCATCAACAAAGCCGTCGCCGCCATCGTCGACGAACTCGCCGTGATCTCCAAGAAAGTCAGCGACCGCACGGAAATCGCGCAGGTTGCGACCGTTTCCGCCAACTGGGACACCAACATCGGCAACATCATTGCCGACGCGATGGACAAAGTCGGCAAGGACGGCACGATCACCGTTGAGGAAGCCAAGACCATTGAAACCACGCTTGACGTGGTGGAAGGCATGCAGTTCGACAAGGGCTATCTCTCGCCCTACTTCGTCACCAACGCGGAAGCGATGGAAGTCATCCTCGAAAACGCCTACATCCTCATCTTCGAGAAGAAGATCAGCAGCCTGAAGGACATGCTCCCGCTGCTGGAGAAGGTGGCCAAGAGCGGCCGTCCGCTCCTGATCATCGCCGAAGACGTGGAAGGCGAAGCCCTCGCGACCCTCGTCGTCAACAAACTCCGCGGCACCCTGCAAATCTGCGCCGTCAAGGCCCCCGGATTTGGCGACCGCCGCAAGGCCATGATGGAAGACATTGCTGTCCTCACCGGCGGCAAGTGCATCACCGAAGACCTCGGCATCAAGCTTGAGAACGTCACCGTGGAAGACCTCGGCCGCGCCAAGCGCGTCACCGTGGACAAGGAAAACACGACCATCGTGGAAGGCGAAGGCAAGCAGGCCGACATCCAGGGCCGCGTGAACCAGATCCGCCGCCAGATTGAGGAAACCACTTCGGACTACGACCGCGAGAAGCTCCAGGAGCGCCTCGCCAAGTTGGCCGGTGGCGTTGCCGTCATCAATGTCGGCGCCGCGACGGAAACCGAGATGAAGGAAAAGAAAGCCCGCGTGGAAGACGCCCTGCACGCGACCCGCGCCGCGGTGGAAGAAGGGATCGTCCCCGGGGGCGGCACCGCTCTCATCCGCGCCCAGAAGGCTCTCGACACCCTCAAGCTCGAAGGCGACGAACAAATCGGCCTCGAAATCATCCGCCGCGCCGTGGAAGCGCCGCTCCGCCAGCTCGCCAACAACGCGGGCCAGGAAGGCGCGCTCATCGTGCAGGAAGTCAAGAAGCGCAAGGGCAACGAAGGCTACAATGTCGCCACTGGCGAATACGTGGACCTCGTGAAAGCCGGTGTGGTCGACCCGACCAAGGTCACCCGCAGCGCGCTCCAGAACGCCTCCTCCATCTCCGGCCTGCTCCTGACGACCGAATGCGTCGTCACCGAGCTTCCCGAGAAGGAGAAGCCCGCCATGCCTCCGGGCGGCGGCATGGGCGGCATGGGTGGCATGGACTACTAAGTCGCTGTCGCCTCGCAGTTTAAGCCGGGGTGGATCAGGCGTTTTCCGCGCACGATGCCACCCCGGCAAAACTTTGGCAACCGGGTCTCAACCATGTTTGGGATCCGGTTGTTTTATTTTTCCAGTGACGTCGCGCTAAAAGGGCCTATTTTTAGCACTTGCGATCTTTCCCCCCAGTGGCACCTTCCATGGAAGCCCCCCTCCGAATGAACCCTCCTTCGCCCAACAAAGCTCCCCAGTCTGCAACCACGATTCTCCTCGTGGATGATGATCCCTTTATGCTCCGGCTCATGGATCTGATTCTGCGCGGGGCTGGGTATGAAATCATCCAGGCCCGCAGCGGGGAGCAAGCCTTGGCTGCCATTCGGGAACGGCCCACGGTGAATCTGGTCATTTCAGACGTGGTGATGCCGGGCATGGACGGTGAACTTTTGCGCGAAACCGTGAAACGGCATTGGCCTGCGTGCAAATTCATCGTTTGCTCGGGCTACCCTGACAAATGTTGGGACTTGGCGAATGGCGAAGCGCCCATCGCCACGTTGCCCAAGCCTTTTACCGCGAGCGCCTTGAAAGAGCGCGTGCGCGAAGTGCTGGCGACATAGCGCGCTTACTCCGGTGCGGTGTAGGGCTGGTGCTCTAGGTAGAGTCGAAGCCGGTCGTTCGCTTGGGAAAGAAGATTCTTTTTTTCCTCAGCGGCCAGAAAAGTGGCTTCCGTCAGTTGCTTGATCCATTTCTTTTCCTGCTCGACGGCCTCGTCAAACTGTCCGCACCGGGCATAAGCAGAGGCCAGCGTTTCCATCGCAATTCCATTCGGCGCGGCGGCTATTCCACTTTTTGCATATTCGAGGGCGGCCGTGCCGTCGCGCAACGGTTCCATTGGGCATGTTGCGAGGATTGAGGCCAGGGCAAGCTGGCTTCGGGTGCGTATGTCGGGATTCAGATCCTGCCCGGCGGCTTTCCGGTACCATGCGATGGCTTCGTCATAATTCTTGCTTGTGCCCTGGCCTTGCTTGTAGCGGGCAGCGAGTTGAAATTGGGAGGGTGCATCTCCTTGCTCGGCGGCTTTCCGTAGCCAGAACGTCGCCCGCTCTTCGTCGGGTTGAAGATCCACCCCGTGCAGATAAACTTTCGCGAGATCGACTTGCGCCCGGAGAAAACCCAACTCTGCTGATTTGGTCAACAACTGGAGAATTTCCGCATCGTCTTGGGAACGGTTCTGACTTATTTTTTGGTTGGCTTCATCGTAAAAGTTCTCCGCTCGATCTTTCACGGTGTTGATCGCGCCGGTTAGCGAGATTTCCTTCACCCCCTTCATGCCTTTGATGATGGTCACTGTCCGTTTTACGCAGCGGAGCGCCTGGACGATCTCCTGTGTCAGTTTCATCTCCCTGAGCCCATCTCCATTGATGTCATAGCCCTTGCGCAACATATCGCGGAGTTTCTTGGGGCCTTCAGAAACCTCCAGGCTTACCACCCCGACTCTTTCGTTGGTCACGCGCATTTTCACCGGTTGTCCGGCAAGAAACGGGCTGGAATCGAGCTTCTCTTGGATTTGCTCCATGAGGGGGGTGGACACTCCTTGCAGGCTGGCATTATCGGAGTGTATTTCGGCTGGCGTCACGGTGGGGGAAAGCGCGCCCGTCAGCGAGAGTTCCTTCACCCCGTCCATGCCTTTGATGACGTTTAAAGTCCGCTTTACGCTGCGAAGCGCCTGAACGACCTCCGGATCCAAATTGGTCTCCGCCAAGGCGCTGCTGTTGATTTCATAGCCCCGGCGAAACAGATCACGGAGCTTTTGCGGTCCATTCGTCAGTTCCAGGGTCACGCTGCCCTGCTTCTCGCTGAGGACATGCATTTTGAGCTGTTGCGCCGCGAGATACGGGCTGGCATCGAGTTCCTTCTGGATGCTCTCTTCCAGAACACTGTTTTCCTCTTTCGGGACGGGTTGTTCGGAAGACGTTTCCTCTGGAGACACTGTGGAGGAGCACGCGCCGGTCAGCGAGATTTCGCTTACCCCTTTCAAGTCCTTCAGGGCGGTGACCGTCCGCTTGATGCTGCGGAGGGCTGGGATGACTTCCGGCTCCAAATGGGTCTCCGCCAAGGCGCTGCTGTTGATTTCATAGCCCCGGCGAAACAGATCGCGGAGTTTTTTGGGGCCTTCGGTCAGCTCCAGGGTCACGTTGCCCTGTCTCTCGTTGACGACGTGCATTTTGAGCTGTTGGGCCGCGAGAAACGGACTGGAATCGAGTTCCTTCTGGATTTGCTCCATAAGGGAACACTGATTCGGGCGGGGGGTTTCAGATCCCGTTGCGGAAGCTACCGCGGAGGAAAGAGAGCCTGTCAGAGAGATTTCCTTCACTCCCTCCAGTTTTTTGATGACGCCCAAGGATCTCTTGATGCTGCGGAGGGCCGGGATGACCTCCGGCTCCAAATGGGTCTCTGCCAAGGCGCTGCTGTTGATTTCATAGCCCCGGCGAAACAGATCGCGGAGTTTTTTGGGGCCTTCGGTCAGCTCCAGGGTCACGTTGCCCTGTCTCTCATTGACGACGTGCATTTTGAGCTGTTGGGCTGCGAGAAATGGGCTGGCATCGAGTTCTTTTTGGATTTTTTCCTGGAGAGGGCTTGCCGATGCACCCGAGGCGGCCAGGAGTGCCGCAGCGCTGAAAGCCGCGCGCAGGAGGGAGATCCATGGCCGGAGACTGGTGACAACAGATGGTTTTTTCATGGGAAACAGAAGCAGAAGGGGGCCCCTGCGTGTGCGGCGTATTTTCAGAGTCTTGATGCGTACACTAAAAGGGGCGCAGCCGCCAGTGGATTAGGCCACTGGCGTGCCGGTGACGCCCAAAGCGAATCGTGGAGCCGTTATGGTTGTATATGAACACGCTTTTGCAATCTGAACGGCTCTCTTCTAAACCGGAGAAAATTCCGGTGTCAAAGGAACAAATGCGCCTGGCTTCCGATGCCGCCCTGGCGTTGGGGTTTGCCTCCATCGCCGCCTCCATTGCCACGTGGTTTCTCACCAAGGGCAGAGACAAGGCGCATTCGGAGCGCTTCGGCATTTTTATCGGTCTTTGGGTGCCGAGTTTCTTTATTCTCGCCGACCATCTGGGCCGCCGGGCGGATTCCAAATAGCAGGCTCCGCGGCAGGCGCATCAAAAATCTGGAACTCAGGAACTCAGAAAGAGGAAAACGTTTCTTCGCTTTTTCTTGAGTTCCTGAGTTCTAGATAGATTTTAGACACGTGCATCCTGCGTTCCCAGAGTCCCTTGATCAAGCGTTCATGCAGGCGGCCTTGGCTGCGGCTCGCCGCGGCCTTGGGGCAACGAGCCCGAACCCCGCCGTCGGCGCGGTGATTGCGTGCGGGGATCAAATCATCGGCAGCGGCTGGCATCGCAAAGCGGGGCTGGCGCATGCGGAGATCGAAGCGCTCCGCTCGCTGGCTGATCCGGCGCTGGCAAAGGGAGCTACGCTTTACGTCACCCTTGAACCGTGCTCCACGCACGGCCGCACGGGGCCCTGCACGCAAGCGATCCTCGCCGCGGGCATCCGCCGCGTGGTGATCGGCACGCTCGATCCCAACCCCGCCCACGCCGGGCGCGCCGTGGACATTCTGCGCGCTGCGGGGCTGGAAGTGCGCGTCGGCGTGCTCGAAGAAGAGTGCCGACGGTTGAACCTCGCTTTCAACAAATGGATTGTGACCCGAATGCCCTGGGTGATCGCCAAGGCCGGGATGTCGCTCGATGGCCGCATCACCCGTCCGCCGGATGCGCCCCGCTGGATCACCAACGAAGCCTCGCGCGCCGATACCCACCGCATGCGCGCCGAGGTCGATGCCATCTTGATCGGCGGCGGAACTTTGCGCGCGGACAACCCGCAACTCACCGTGCGCGGGCTGCCGTGCGAAGCGCCCCGCCAGCCGTGGCGCGTCATTGTGAGCCGTTCCGGCAATCTGCCGCCCGAGGCCACGGTCTTCACCGACGCGCACCGCGACCGGACGCTCGTCTTCACAGGCCGCACCCTGCGCAGCGTGCTCGAAGAACTCGGCCAGCGCGAAGTGACCAGCGTGATCATTGAAGGCGGGATGCGCGTGCTGGGCGAAGCCTTTGACGAGCGGTTGGTGGATCAAGTCTGCTTCTATGTCGCCCCGCTGCTTCTGGGTGGCCCGAAACTCGTCCTCGGCGGCCTCGGAGCAGGCTCCACCACCGAAGCCCCTCGGATCGTCCACCCCCAGTATGAGCGTTTTGGGGATGACCTGCGGTTGCTGGGGGAGGTGGAGTATGCGAAAGAAACCCAAAGGGTTTCCAGACCATAGCCGGTGGTTGAGGTGCGTCCGCGCGCCGACACCACCGGAACCGCGTCACAACCACGCTCACCCCGAAGGGGTGGC
>JBAXQF010000098.1:0-9477 GCA_037131875.1 Verrucomicrobiota bacterium
GCAACGGCCCACGCCGCCGAAGAGCATGCGACAAATTAAATCGAAACTGCTCTAATCCACAAACCGCTGCGCGATGGGCATCCTTCGGCCCATGCCAAACGCGCGGCTGGTGACTTTGATGCCCGGTGCGGCCTGCTCGCGCTTGTATTCGTTGAGATCCACCTTGCGGGCGACCCAGCAGACGGTCGCCTCGTCGAATCCCTGCGCGATAATATCCCGTGCGGTGAGGTTTTCCTCAACGTACAGCGCGAGGATGCGATCCAGCAGATCATACGGCGGCAGCGTATCCTGATCCGTTTGGTCGGGTTTCAACTCCGCGCTGGGCGGCTTCTCGATGCTGGAGCGCGGAATGACTTCGCGCTCGCGGTTGATGTAGCGGGCCAGCGCATAGACCTGCGTTTTGGGCACGTCGCTGAGGATGGCGAGCCCGCCCGCCATGTCCCCGTAGAGCGTGCAGTAGCCCACGGCCAGTTCGCTCTTGTTGCCGGTGCTGAGAAGGAGATGGCCGTGCTTGTTGGAGAGCGCCATAAGCACCATGCAGCGCAGACGCGGTTGCATGTTTTCCTCCGTGGTATCCTCGGCCAGCCCGGCGAATTCCGGCGCAAGCAATGCGCGGAAGGTGTCAAACGGGCTCTGGATGGAGATGACCGGGCAGCGGATGCCGAGGTTTTGGGCAAGGGCAAGCGCATCATCAATGCTCCCTTGCGAGGAAAACTGCGTGGGCAGGGCGACGCCGTGCACATTCTCCGCCCCCAAGGCATGCACGGCGATGGCGGCGGTGACGGCGGAATCGATGCCGCCGCTCAGCCCCAGCACCACGCTCTTGAAGCCGCATTTGCGCAAGTAGTCCCGCAGGCCGAGGGAGAGCGCCTCAAAAAGTTCCTGCGCCTCATGTTCCGGAGGGCAGCCGGGGAGGGGCTGGGCGTCGGTATCCACAATGCGCAGCGCCTCTTCAAACGCCGGGAGTTGCGCCAGCAGTCCGCCGCCCGCGCCAAGGGCCAGGGAGTTGCCGTCGAACACCAACTGGTCGTTGCCGCCGGTGGCGTTGCAGTAGAAAATAGGGACGCCGTGCCGCGCGGCCAGCGCCGAGAGCATCTCGCAACGTCGCAGCGGCTTGCCGACGCAGAAGGGCGACGCGCTGATGTTCACGATCATCTCCGCCCCTGCGCCGATGAGCGCGGCGAGCGGATCAAAATCATACAACCGCCGGGGGAGGTATTTCTCCGTCCAAATGTCTTCACAGATGGTAATGCCAATGCGGCGTCCGTTGATCTCCACGGGCGCGACACGCTCCGCCGGTTGAAAATAGCGGTCTTCGTCGAAAACATCGTAGGTGGGCAACAGGGATTTGAAGACACTGCGCAGCGGCTGCCCTCGCTGAAGGACGGCAGCGGCGTTGCGGAAGGGGCGGCCCGCGCCGGGGTTGTAATCCACGTAGCCGGTGATGAGGGGCACCTCCCCCACTTCCGCATGCAAGGCTTGGAGGATTTCCAGGTTGAGCGGGACAAACCGGGATTTGAAAACCAGATCCTGGGGCGGGTATCCCGTGATGGCGAGTTCGGGGGTGAGAATCAGTTCCGCGCCCTGTGCGACAAGGGCGCGATAGGCGGTGAGAATCTTCTCAAAATTACCTTTGAGATCGCCCACCGTGGGGTTGATTTGAGCAAGTCCAATCTTCATTCTTCCAAATCGTCCGCCTAAAAGCGGCGCTTTACCGCAGGGGTGGAGGAGGCTGCGGGCTTTTTATAGCTGCCGTTGACGGCTTGGTCGGCTCCGAGGATGATTTTTTTCCAAACGAACACATACCCTCCTGCGGCGAGGAAGGCGGCAAGCACTACCAGAAGGAATTTTTGCGTGAAGGTGTGTTGCATGAATGCGGGATACCATAGCCCGAACCGGGCTGGGATGTCACCAGAAACCCCATTGCCCGGTGCGCATGATGTAGAAGCCCAGAAGGAGGTTGGTAATGGCGTGGGCCAGGATGCAGGAACTCAGGCTGCGGGTGCGGATGGCGATCCCGTTATAGAGTATGCCCGTGACAAAGGCTGCCGGGTAATCCGCCGCTTGATGCTCCAGCATGAAAAACACCGTGACAAGGCCGAAGGAACGCCAAGTGAAAGTCCCAAACGGAACCGATTCAAAATCCTCTTTGATCAAATAGCGGAGCAAAAATCCGCGCCAGAAGATCTCTTCCAAGAAGGGAACCACAATCACCAGGCGCAGAAACCGGAAAACGAGCGTGCCCCAGTAGAAGGGGGAGCCTGTCGGGTCGAATCCTTCCAGCCGGGGCGGCATCCCAAAGAGCGCCTCGGGAGAAATCCAGATGCCGAACACCAGAAGAGCCGCGCCCACGGTAAAAAAGAGGCCGCGCGGAATCGCCAGGCCGTAATGCTTCCAGAAGGCGATCACCAGCGCGCCGCACACCAGCGTTTGCAGCGGAAACACCCAGTATTGCGAATTTGAGATTCCCTGGCCAACGCAAAGATCGACCAGCGGGAGCATCAGCAAAAAGAGGACAAAAGGCGCACAAAAAGCGCGCAAAGAGGGGTTTATCAGAGGTTTGGGGGGCATCGCACCCTATTCCATTTCAGAACCGGGGCATTCCGGCGAGTGAAAATTTCGCTGCAAATGCCGGTTTCATTATCATTGGGATGGCATTTTGGCATTCCATCTGCTTTTAGTGGAGACACATGGCTAAAGCTCCTTCTTCGGCTATTGGCATCGACGTCGGCAGGCATTCGATCAAAGCCGTGCTGTTGCAGCGGCGCAGCGCAGGGCGTCTGGCGCTGACGCACTTTGCTGTCCGGGAAGTGCCGGAAGAAGCCAACACGCTGGAAGCGCTGGGGGAAAACCTGAAGCCGTTGCTGCACGACCTGGGCGCAACCGCCAAGGCCGTGGGCATCGCGGTCTCCCACCCGGATGCGATGGTGCGCATTATCGAACAAAACACCATCCCTCCAGAGTTGCTGCGCGATGCGTTGCGCATCAACGGCCCCATGCTCCTGAGCCAGGATTGCCGCGAATGGGTGATCGATTGCCAGGTGATCCTGCCCTCCGGCGCCGCGTCCGCGCCGAAGGACGGCGAACAGGCGCGCTACCTCGTGGGCGGATGGCCCCGGGTGCATGTGCAAAAAATCCATGAAGCGTGCGGAAAGAACAAACTCCCCTCAAACGTTTTGCAACTGCCCGCCGTGGCGTTGCTGAACGCCTTTGAGTTCGCCAACGCGGATGTCTTTAAGAAGGAGGCTTTTGTGCTGGTGGACATCGGGCATCGCTCCTCCACGGTCATCGTTGGGGTGAAAGGAGAGTTGATCCTGGTGCGTGGGTTGGATTACGGCGGAGCGCACTTTGTGGAGCACTTGATCTTGCAGGGAGCCGCCAGTTTTGAGGAGGCTGTCGCCATGATGGAGCAGGAGGAAGTGCTGACGGTGGAAAACGCCCGGCTTTCACTCAATGAACTGGTGCGTTCCATCAGCTCTTCGATCGGTTTTTTTGAAGCACAGCGCGAGGAGACCATTCCCAGAATTTTTGTTTCCGGGGGGCTCTCAAGGCTTCCGGCACTGCGGAGCATCCTGGTGGAGGAGTTGAATCTTCCGTGTGAAACGTGGGATCCGTTTGCGGATTGCGAACTGGGCATCCCCAGGGCGCGCGTCGCCTCACTCACCGCGCAATTGCCGCTCCTGGGCGTGGCTTTTGGCGTCGCGGCGGAAATCGTGAAGGGAGGCGCATAACCCATGGCACTTCATCTCAATCTCTACCACGAAATCCACAAACAGGCCGAACGCGAGCGGCGTGACCCGGTGAAGCTGGCCGGGTTGGCGGCTGTCATGGCGCTGGTTTTTCTGGTGCTCTGGTTTTCTTACAGGCTCTCAGCCGTCAATGCAGTGGAACGCAAACGCAACGAGTTGCAGGCCAGTTGGAAAAGCCTGGAACCCCAGATGAACGCCGCTGGCGAAAATGAAACCCGCTTGCTGGCGCAGCAGAAGAGCAATCAAGCCTTGTTTGAGCGAATCCATGAGCGTTTTTACTGGGCCCCGCTGCTTGAAACACTCGCAACGGCCACCCCCGCGCACATCCAAATCGTCTCACTCACGGGCGATGCAGGGGCAAGCAAAGAGAACAACAAGGCAATCATGGTTCTGGTGCGGGGCGTGGCCGCGGGCCTGCAACCCCGCACGGCGGCGGAAGACTACCGGCGCACGCTGCAAGAACGGCTTGCCGCGTTGTATAGCGAGGTCTCGGTGGTGTTCGATGCCAATTCTCTGGAAGACGGCACGGAAACCGTGACCTTGGAAGGGCAAACAATGGCGACGGCGACATTCCGGATTCGCCTGCAATTCAACCCCAAACCCGCACCATGAAGTGGAATAAAGAACAGATTGAGAAAGTCGGTCTCGCCACGGTGCTTTGCTTGGGCGGCCTCTATTATTACACTTTTGAAATGCTCGCCCCGCTGGACAAACGGGAAACGTCCGCGACCAAGGAGATTGCCGCTTTGGAGCCGAAGATCCGCGATGCCAAAAGCAAGATCGCCCGGGCACGCGCCGTCGAAGCGGGGGATGCCCACGCTACAGAGGCGCAGCGGGTCTACGCACTCATGAAGGCAAAGATCCCCGGCGGGCAGCCCGTGGCCTGGCTCCCGACTCGCTTCACGGAGTTTTTCAAACAACAGGGGATCGGGAAACCCCTTTACCGAGCCAATCCTGAACCGACCGACTTGAATTTTCCCGGCTATAAAGGTTCCTCGTGGGCCCTGGAACTTCCCGGCGCGGGATTCGTTGCATTGGGAACCGCCCTGGCGGCCTTGGAGAACCAAGAGGGTTTGATGCAGATCACCAATCTGCAAATCGATCCTGTCGCCACCTCCCCGGAGCTTCACCATGCCCAACTCACCATTTCCACTCTGGTTAAAAGTGAAAAATAGCGCTCTTATTGCCCTGTTGATCCTGATCGGCTCCAGCTTGGTGAGCCTTGCGCAGACCGCCGAGGAATTGGGGGCCGCCAAGCTCTCGGCGTTTGAAGTCGGCACGGAGCGGCGCGATCCATTTGTGCCCATCGGCTGGCAGCGGCCCGCCTCAGAGCCCGCCCCCATTGTCCGGGGGGCGCCGGTGGTAATGACCACGGAGTCCTACCTTCGCCCGGAAGCCTTCGTGGTTTCGAGCATTTCGGTGGATCGACTGCCGCTGGCGATCATCAACGGCAAGGCGTATGGGGAGGGGGATTCACTGCCGTTTGTCGCCGGGGAGAAGAAAATCAAGCTCTTGGTTTATTCCATCCGCGACGGGGCGGTGACGCTGCGTTACAACGACTACAAGGTAACCTGCCCCATCCGCATCTGGCAGAAACCTGTGGAGCCGGGGAAAAAGCCGTAACAGGTGGATGGCCAAGGCGCAGGCATTTAAAATCTATCAGGAACTCAGGAAATCAGGAAAAAGGCAGAAGAGGAATGAGTACAGTGCCGTGCCATTCCTGAGAAAAGCGCTATTTTGCGGAACGAGTGGTTTGCTGAACCTAGTTCTTCTCCTGATTTCCTGAGTTCCTGATCCTCTTTTGTCTTTATTTGGATGCGCATGCCCTGGATGGCTTGCGTACTCCGAGTGCAGCAAAATCCACCCCCTTCTCTTGCTTTCCTTCTTTTTAAAGAAGCCAAAGGGGATTCTTGACCATTGGCGCGCTTCGCCTAAGTTTACTCCCTCGCACCCTGTTGGGCAATGGAGCAGAACCGGGCGCGTGTTACCACCATGGCTCAGTTTGACTCACGAAATCCCAAGGAGCGGCCCCCGCGTGAAAACGGCGGCGGCAACAACTCTGACCCCGGCTTTAATTGGCGCGGCATCCTCTTAATTATTGCCGCCACCGCCCTTGTGGGCATCGCCATCATGGGACGCACGCCCTATGGGGCTCCCGACACCCTTGCGTGGGACAAGTTTGAGGGGCTCATGGAAACCGACGCCATCAAGAAAACAACCCCGCTGGAGATCATTGTCGAAGAAGGCAAGCCGACGCAGTGGCTCGTTGGGGAATATGCCAATCCCAAAGCCCAAAAAAGCGGCAATCCCCAGTTCCGCGTGGAGGTCTCCGACAAATTCCAGCCGAATCTGACCCAGGACCTCAAGGAGGCGGGATACAAGACCAATGTGAAATCGGCCACGAGCTTCCTGAATTCGCCGATCATGGCATTCATGCCGATTCTGATCATCCTGGTGATGATCTATTTCTTTTTCCGCCAGCAAATCCGCATGGCAGGCAAGGGCGCCATGAATTTTGGCAAAAGCAAGGCGCGGATGCTTTCGCGCGAGAAAAACCGGATCACCTTCAAGGAAGTGGCCGGGGTGGAGGAAGCCAAGGACGAAGTGGAGGAACTCGTGGAGTTCCTCAAAGACCCCAAACGCTTCCAGAAACTCGGCGGGCGCATCCCCAAGGGCGTGCTGCTGGTCGGCCCTCCCGGAACCGGCAAGACGCTGCTGGCGCGGGCCATTGCAGGCGAGGCGGACGTGCCGTTTTTCTCCATCAGCGGGTCGGACTTCGTGGAAATGTTCGTGGGCGTGGGCGCAAGCCGCGTGCGGGACATGTTTGAACAGGGCAAGAAGAACGCCCCGTGCATTATTTTCATCGACGAAATCGACGCCGTGGGGCGTCACCGCGGCCACGGGCTGGGCGGCGGCCATGACGAACGCGAGCAGACGCTCAACGCGCTGCTGGTGGAGATGGACGGCTTCGACACCCAGGAGGGGGTCATCATCATCGCGGCAACCAACCGCCCCGACGTGCTCGACCCGGCGTTGCTGCGCCCCGGACGCTTTGACCGGCAGATCACCGTGAACCTCCCGGACGTGAAGGGCCGCGAGCAGATTCTCAAAGTCCACGCCAAGCGCGTGAAGATCGCCGAAGGAGTGGATCTCGCCGTGATTGCGCGCGGCACCCCGGGTTATTCCGGGGCCGAGCTGGCCAACCTCATCAACGAAGCCGCCCTCATGGCCGCCCGTCGCGGCATGAAGGCCATCACGCTCAGCGAGCTGGAAGAAGCCCGCGATAAAGTCCGTTGGGGCCGCGAACGCCGCAGCCTGGCCATGAGCGACAAGGAAAAGGAAAACACCGCCTACCATGAAGCCGGCCACGCCCTTTTGTGCGAGTTGGTCGATTTCATGGACCCGCTCCACAAGGTCACCATCATCCCGCGCGGCCCGGCGCTCGGGCTCACGATGTACCTGCCCGAGGCCGACGTTTACACCAACCGCCGCAAGGAACTCCTGGATCGGCTCGTCGTCATCATGGGCGGGCGGGTCGCGGAGGAAATCGTCTTTGGCGACGTGACCAACGGCGCCAGCAGCGACATCCGTCATGCCACCAACATCGCCCGCAAAATGGTGTGTGAATGGGGCATGAGCGAAGCCATGGGCATGGTGGAATACGGCGCGCACGAGGAACACGTTTTCCTGGGGCGCGACATCGGCAAGAACCGGGATTACTCCGAAGCCACCGCGCAGGAGATCGACCGCGAGGTGCGTGGCCTGTGTGACAATGCCTACGCGCGCGCCAAGGAATTGCTGGCGAAAAACCGCGAAAAACTCGAAACCATCGCCAAGGCGCTCCTGGAATTTGAGACCCTCGACGGGGCACAGATTCGCGACATTATCCAATACGGGCAGATGCAGAATCCGCCCCCGCCTCCGGGCGTCGAGAACAAGCCGCGGACGGAGCCGCCGCCTCATCCCAACGAAGGAACGACCATGGCTCCCGAATATCCCAGCGGTCTCGCGGATGCCCCTCCTCCCTCGCTGGCTTCGTGAGACTTCGTGCCGGAGCATCCTCACGCCCATTTTAACGAACTCTGCGCCCGGATTGTCAATGCAACCCCGGACGCGGTCTTCCTGTGCGGCCTCGACGGGCGGCTCCTGCTGGCCAACCCGGCTTTTGCGGCGATGCTTGGAAAGCCAGCCGAAGAGATCCTTGGGCGCGATGCGGCGCAACTCAATCTATTGCCCATGGGGGGGATGATTGGCGAGCAGAACGCCCTGGTGCTTTCCAGCGGAAGAGCCCGAACCTTTGAGCTTTCCGAATTCACGCCGAACGGATTGTGCACGGTGCTCATCACCAAGGGGATCTTGCACGACGCCAACGGAGCGGTGCAGGGAGTCTATGGCATTGCACGCGATATTTCCGAGTCTCGCGGGATCGAACAGGAGATCATCAACACGAGCGACCGTGAGAAGCAGCGCCTGGGACGCGAGCTGCGCGAGAACTTTTGCCAGCACCTCGTCGGCATTTCCCTGCTCGGCAACGTGCTCTATGAAGAGCTTTCGCGCACGGGAATCGAGCAGGCCGACTTCGCCCGGCAGATCGCCCATCTGGTGAAAGAAGTCGTCAGCGAGGTGCGCACTTTGGAAAAAGGGCTCTCGGTGACGCATTTGGAACAAGGCGAAGGATTGGTGGAAGCGCTGGAAGATTTGGCGGAACAGGTGCGTTCAGGCGGAGAGATCGAATGCGTGTTCCATGCGCCGGCTTCAAGACCCTTGCTGGAGCCTCAAACCGCCATGTATTTGTTCCGCATTGCCCAAGAGGCCGTTCACAACGCCGTGACGCACTCCCAAGCCCGGGGGGTGCAAATCCGGCTTAGCATGAAACGAGACGTGGTGGTTCTTTCCGTGAGAGACGATGGGGTGGGATTTCAGAAAAGCGAGTCCGCGCCATTCGAAACGCGCGCCCAGATCGGATTCCCCATCATGCACTACCGCAGCCGCGCCATCGGGGCGAAGCTGGAGATCAAACACCGGCCGAGGGGAGGGATCGAAGTGATCAGCACCGTTCCCCGGCGCAAAGCCCCGCGCAAGCGGCGTTAACCCTTTATTTTACCATGCGCGTTGTTTCAGGAATCGCAGGGGGCATCCCCCTCAAAGCACCAAAAACCGATCTCCGACCCACAATGGATCGGGTGAAGGGAGCCATTTTTGACAGCCTTGGCGAGGCGATTGTCGGAGCGCGCGTCCTGGATCTCTTTGCGGGAAGCGGGGGATTGGGAATCGAAGCCCTCAGCCGTGGAGCCGCCGAGGCGACGCTGGTGGAGAAAGACGCGCGCGCTGTGGAGGCGATCCATTCCAACCTGGCCAAAACCCGCCTGCAAGGCGCCATCGTGCAGACGCTCGACATCTTCTCGTTTCTCCACCGGCTCGCCCGCCCCGGCGGCTATGACATCATTCTCGCCGACCCGCCCTATGCCAAGCAGCCGGGAGAGCGGGACTTTGGCGTGGAGCTTTTGAGCGATCCCGCGCTCGCCCAGGCGTTGGCCCCGGAAGGGTGGTTCATCCTCGAAAAACTCCCCGGTGCGCCGCTGCCCAAAAACACCGGGTGGGAGCTGGTGCGCGAACGCCGCTACGGCGCCACCGAGGTGGCGTATTTGCGCAGGTCTGCATAAGGATCGAGTTCTCATACCATCTCTCACAAATAACCGGACTCTTTGGATGATATGAAAGTCTTTTC
>JBAXQF010000099.1:0-9313 GCA_037131875.1 Verrucomicrobiota bacterium
AGTCTTTTCCGGCGTCGAGTCTTTTCCGGCGTCGAGTCTTTTCCGGCGTCGAGTCCTTTCCGGCGTCGAGTCTTTTCCGGCGTCGAGTCTTTGACTTCCACTTTCCCTTCCTCAAAAACCACTTGCGCGGCTGCGTGGCCACATGCACGCTTGCACTGAATGCCCCGGCTCACTCCCCTGCTCCTCTTCCTCCTGCTCGCCACCCGCGCTTTTGCCGTGGGGGATTGGATGTTGCTTAAATATGAGGGCCGGGATTATGTGCCGCTGGCCAACGTCGGCGCGTTTTATCAGCTCGGGCAGGTGCAGCAATACGGCAACAGCCTGCTGCTGCGCTCGCTTAACCGCAGCCTGCGGGGACAGGTCGGCTCCCCGGAGTTTTACATCAACAACCTCAAATTCATTCTCAGCTACCCCATCGTTGAAGTGGGCGGCCAGCCGGTGATTTCGCGGATGGATCTCACCAAACTGCTGGAACCGGTGCTGCGCCCGAGCCGGATTCAAAACGGAGGCAAGGTGGATACGGTTCTGCTGGACCCCGGTCATGGCGGACAGGACAGCGGCGCCCTCTCTCTTTTTGGCGCGGAAAAAAACTACGCGCTCGACGTTGCCTTGCGTGCCCGCGCCCTGTTGCAGGACGCCGGGTTCCGGGTTTACATGACCCGCTCCAGTGACCGCTTTGTGCCCCTGGAAGAACGGGCCGCCATGGCCAGCCGCTACCCCAACGCTCTTTTCATCTCCATCCACTTTAACGCAAGCGGCAGCGATGCCACCGGCGTGGAGACCTATACCCTGGCCCCGCGCGGAGTCCCTTCCATGGTCACCGACGGCCCACCGCTTTCGGATTTCGCTCCCTGCGCGGGCAATGTCCGGGATGCGGAAAATATCGCGCTGGCCTGCGCCGCCCACGCGACGCTCGTTTGCAACTCGGCGATGTATGACCGGGGGATCAAACGGGCGCGCTTTGTGGTCTTGCGCGACTCGGCCACGCCGGGGGTGCTCATTGAGGGTGGGTTTTTAAGCAATCCCATGGATGCCCGCCGCATCGCCACCGCCGCCTACCGCCAGCAGATGGCCACGTCCATTCTACAAGCCGTGCAGAACTACCGCAACGCTGTCGGCCCGCATCTCCCGGTCGCCTCCGCCTCTGTTCCCACGCCGCGCCCTGGCAACGGCCCCACGGTTATCACCTCGCCCACGCCTTCGCAGTAACCAGAAAGCGCGCAGGCTGTGGGTCTGGCGACGGTTTTCTCTTCATTTTCCGCGCGTTTTGGTTCGTAATGGCCCCTGACAGATGGACCAAACCCCTTCCCACAGCTCGCGACCCATCGGCGTATTTGATTCCGGCATCGGCGGGCTTACCGTTGCGGCGGAACTGCGCCGCCTGCTCCCGCACGAAACCATTTATTACATTGGCGACACCGCCCGCGTTCCCTATGGCGGAAAAAGCCAGGCCACCATTGAGCGGTATTCGGTCGAGATCAGCGAGTTGCTGTTGGCCGGGGATGCCAAAATGGTGGTGGTTGCGTGCAACACCGCCTCTGCGCTGGCGATTCCCAAGCTGCAAGCCACTCTGTCGGTTCCGGTCACGGGCGTGATCGCTCCCGGCGCGAAAGCCGCCGTCGCCACGACCGTCAACGGGCATGTGGGCGTTATCGGCACGCGGGGCACTGTGCGCAGCGGGGCGTATGAGCGGGCCATCCGCGCCCTGGCTCCCGAGGTGCGCGTGACCAGCCAGGCCTGCCCCATGCTTGTTCCGGCCATTGAAGAAGGATGGCTGGAAAACCCGATCACCGACTCCATTATTGCCCGCTACCTGGAGCCGCTGGTTGGCTCCGGCATCGACACGCTCGTCTTGGGCTGCACTCATTATCCCTTGCTGAAATCTGCCCTGGCGCGGTTCCTCGGCCCCGGCATCCGGTTGGTCGATTCCGCGGAAAATTGCGCCCTGGCTGTGCGTGAACTTCTCGCAGAGCACCAGATCGGCGCTCCGGAAACCGCCACGGGAACCTTGAATGTCGCCCTCACGGACGCTTCCGACGGTTTCCTGCCGGTTGCCGAACAAGCCCTTGGGCTCTGTGTGGGCAATGTGGGGTTGGCCAGCGTGCAACGGTAGAACACTTCGTCCCGGAGGGACGTTTGATCAAGCCTATGTCTGCTGTTATCAACCGTCCCTCCGGGACGTAATATTTCGCTTTCTCTACCCGGCGTTAAAACGCCGGGCTACTCTCAGGGCGTCCCTCCGGGACGCGAATTCGACGCATACCGAAAATCCGCGCGGAAGGGTTATTCCGGCTTTTCCTTGCCTTGCAAAAGCGCGAGGAATTCCCGCAACACCGGGGTGCGCGGACGGTTGCGCTTGAGCAGGATGCCGATGGGACGCCGCAACGGCGGGTCCAGGGAAATGGCGCACAAGCTTCCCGCTTTGACTTCGGCTTTGACCGAGGCCAGCGGAACAATGGAAATGCCCTGCTCGATTTCCACCGCCCGCTTGACGGTCTCGATGTTGTCGAACTCGATGGTGTGCCCCAGCAAAACTCCGCTTTCACGGAAATGCCGATCCACAAACTGCCGGGTGGGCAGATCGGGGTCAAACGCAATGAAGCGTTCTTTCTTGAGGGCGCTGGGGGCGATTTTTTTGATTCCGCAAAACGCATGCCCCGGGGGGCAGATGACCACCAGTTCGTCGTCCATGTAGGGTTCCACGTGAATCCCTTTGCGTGCAATCGGATACGCCACGAACCCCATGGCTGCCTCGCCGCTCAACACCTGGGCATAAACCTGGGCCGAACGCCGGTAGTCCACTTTCACCTCCACGGTGGGGTATTTTTTCTGGAAGGCCTTCAAATACGGAGGCAAATCATGAAACCCGATGGAGTAAACCGCCGCAACCCGCAGTTCGCCAGCCACCACGTCGGCCAATTCATTGAAGCGCTCGTCCAGCCCGTCGTAGATTTCGAGCATCTCGCGGGCGGCCTCCAACAGCACGGCGCCCTCGGGGGTCACGCAGCATTGGCGGCGGCCCCGCTCCAGAAGCGTGCGCCCCAGTTTTTTCTCCAATGAGAGAATCTGTTGACTCACGGCGCTCTGTGTCATGGAATTGAGGGAGCCAGCTTTGGAAAAACTAGCCGTCTCCACTACATCACAAAATATTTTGAGGGTTTCGATATGCATTTGAGTATTAAGCACTCTAATGGATAATCGGTTCATCGTCAATACCCATCTATGTTCGTTGCTAATCTTAAATCTATTCAGGAACAGATCGCCGGAGCCGCCGCCCGTTCCGGTCGCCGCGCGGAGGAGATCACGCTGGTTGCCGTCAGCAAAACGCACAGCCCCGAGGCGATTCTGGAAGCCGTGGACGCGGGCCAGCTTGTGTTGGGCGAAAACCGCGTGCAGGAAGCCCGGGCGAAGATGCCGCTGCTGCCGGGGCGTCTGCGCTGGCATCTTTTGGGGCATCTCCAGTCCAATAAAATCCGGCAAGCGCTGCCGGTTTTTGAGCGGATTCACGCCGTCGATTCGCTGGCGCTGGCCCGCGACATAAACCGGATTGCAGGCGAACTCGGTCTCTTCCCCAAGGTTTTGCTGGAAGTCAATGTTGCCGGGGAGAGCAGCAAATTTGGGTTCGCGCCGGACGCCCTGCGCGCGGCGATGGAGGATTTGCTTGCGCTCGACCGGGTGGCCATTGATGGGTTGATGACGATCCCCCCGTTCGCTCCCGAGGCGGAATCCTCACGCAAATATTTTGCCGCGTTGCGTGAGTTGCGGGATGCGCTTTCGAGTGAATTCCGCGTGCCGCTGCCTGAGCTTTCCATGGGCATGAGCGGGGATTTCGCGGTGGCGGTGGAAGAGGGAGCCACGTTCGTGCGCATCGGCACCGCGCTCTTCGGCGAACGCCAGGGCAAGGCGTGGAAGCCGGTGGAGATGGAGTAGTCTCACGCATGGCAAAAGCCGTTAGAGCATCTCTCAAAAAGAATTTCCGTTATTCGATGGGAGCGCCGTGGGTTGGCGCGCAAGGCGCAAGCGAAGCGGCTGTATTTTCCATACTGCCCGAGCTTGCAACGCAGCGCGACGGCCCACGCCGCCCCGGCGAATAGGAAATTCTTTTTGAGAAACGCTCTAAAACGGCTGACATCCCACTGGAGGCGGGGCACCGGGCTGAAGCCCCGGTGTTCATGAGAAGTGGCAGGAGATGGGCGGAAATTCGCCGATCAGGATTGGTCTGTTCCAATAAGTGACTTTTTTGTGCCTCTTTCTTCGCGCCTTTGCGTCTTTGCGTGAGTCATTCCTCCTATCTTTGCGTCCTTTGCGTCCTTTGCGCGAAATTTTTCCCTGCGCTTTCTTCCACGCTCGCGCGCCGCGTTGTCTCCGAAACTTCAGCAGGAGGGGACGCATTTGTGAATCGCATCACCGGCATCGAAACGGAATACGGCTGCCTTGTCTCGGACGATGCGCCGCAAAACACGTCGGACTCATGGCCGGTGCGCATCAAGAACCACCTGTTCAAGAAGGATCGGGTGGGCGCGGTGGATCTCCATTACCGCGATTATGAGGAGCCGCCGGGCAATGGCGGATTCCTGCGCAACGGCGGGCGGATCTACGTGGACATGGGCCACCTGGAATACGCCTCGCCGGAGTGCCTGAGCTTGCGGGACATGGTGGCGTTTGACATGGCGGGCGACGCGATGGTGCAAAGCGCGATCACGGCATTGCGGGCGGAGAGCCGGGTTGCGCTGATCAAGAACAATGTGGATCACCACACCGGCGCGACGTTTGGCTGTCACGAGAATTATTTGACGCGGCGCGAAATGCAGTTCACGCCCCCGGCTCTGGGCACGCTGCTTTCCTTCCTGGCTACCCGGCAGATTTACACCGGTGCGGGGCGCGTGGGGCAGACGAATCCCCTCTCCTTTGAATACGAGAGCAAGCAGTCTTCACGCGTCGATTTCCAAATCTCCCAGCGCGCGGATCATATCGTCAACGACATCTACCAGTGGGTGCAGTTCAACCGCGCCATCATCAATGCGCGCGATGAGCCGCTGGCGGATCACCACCGCTTCCGCCGTCTCCACCTCTTGCTGGGCGACTCCAACATGAGCCCCTTTGCCACGGCGCTCAAGGTCGGCCTCACCTCGCTGGTGCTCACGCTGATTGAGCAGGACTGCCTGCCGCGCGACGTGGTGCTGCGGGATGCCGTGATCGCCACGCGCGAGATTTCCCGCGAGGGAACGGGGCTGGGCGTGGTGAAGCTGGAAAACGGACGCACCCGCACCGCGCTGGATATTCAATACGAATTTCTCGCCCACGCGCAACGCTACTTTGCTGGCGCGGATGAGGAGACCGACTGGTTATTGCAAAGCTGGCAGTTTGTGCTGGAGGCGTTGGAGTCGAACCCCGAGCGGCTCATCGGCGGTGTGGACTGGATTTCCAAGCGCTGGCTGCTGGATCTCTTCCGCACGAGCGAAAAGCTCACGTGGCAGGATCCGTGGCTGCAAAGTCTTGACCTGGAATACCACAACATCGACCCCGCGCGCGGCCTCTTTTTCACGCTCACGCCGACGCAATGGATTGCGGATTGGAATGCCAGCGTGGCGAGCCTGGAGGCGCAATACATTGCGCCCGCCAACACGCGCGCGCATGGCCGGGGGCTTGCGGTGAACTGGTTCCTTGAGCACCCCAAGAGCAATTACCTGATCAACTGGGACTCGATCAGCATGGATGGGAATCCGCCCCTTGCGATGGGCGATCCCTTTGATAACAGCGAGGCGCAGGTGCGCAAGTTTTTGGCGGGGTAATTGAGGTTAAATCCGACCATGAAATGTCGCGCAAAGGTACGCAAAGAACGCAAAGACAGAATCTTGGAAGGACAGAACAAAAAAGAGTCACCCTGGAGGTGGGGAACACAAAATTCCCAAGCCTTTCCCTTTGCGTCCTTTGCGTACCTTTGCGCGAGTCCTTTCTCCGCGTTTAGGTTGAGATTACAAATCCGTTTCTTCCAACCCTGCAATTTGCGATTCCACGACGCGGTCATCCGGGCAGAGTTCCGTTTCTGATGTTTCCACAGAAAGCCAGCCTTCCACGGCTTCACGCAAATTGGCGGAGACCTCTTCAAAAGTCTCCCCTTGCGTCACACAACCAGGCAGAGCGGGCACCTCGGCCCAGTATCCGCCTTCTTCTGCGTGATGGATGATTGCCTTGAGTGTCATGGAGGCAATATAGCCAGTAAGTTACTCAAGTTCAAGCGCCTCTGCTATCGCCTAACTCCCCTCCGGCATCGGCTTGCTCTTTTTGCCGGTGACGCGGGTGAGCCCGCAGCGGTTGGCGGCGGCGGTGACCAGGGCGGCGACGCGGTGTTTGAGCCGGTAGGCGCGCAGGGAAAGCCAGAGGACGTAGAGGAGATAGGCTCCGCGCAGCAGGTTGTGCCCGAGGCCGCTCTCATGGACGTTGTAGAGCAGGACGGAGAGCGCGATGAAGTTTGAGAGCACCGTTGTTACCACCGGCTTGTATTTGAGCCGCACGCGCGTGAGGCACTTGGGCCCTCCGTGGTATTCGGTTACCGTGCCCAGGCTGATGCTCCAGAACTGGTTGCCGTAAATCTGCACGTCCCAGTCCTTCCAACCGGTGTCTGCCGAGTAGCGCCAGTCTTCGGTTTCCAGCAGCGCGAAGATTTCTTCCAGCAGTTTCTCGCGGCCCACGCCGGTCTCGTTCCAGAAATTGAGCTTGGAGAGGGAGCCGCCCGCGCCGCGTTTCCCGAGGGTTTCCTCGGGCCGCGCGATGACGGCCTGCGGGGTCTGCTTGTATTTGAGCCAGGTGAAATAACGCGCCCAGCCGCGCGAGAGCGGCTGCGCCGCCGCGAGGAACGCCACCAAGAGGCGCGCGCCAATGGTGTCGTGCTTGGGCTCGATGCGCGCGTGGATCATATAGGAAAGCGCCACGAGCAGCGTGCCGCCGAGCATGAGATAGGGGACGATGCGGATGGACGGGAATGCGACGGATAGCACGCCGATGACGCACGTGAGCGCCACCCACTCGATGCTGCTCACGTAGGCGGCCACGTCGGACTGCGGCGTGGGGTAGATGGACTGGAAAAGGCCCTGCCCAAAGACGCCGTGATAGATGATGGGGCGGTTGAAGAGCCAGGTGAAGCGGGGTGAGCCGTAGATCTGCCCCTTCCATTTCGCCGTCCCTGTGGGGCCGAAGAAGATGAGGTGCTTGAAGCGGAGCATGGACTCTGCCTCGCCGTAGCCGTCCTGCTGTTTCTTGAACGCATCAAGGGTGAAGCGGCGGTAGTGCCAGACAATCGCCGATGGGCTGAAGGCGATCACTCCGCCGTTGGTTTGCAAGCGCCAGCAGAAATCGACGTCGTCGCCCGCCTTGCGGTATTCTGTGTCGAATCCGCCGATGCTCATGAATGCCCAGCGGTGGAAGGCCATGTTGCAGCCGGGGATGTGCTCGGCCACCACGTCGGTGAGCAGCACGTGGCTCGGGCCGCCGGGCGCGGCAGCCACGGCCGCCTGCACCCAGTTGACGGCGGGCGGTGAGATATTCGGGCCGCCCACGCCGCAGTAGTCGCCGCTCAGGAGCGTGCCGACCATGTAGTAGAGCCAGTCGGGATCGACCATGCAATCCGAGTCCGTATACGCAATCACATCGCCCTTGGATGCGTAGGCTCCGGCGTTGCGCGCGTAGCTCAGGCCCATGTTCTTTTGCACGATGTTCATGAAGGGCGGCAGAGGCCGTCCATCCGCGGCGCTGCGCACCACGCGCTCCGCTTCAAACGCTTTGACGAGTTCCTGCGTGTTGTCCTTGGAGCCGTCGTCCACGAGGATCACCTCGTAGTTCGGGTAGTTGAGCAGATCGAGCGAATCCAGGCAGTCCCGCAGTGTCTTGCCGCCGTTGTAGGAGCAGACGATGATGGAGACCAGCGGGTAGGCGCGGAGCTTGACGCGCTCGGTTTGCGCTCCCGTGCCGTTGAGCTTTGCCTTGAGGACGTGGAAAGATTTTTTCGGCTGGCGATCCCGCGTGACGAGGCCGAATTCCCAGTCCTCGATCTCGTGCCCGCCGGTGAACCATTCGTCCGTCCACGAAAAGAAAATTGTCCCCGCCGCGCCGCCAAGCACCACGCAATCGAAATGCCAGTCGAGCACCTCGGCCTGTGCGTCCTCGCCTTTGCGCATGGTATCCATGCCGAACTCGCCCATGATGAGCGGCTTGTCCTCGGCCAGGTTCTGGAGCCGCGCCAGGTAGCGCTCGAAATCAGGCCGCCGCTCCAGATAGACGTTGAAGGTGTAGAAATCGACGTTGGAGGGGAGCAGGTATTCCGTGGGCGGATAGCTGGCGTAGGAATACATCGGCTCGGGATCGACCGAGCGCGCGACGTTGATCAAATGCTCGACGAAGTAGGTCACCCGTTTGGCGCCCAGCCAGCGCACCATGGAGGTGGGGATCTCGTTGCCGACGAGGTAGGCGAAGATCGCCTCGTGCCCCTTGTTGCGGGCCACGGCGTCGCGGATCGTCTGGACGATCTGCTTGCGAATCTTGCGGTCGTTGAGGAATTCGACGTGCTCGGCCCAAGGGATCGAGATGATGACGCGCATCCCGTGGTCGCGGCAGACATCCAGGAACCACTTCGGCGGGACGTGGTAAATGCGGATGATGTTGACCCCCATCTCCCGCATCAGCTCGAAATCCTGTGCGGCGCGCTCGGGCGTGGGGAGGAAATCCCCGTCGGCATTGGGCCGGAAGGGGCCGTAGGTGACGCCTTTGAGGAAGAACTTCTCGTCCTCGGCGAAGAAAAACTTCGCACGGGGGCGGACGCGCTCCAAAGAGAGAGCCTTGAGGGGGGTGAGTGAAACCGGTGAATCAGCCAAAACCTGGGACATTGCGCAGAAATTTCTAAATTGATTGCGCCCTCTTGGCAATCTCGCTGTGTGGGGAAGACTCGAAAATTAAAAAATCGCTCTTGTTTGGGAAATGATGCATTTTTTCGCAAAAACTGATTGCAGAGGCTCGCGCATCCCGCTACGTTCTGCGCTCCCGATCCTCGAATATGTGAGGAGCGCAAGCAACGGAGTCTTAGCTCAATCGGTTAGAGCGCCGCCCTGTCACGGCGGAGGTTGCGGGTTCGAGCCCCGTAGACTCCGCCACTTATCACTCGGTAAGTGGCTCATTCACAGGGACATACAGTGCCTACTGGCTACGAGGCTAAACCACTTATTTTGGAGACAGCGGGTCTACATCAAAGTTTGGGGACTGAATTGGTTCCTCGCTGTTTTCAGTGGGTAAAGCGGATCAGAACGAGCAGGACTAACGCCAA
>JBAXQF010000100.1:0-9308 GCA_037131875.1 Verrucomicrobiota bacterium
TAAACACAGCCCAAGGGACAAACGGTTTGCAACGGCCTTCGCCGCCCCAAGACGTGGCTATAGTTTTTGGTAAATTGCTCTAGCCTTACGCCTGCCCGTGCACGCGCGCGGCCACCTTCAACCGCAGCGCGTTGAGGGCGATAAACCCGGTGGCGTCGGTCTGGTTGTAGGCCTGCGTCGGGTCGGCTTCCATCGTGGCGATGTGCGGGTTGTAGAGGCTCACCGGGCTCTTGCGGCCTGCGGTGATGAGGTTGCCCTTGTAAAGCTTGAGGCGGACGACGCCGGTCACGTTCTTCTGCGACTCGTCCACGAGCGCTTGCAGCGCGTAGCGATCCGGCGAGAACCAGAAGCCGTTGTAGACCAGCTCGGCGTATTTCGGGATGAGCGAATCGCGCAGGTGCATGACTTCGCGATCCATGGTGAGCGACTCGATCTGCCGGTGGCCGAAGAGCAAGATCGCGCCGCCGGGGGTTTCATACACGCCGCGGCTCTTCATGCCGACGAAGCGGTTTTCCACCATGTCCACGCGGCCAATGCCGTGCTTGCCGCCAAGTTTGTTGAGGACTTTCATCACCCACAGCGGGGAGAGCACCGCGTAGCCTTCCGCGTTGAAGACGGGCGCGCCGGGATGCTTCATGGAGGCGAGCAATTCGCCGATGCCGTCATACTTGATGGCGGTGCAGATCCCTTTTTCAAAGGCGAGTTCCACGTATTCGGCCTTGTCCGGGGCTTCTTCCGGCCCGACGGAGAGGACATACATGTCGCGCACTTCCGGCGCGCTGGCGTCGAACCACGGGTCTTCCAGAATACCGCTCTCGAAGCTGATGTGCAGGAGGTTGCGGTCCATGGAATAGGACTTCTTGGCGGACGCCTGGACGGGAATCTTGTTCGCCTCGGCAAACGCGATCATCTCCGCGCGGCCGGGGAATTGCTCGCGGAAGCGCTCCTGCCGCCACGGGGCGATCACTTGCAGCTCCGGGGCGAGCGCGGCGGCGCTGAGCTCAAAGCGCACCTGGTCGTTGCCTTTGCCGGTCGCGCCGTGGGCCACGGCGTCGGCGCCCTCGGCGCGGGCGATCTCCACCATCCGCTTGGCGATCAGCGGGCGGGCGATGCTGGTGCCCAGGAAATACTGGCCTTCATAAATCGCTCCCGCCTGGATCATCGGGAAAATGAAATCGCGCGCGAATTCCTCGCGCAGGTCGTCGATGTAACACTTGGACGCGCCGGTGCTGAGCGCCTTGGGCTCCAGCCCGTCGAGTTCCTCTTCCTGGCCGACATCAGCGCAAAACGCGACGATCTCCGCACTGTAAGTCTGCTTGAGCCATTGAAGGAGGACGGACGTATCGAGTCCACCGGAATACGCGACGACGATTTTCATAGGGGGGCGATTGAAGCACCAACCCGCTCCCGCGCCAAGTCGCAAAAATGCGGGAGGCGCAAGAAATGCGGCAGCCGCAGGGCAGGGCGGGTTCCTACGGCTGGGCCGCCAGCAAAACATGCTCGCCCGAGTCGCACACGACGCTCCCGCGCCCTCCCAAAGCCTGCTGCCAGAACGGAAGGCGGCTGCGGCTGGTGACGAGCAAGGCCGGGGGCTTCCACGCGGCTTGGAGATCCGCCGCCGTTCCGCAGGGCCGCAAGGCGCGCCGGGTGTCGTCGCCCAGGTAAAAGCGGAGGCTGCTGGTGTCAAACCGGCTCGCATCCAGGAAAATCACAGGGGTGTCGCGCCGGGAATCGATGCTGCCCGCCATGCCCGCGTCCGAGAAATAGGTGGCGAATTTCGCGCCGATGTCCGCAAACGCGAACCCGGCGGGGATCATGGCCGCGATGAGGGCGAGCAGGGCGAACCGTCGGTTTTGGAAAAACTCCGCCCAAAATGCCACGCCCACGAACATTAAAAACGCCAGCACCGCAATAAAGGCGACCGGGGTGACGGCGGACCAAAAAAACTCGGGGATGGCCGTGAACGCCTGCGCCTTGGCCGGAAAAAGCCAGGGGAGAAGCCCCCGGAGATGCTGCGTCAGGTAGAGCCCGCCGCAGGCCGTGAGGGCGATCAGCGCGCAGCCGCACAGAAAAATGCGCCGGTGCATCGTCTTGAGCCGTCCCGCTCCCCAGACGGCAAAGGGCGGCCAGAAGAGCAGCGGGGAAAAGAGATCGGGATCGGCCAGGGCCACGGCGAATCCCGCCGCCAGCCAGGCGAGCGGCAGCCCCTCGTTCCATTCCAGCGGACGCCGGGAGAAGAGTTTCAGCGCCGCATCCCCCACCGCAGGCAGCAGGAGCAGCGACCACGGGAAAAGCAGGCCGCCCTGCCAGCCGAGCAATTGGCCCGGCGCGAGCGCCAAGTCCGGCGCCGCGCCCGCGCCGCCTCCCGGCGGAAATCCCGTGGCCGTCATCCCCGCCAGCGTCAGTGCGAAAATGAGCGCTCCCTGCCAGGAAACCAGCGCGCGGAAACGGAGGCGCGCCTCCCCGTAAAAGAGGGCGAGCAGGAGCACCGTTGCGGCGGGAATGGCCCCCGCCACCCACCCTCCGGCAAGCGTGGCGCACCCCCAGCCGATCCACGCCAGCAGCAACCAGCGGCGGCGGGTGGGGCGGTGTTCCGCGCCCCGTTGGAGACAATAGACCGTTGCCGCAAGCAGGGCGGCGGTGAGCGGCGCGGGAGTCAGCAGGCGGCCCAGCGTGAACATCCCGGGCGAACAGAGCAGGAACATGGCCGCCACAAAACCCTGCCAGACCGTTCCAAAGCCTTCCGCCAGCCACAAAACCATCCATACCGCCCCCGCCACCCCGAGCACCGCCGGAAGCCGCGCCGCGCATTCATTCACCCCGAAGAGCGCGAACGAGCCGCGCGTGAGCCAGGGAACCAGCGGCCCGTGCACCAAGGGCGTTGCGGCGGGAACGCTCCAGCCGCCGTGGTTCAGCAGTTCCTGCGCGGCGGCGGCAAGCTCCCCCTCTGCTCCATTGGTGAGCGGGCTCCAACCGGCGGGCGGGAGATACAGGAGGATCGCCAGAATCATCACCAACAGCCGCACCAGGCGCGGCCCATGCGGAGGCCGCAGCACCAGCGGCGGGAGCATCGGGGAATCAAGCGGCCATGCGTCAGTGGGCATTTTTTGGGAAGGAGGTGGAAAGAAACGCGAGCACAGGGGAAAGGATCGGTTTCCCTCAAGGCGCGATCATCTGCAACCCTTGCGCGCCTCGCAAGTCTTTCCTGACACGGTTCACACGCAGGCGCGCAGTCGAAAGAACCCGCCCCCCCTTCCTTTTGAGTTTACTGTTGGCCGCAAAAGAGGTTTGCTAGTCCCTCCTAGAGACGCACTGCCATGGATCTTCTTTCCAATCTTCGTTCATTTCTCCACCTCAAGCCCAAGGAACTCATTGTGCCCGGCGATATTCCTGCCACCCTCGCCAACTGCGGCGGCAGCGTTGCTGCTGCGGAACAGTTTCCCGGTGTGACGGATTTCTTCGCGCGGGAACTGATGCGGCTCTTCCCGGCCCAGATCGGCGAAGGCAATGCGGGCTGCATGGTCGCGGCGGCTTCCCCGGAGGGGCTCGTGCTGACCTCCCACCTGGCCTATCTTTCCGGCTCCCGCTTCGCCTCTGTCCAAGTGGTGGAAGGCGTGCCGAAGCTGACCCGTCACCATCTGCTGCCCAAGGAGAAGGTGGTGCTCGTCATCGACGAGTGCAAAAATTTCATCCGCCTCAACGAGGCCATGGCGGCGCTGGCTCCTCACAAGGTGCAAGTCACCGCCATCGTCTGCATCGTCAACTCCACGGGACGCAACGAGTTCTCGTTCCTGGAGCGGGTGCCGATCCTTTCGCTCTACCACGGGACGCTGCCCGCCGTGCGCCCAGGGCACTAGCGGTTGAAAAAAGCGTGCCCGCGCTTGCTTCTCCCCCGAGTCGAACCGATTAATCCAGCATGTTCTCCAAGCGTTCCCTGCCGGATTTTGCCTGGGTGTTCGGGTTCGCCTTTGCCGTGCGCCTGCTCGTGCTGAGCCGCTTTGGCGATTCCGCCTATTTCCTCCCCACCTCGGAGGACATGAAATTTTACGCCGAGTGGGCCAAGCACATCGCCGCCGGACAGTGGACGGATCACCGGGCGTTTTACGGGCTCCCCGGCTATCCGTTTTTTCTGGGGGGGATTTTTGCGCTGATCGGGTTCGATCCGTTCACCGTCGGCTTCCTGCAAATCCTCTCGGAGGCGACCATCGCGGTGCTCCTCTTTCAAATCGCCGCATGGGCGTTCCCCGGCCCCCGCGCCCGCATGATCGGCGGGCTGGCCGCGCTGGGCTGGACGTTTTACCAACCGGCGCAGGCGTTTTCGGTCATCCTGATGCCCACCACCTGGGCCGTCCTGCTGTTTTGGGGCATTTTCTGTTGGAGCGCCCGCACGGCGAGCCGTTCGCTCTGGCGGCCCTGGCTGGGGATGGGCCTGCTGACGGGCATGGTGGCGATGATGGTGGCCACGGTCTTCTTCATCCTGCCAATCCCCATTGCCGCGGCGGTGCGCAATCTGCGCCGCCCGGTGGCGATTCTCGCGGCCGTGGCCTGTTTGCTGGGAGGGGTCATTGTGGGAACTTCCCCGTGCTGGTTGCATAACTATTTTGTCGCCGGGGAACCGGTGTTGCTCTCGGCCCATAGCGGATTGAATTTCTGGATCGGCAACAACCCGGACGCCAACGGCTACCCGAAGTTGCCGCCCGGCATGCGGGCGAGCCAGGAGGGGATGCTCCGGGATTCGATCCGCCTGGCGGAAAAGGCAGCGGGCCATCCGCTCAAGCGCGCGGAAGTTTCCCGCTATTGGGGTGCCAAGGCCAACGCCTACATCCACGAGCACCCGCGCGAATGGCTGATGCTGATGGGCGCCAAGGTCAAGAACCTCTGGAACGCCGCGCAATACGATGATTTGAGCATCATCACGCCGCTGCGGGACGAGGGAGTCATCACGCCCGGTCTGCGGTTTGGGTGGGTGGCGGTGTTTGCGCTTTCGGGGTTCGTGTTCGCCTGGAGACGCTACCCGCGCTCCCGCTGGATCGCGGCGGCGGTGTGCCTCCACATGGCAGCTTTGTTGCCGGTGTTTGTGACGGAGCGTTACCGGTTGGCAGCGGTTCCCGGCCTGCTGCTTCTGGGCGCGTGCGGGCTCTCGGAACTTCAGGAAGCCCTCGCCTCCCGCCGGTGGAGGGAAGTCGGCGCGCGGCTCGCAGCGGGCGCGGCGGCGTTGTTCCTCGTCACCCTTCCTCAACACGCCAACTCCCTTGGGAGTCTCGACATCTACAACAGCGGCCTCAAGGCGATGGAAACCGGCGACATGCCGCGCGCGAAGGAAAAATTGGAACGCGCCCTTGCCTATACGCCCGAGAACGCAGAGGTGAACACCGCGCTGGGCAACTATTGGTTCCACGTCAACGATTTTCCCCGCGCAAAATGGTTCTACGTGCGCGCCCTCCAGCTCGATCCGCAAACCGTGGTTGCCTTGAACAACCTGGCCCTTTTGGAAATCATGGACGGCCACTTTGCCCAAGCCAGGGGCTTGCTCAAGGCCACGCTGGAAATCGAGCCGGAGAATCCCAAAGCGCTGAAATTGATCGCCGACTGCGAAAGCAAATTGCACCCCCCCTCGCCAACACCTTCTCCCGCCCCATGATTTCCCGCCGCCTTTCCCTCCTTGCGCTCGTGTTGGTCTTTGCCCTTGGCATCGCCCTGCGCACCATTCCGTTCGCCAGCTTTAGGGGAGTCGGCTTCGACGAATCGCTCTACAACACCTACACGACCCAGCTTTTGGAGCGGGGCATTGTCCGTTATCCGACCCTTGTGGAGGATTACATTGAGCGCCAGAAGACGCTGAAAGGGGCCATTCTGCCGCCCACGCGCGTTCTGTACATCGGAACGTCCGCCCTCTGGAGTCGGCTGGCAGGCGTCCCGCCGCTGCTGGCTCTCCGGCAGGTCTCCTCGCTGTTTTCCATCCTCACGCTGGCGCTCACGTTCGGCTTCATGCGGCGGCTGGCCGGGAACGATCCGGCGCTGGCGGTGACGGCGCTGATGGCCTGCGCACCCACCCAGATCCACATGGGGCAGCATGCGCTCCTGGACGGCTTTTTCACGTTCTGGGCTTTGCTCGCGCTCTGGCTGCTGTGGGAAAATCTCCAACGCCCAAGCAAGCCGTGGCTGTTGATCGGGTACGGGTTCAGCCTGGCGCTGCTGGTGAGCACCAAGGAAAATGCCGCGTTTGTCTGGGTCAGTATCGTGGCCCTGCTCATCGCCAACCGCTGGCTCGGTTTTGGCACGGTAAACCGGCCGCTCGTGCTCGCCACCGTGCTCGGCCCGGCGCTTGGGGTGCTCGTGTTGACCGCGCTTGCCGGGGGGCTCGAAAGTCTTTTCGCCGCCTACATCCTCTTTAGCACAAAAAATTACACCCTCGAATTCGCCATCAAAACCCAGGACGGCCCGTGGTACCGTTACTTGGTGGATCTCCTGCTGGTCAGCCCGCTGGTGCTCATCTTGAGCCTGGGCGCCCTGTTCCAGCTCGACCGGGAGCGGCACCGGCCCCAGCTTTTCGCCGCGCTTTTCATCGCCGCCAGCTATCTGGTCATGTGCAATCTCCGCTACGGCATGAACCTGCGGTTCGCCAACATGTGGGACGCCCCTTTGCGGCTGTTGGCCTTCACGCAGCTCAGCCTGCTTGCCACCCGGTTCGGGGGAAAACGCCCCGCGTTCTGGCTTGTCCTCGGGGTGGTGGGCCTGTGCGCCTATGATCTTCGCCAATACTGGATTTTAGGCATCCAGTTCGACCGCTTTTACGAGATGGTGCCGGAGATTCTGCTGCGCGGGCTGCATATTCTGAAATAATACCATCTACGAGAATATTTTCCCGGTATGCGTCGGGTTTGCGTCCCAGAGGGACGCTCTGAGAGTAGCCCGGCGTTAAAACGCCGGGCTACTTTCGGGTTGTCCCTTTGGGACAAATCTACCGATTCTACCACGTAGCCGGGCTTACACGCTCCCCGCGCTTTCCTGAGCCCGGTCAGGGGCGGGTGATGCGGATGGCGACGTGATCGGTCTCGGGCAGGATGAATTTGCGGACTTCCACCGCAACCTGGCGGATGGGAAAACGCCCGAGCAATTCGGCGGCGATTTCCTCGGCCAGCGTCTCCACCAAACGCCGGGGCCGGGCGGCGGCGAGCGTTTTCACCGCCTCGCAGACGGCGGCGTAATCAATCGTCGCCTCGATCCGGTCGCCCAGCGCGCGAAAGTCCGTGTTCGGCTCCAGCGTGAGCGTCACGGTCAACCGCTGCGGCGCGGCGCGTTCCTCCTCCGGCACGCCCATGTGGGTGCGGACTTCAAGGGCTTCGATGTGGATTTGGTCAGGCATAGGAAGAGGAGTTGTCCGCAGATTGCGCAGATGGACGCAGATTTTTACTCTCGTTCCCAAACTCCATTTGGGAACGTCATTGCTGGGCGCAACTCTATTGCGGCGGTGGGGGAATGGCGCTTCGATGTGTTTGCACGCCCCGTTCCGGCAATCGAGTTGCCGGGACAAGTGCGTTCCATCCTCCTTCCGTCGGATGAGTTTGGGAACGAGAGGCTGTCCAGTTCTTCAGCATAGCTGTTGGCTCCTACCCAATCCGAAACCGGATCTCCCGCACCGTGCGCGCTCCAAAGCGATCCTTCATTTTTTGGAGGATCTGCGGTTTCCAGACGCGGTCGAGTTCGTAGTGCATGGTCGGCTGGAGGACTTGGACGATGAGCACGCCTTTGTCGAGCCGCTGCGGCGCGGCGTGGCTGGCGATGAAATCACCGACCAGTTCCTTCCACGCGCCGAGCACCTCCTCCTGCCGGAGCCGTTCGCCCAGACCGAGCGAGGCCATCACCTTGCCGATCACCTCGGCGGCGGTCGTCTGGCGGTCGGGCTTGGGCTGCGGTTGGGGCAGCCCGCGCCATTCGCGGAAGATTTGTGCGCGTTGGTGGGGGGTCATAGGGAAAAAAGCCCTCACGCTCGCGAGAACGTGAGGGCTTTCAAAACCAATTTATAAGGGTCGAACCTATTCGCCGTCGTTGCCGATGGCCTCCACCGGGCAACCTTCCATTGCTTCCTGGCAGAGGGTTTCCTCTTCAGGGGTTTCCGGTTGTTTGAGCACGTAGGAGTGACCGCCCTCTTCGCTGCGGCCAAAGTTGGCGGGAGCGGTTTCGCGGCAAAGGTCGCAATCGATGCACTGGTCATCGACGTAAAAGCGTCCGGGGACGTTGTCGGCGTATTTGTTGGATGAATCGGCCATAGACTTCAAATTTTCGGAGAACTGCGTCCAAATGCAACTGCTTTTTTTGGAAAGCGCAATGATCACAAGCGCTAATGGTTGTGTTTCTGCTTCCGGGAGCGCCTTTCCGAAGGCATAATCGCCCCATGCCATCCTTCGACATTGTATCCGAAATTGACAAAGGGGAGATCGACAACGCCATCAACCAGGCCCGCAAGGAACTCGCGGCGCGGTTTGACTTCAAGGGGAGCACGGCGAAAATCGAGATGGAGAAAAACGAGATCAACCTTTCCGCCGAAGACGGGAGCCGCCTGAAGGGCCTGGAAGAAATCCTCGTCGGCAAGCTGGCCAAGCGCAACATCGACCTGCGCAACGTCGAGCGCAAAGACCCGGCCATCTCGCCGTTGGGCCACGCCACGCAGAAGATCGTCATCAAGCAGGGGATTGAAGGGGACAAAGCCAAGGAGATCACCAAAGCCGTCAAGGCGATGACCGCCAAGGTGCAATGCGCGCTTCAGGACATGCAAATCCGCGTGACCGGCAAGAAGCGCGACGACCTCCAGGAGGTCATCGCGTTCCTGCGCGGCAAGGATTTCGGCGTGGCCCTCTCGTTCAAGAATTTCCGGGATTAAGGCCACGGGAACAGCGGGTTCCGGTTAAGGGATAGAGCCCCCGCTGTTTTTGGAACCGATGGCCAGTGTATCCATCCCGGAGCCGAATGTGCTCGTGTTGCAGGGCGAGATTGATTTGCACGCCTCGCCGCGCGTGAAGGAAGGCGTGTGGCAATTGCTGGGTGAACATCCGCGCCGGGTCTTTGTCGATCTTTCCCGCGTGACCTACATCGACAGCTCCGGCATGGCGGTCTTGATTGAGGCCATGCAGAGCGTCCACGCCTACGGAGGCGAGCTTGCGCTCCTGGGGCTGCGGGACACCGTGGAAGTCATTTTCCACATCGCGCAGCTCGACAAAGTCTTCCGCATCTTCCCGGACAAAGCGGCGGCAGAAGCGGCGCTCTAGAGCATTTTACAAAAAAATGTGGCCAGTGGCTTGGGAGCGCCG
>JBAXQF010000101.1:0-9278 GCA_037131875.1 Verrucomicrobiota bacterium
CCAGCCTTCGGCGCTCCCAAGCCACTGGCCACATTTTTTTGTAAAATGCTCTATATTTCTTAATTCCGCGCCAGGTACACGGCCACGCCGTCGTGGGTCGGCTTCATCGCCTCTTTGCCCACCATCCAGTTTGCGGGGCAGACTTCGCCGTGCTGCTCGAAATACTGGAGCGCATCGACGATGCGCAGGGTTTCCTTCACCGAACGGCCCAGCGGCAGGTCGTTGACAAGCTGGTGGCGGACGATGCCCTGCCGGTCGATCAGGAACAGGCCGCGAAAGGCGATCATCTCGCTGCTGGCGGTGAGGTGGCCTTCTTCATCCAGGCTGTACTCGCCGTTGAGCACCCCGTAGGAAGAGGCGATGGTCTTGTTGGCATCGGCCAGGAGCGGGTATTGCACGCCCTGGATGCCGCCGCCGGATTTGGGGATTTGCTGCCAGGCCCAATGCGTCTCGGCGGTGTCTGTCGAGCAGCCGAGCACTTCCACATTGCGCGCTTGGAATTCGTCCAGGCAGGCTTGGAACGCGTGCAGTTCGGTGGGGCAGACGAACGTGAAATCCTTCGGGTAAAAGAAAAGGACGACGTATTTATTGCCGCGGAATGCTTCCAGAGAGAGGTTTTCCTCAATGATGCCGTTGACTACGGCGCGGGTGGTGAAGTTTGGAGCCGGTTTTCCAACGAGGATAGACATAGTGTTTTAAGGTTGTTGCATCTCAAGAAAGCATGCCGACGGCATGCTGCAAAGAGAAATTCCGTGGAGGTGCGGTTTGAGGGTATTTGGTGGCTCAAATTGCTCACCCCAAGGGAGGATTGGCGAAAAATACACAGTAGAAACCCTGAGCCGTAAAAGGGTGTCGATGTTCTGTAAGTAGCTTGTAATGAAGCTATTACAGTTAATATTAAATGTGTTTCAATGGGTTGGCAAGGTAATTGCTAAGGGAGGGCCTGCCGACAACGGCACACATCCAAAGACCCAAAAACAAAAAACCTAAAGAAATATGGCTAAAATCAAAAACCTCACTCTCGGCGTCGGCCTCGCGCTGGCTGGAGCCTTCTTGACCCACTCGCTCTACGCGGGCACAGATTCGAAAGCAGTCGTCGAGACTCCAAAAGCATCCGTCCTCACCGGCGATCTTGGCGTCAACTTTGTCTCTGAATACATTTCCCGCGGCGCGCCGCAGGAGATCAAGGGAGTCATCGCACAGCCGTATGCCGATCTCTATTTCAGCCTCTATGAAGGCCAGGGCTTTGTGAACAAAGTCAGCCTGAACCTGGGCATCTGGGGCAGCTTCCAAGACGCTCGCACCCTTGCGGTCAATAAGCAGGGCTCTGGCGCAAGTTTCTATGAGTTTGACTACACGCCCGGCGTGGCCGTCACTTTCGCCAAGAACTACACGCTCACCACGAGCTACTTTGAGTTCGACAGCCCCAACAACGGCTTCAAGCCGTCCCGCAATCTGAACTTCAGCCTGGCTTACAATGACACCGATCTGCTCGGCGCCTTCGCCCTCCACCCGCACGTGACCTACATGCGCGAGTTGGCTGGCAAAGCGGTCAACGGCTATTCCACCGTTCAGGGCAACTACTATGAAGTGGGCGTCCTTCCCGCTCTTCCGGCTTACGGCCCGGTGACGATCTCCTTCCCCATCAACGCAGGATTTGGCTCCGGCCAGTTCTATGTGGAGAACAAGAGCTTCGGGTATTTCTCGGGCGGCGTGAATGCCTCCGTGGCGATTGGCTGCATCCCGGCGAAATACGGGACATGGGCCTTCAACGCTGGAGCAACTTACTACCGCCTGGCCAATCAGACGGCCTGGGTGTATGACATTGCGACCCCGATCGACAAAGACCGCGTGGTTTACCAAGCCGGTATCGGTGCGACGTTCTAGTGCGCTCTGCCGGAATAGTGATTCATAGTTAGCACGCTCATCCGCCGTTCCTGCAAAGGGGCGGCGGATGTTTTTTTTGCAGCGTGACGCTGCACCCAATGCGCGCTACCGCGCATCGCTTCAGGCCGAGCGTTTTTTCTCTACAATTCCAGCGCTTCTCCCGGCGTGGGCACGAGCACTTCGCTGCCGGGGAGATCCGCGCTGAGGGTCTCTCGGAACCACTCGATCGCGGGGGTGTCGCCGTGGACGAGGACGATTTTCCTGGGCGCGACTTTGTTCACCCAGGCCCGGATGCTCTCCCGCGAGGCGTGGGCGCTGAAGTTGAACGTATTGAGGGCGCACTCCAGTTTTTGCGCGGGATGGCGGGCGTCGAGTTGGATGCAATCTCCCTGTTTCGCACTGCGAATCCGCCCGCCGGGCGAATTCGGATCGGCGTAGCCGATGAAGAAGAGCGAGTTGGCGGGGTCGGTGATGAACTTGGAGGCGAAGAGGTTGGAGAGGGTGTTCTCAGACATCATGCCGCTGGTGAGGGCGTAGATGCGCCCGCCTTTGACGGCGAGGGAGTTCAAATCCGCGCCGCCCACCACGAAGGGGGCGACGGTATGAAGCAGTTCCAGTTCGGGCTTGAGCCGGAAGGTTTGCCCGGCGAGTTTGTCGTAAATCTCCGTGAGCTTGGTGCTGAGCCCGCCGATGTAAACCGGCAGGCCGCGCGGGATGATCCCCTGCGCTTGGAACCCGGCCAGCATTGCCAGCAACTCCTGCGTTTTGCCCAGCGCGAAAACCGGGATGAGGATCGCGCCGCCGCGTGCCAGCGCATCGCGGATCGCCTCGCCCAGGCGCGCTTCCTCGCAAGCGCGGGTGAAGCCGGGTTCGGAGGGGCTGTCCCCCCGCGTGGTTTCCATCACAAGCACGTCGAGCGGCTCCTCGGGGAACCGGGCGGCGGCGGTCACGGTCTGGTTATCGAAATTGACGTCCCCGGTGTAAAAGAGCGTGCGGCCTTCGCTGCGCACCATCACGCCCGCAGAGCCGAGGATGTGCCCGGCGTCGAAAAACTCGAAGCTCAACGGGGATTCCTCGCGAGCGTTGAGTCGTTCGCCCTCCACGCTCCAGCGTTGGCGCAACGGCACGGGCAGGCAGCGTTTGATTGTCGTATCAGCCTCCCGGTGGGTAAAGAGCGGGTAGGAGGCGACGCCCTGTTCCTCGCGGATGCGCAGCATGACGTTCACCGAGTTGTGCAGCATCACGTCGCCGATCTGCCGGGTGGCTTCCGTGGCGAAAAGTTGCGCCCGCGGATGGCGGCGCATCAGCACGGGGAGGGAGCCGATGTGATCCTGGTGGGCGTGCGTGAGCAGAACGGCGTCCACGCTGTCATCGGGCAGCGCTTCCAGGTCGGGAAGTCCTTCCAGCCCCTCCTGGCGCGGGTGCATCCCGCAATCGAGCACGATGCGTTTGCCCGCGGTTTCCAGCGAGTAACAGTTGGAGCCGATCTCGACCCGGCGGGTGTGGTTGACAAAACGCATGGGGGGATTATTTGGGAGGATTATTCCAGTTGCCGAAAGAGAACCAGAAACGCGAGCAGCCCTGCCGGGAGCGTCAGCGGAAGCACGACATCCCACGCGGTGAAAACGCCCAGGGCACCGAGCAGGTAAAAGCCGAAGATTCCCGTGCAGAGCGCCACCACCTGCAGCTTGCCCAAGCGGTTGCAAAACCAGCCGAGCACCAGCCCTTCCAAAAGGATCACCGAATCCACCAGCAGCCCTGCGCGCTGGGGGAAGCGCCCCCGCTGGATCGTGGCAATCGCCGCTGCCGCCAGTTCCCCCCGCGAGCCGTTGCGCCCGTTGGCGAGCGGGAGGGTGCGGGACTCCGTGTCGGTGCGTGCGAGCAGTGTCACGGCGTTCTTCAACTGCGCCACGGGAGCGATGGTCTGGTGTCCGCCTTGGTATTGCTCTGCGGAGAGGAGCAGTTCAGCCATGGTGAAGCGGATGACCGGGATGGTGAAATCCACCGGC
Source organism: Verrucomicrobiota bacterium (assembly GCA_037131875.1). Taxonomy (GTDB): domain Bacteria; phylum Verrucomicrobiota; class Verrucomicrobiia; order Chthoniobacterales; family Chthoniobacteraceae; genus UBA695. The sequence goes on from JBAXQF010000101.1 coordinate 3,897, forward strand.
ATGGTTCCGGCGGCATCCACGGGGATGCGCAGTTCTTTTCCCAGCGCAATGTGCGAGCCGGGCGCGACCGTCACCTCTTCGGGCGTCACGCCGAAGTAGAGCATTGCCGCCTGCAAAACAAACGACGGCACCACCTGACCCCGGTAGCGGAACACCAGCGGCACGCGGCCCACGGGTTTGCCGTTGCTGGCGGCGGAGGGTTCAAAAAAGCCGAGCGTGGCCGCGAGGCGGAGTTCCTCGCACGGTTGCGTGGCGACCATTGGAAATTCGCGCACCCTGCTGGCATCCCCCTGCACATTGCGCAGCACGGGAACCTCTTGGAGAGGCGGTACGAAGGCCGGGTCTTCAGGGAAGCCGAGATCGCTGCCCAAGAGCACCTTCGGAGCGCGGAGCGTCTGGTTGTGCAAAAGCGAAATCTGTTGCGGCTCCGCCGTCTTCCAATTCAGCACCGGCTCCACGGCGAGTACCGGGGGTTGGAACGGGAGCGCCGCGCCGAAGAACAGGGAGTAATCCACGGGCGACCATGGCAGCGGGTGTGCGCCAAGATCCTCATCGGAAATCTGCACCAGCACCAGCGGAGCCGCCTCGGGATGCCGGGAGGCATTGACGGAAAGCCAGCGGGAGAAAGCGGCTTCCACCGAGTTCAAGGGCGGGGTGCGCGACTCGTGCATCAGAACGAGTCCGACCATGAAAATGAGAAAAAGAAACTGCCTTGTGCTGCAACGCATCGTAGTGAGTCCGCAAGGCTACGCTACAAACCGGCTCCGGGAAAGCAGGAAAAAGAGGTGGGGGAATATGCCCGAGAAGGGAAAAATCAGGAAACCCGGAAACCAGGAAACAGAAGAGTCCGCAGATTGCGCAGATGGACGCAGATTTTTTTGTCTTCATTACGAAGCCCCAGCTTGGGCTCCAAGGCAGCATTCGCGTCCACGCTTTCGAGGCGGGAGCCTCGCGGACAAGGGCGTTCCCAAGCTGGAGCTTGGGAACGAGGAAAAACTGAAGGGTTTTATGCTCCTCACCTTCAAAGTGACTGCGTTTTTTGGAGTTCTGTCCTTCCAAGATTCTGTCTTTGCGTCCTTTGCGTACCTTTGCGCGAAATTTTATTCCTGGCTTCTTGGCTTCCTAATTTTTATTTCTGCACTCCCCGCAACTGCCCGCAGCCAGCGGCAACATCGATGCCCCGACGCTGGCGCAGGGTGCAGGGGAAGCCTGCCTTTTGCAGGATCGCTTTGAAGTGTTGCGCGGCTTGCTCGGAGGTGGTTTCGCCTGCGTAGCCGTCGGTGGGGTTGAGCGGGATGAGGTTAATGTGGGCGTCGAGGCCTGCGAGCAGTTCGGCCAGTTGTTCGGCTTGCGCGGGGGCGTCGTTGGCTCCCGCGATGAGTGTCCACCCGATGAAAATGCGGCGGCCCGTTGCCGTGGTGTAGGTGCGGCAGGCGGTGAGGAGTTCGTTCAGCGGCCAGCGACGGTTGATCGGAATGAGCGCGGTGCGTTCGGTGTCGGTGGCCGCGTGCAGGCTCAGGGCGAGGTTGTAGGGGCGGTTTTCTTGCGCCATGCGCAGGATGCCGGGGACGACGCCCACGGTGCTCACCGAGACATGGCTCGGGGCGATGTTGAGGCCGCCGCGTTCGGTGACGATTTCCAACGCCGTCATCACCGCGTCGTAATTGTGCAGCGGCTCGCCCATCCCCATGAGCACAAGGTTGCGCAAGCCCGGCAGTCCCTCGGCCTGGAGCGCGCGCTGGCAGTGCAAGAGTTGGGCGACAATCTCGCCGGGCCGCAGATGCCGCGAAAACCCGGCCTGACCCGTGGCGCAAAACGTGCAGCCCATCGCGCAGCCCGCCTGGGTGCTTACGCAGGCGGTGGAGCGGCCGGGGTAGCCCATGATCACCGTTTCCACGGTCTCGCCGTCGCGCAGCCGCAGGAGAAATTTACGGGTCTGCCCATCGCTGCTTTTGAGGTCGGCCACCGCCTCCGGCGTTTCCAGAGGGAACCGTCCGCCTTCACGGGTGGCTTCTTCCACCCAACGGCGCAGCGGCGGCAGGAAATCGGCGCGCTCGTTCAGATGCGTGGCCGTCCCGCGATAGAGCACCCGCCAAAGCGCCCGTGCATGGACTTGCGCTACGCCGGAAGCCGCGAGTTCCCGCTGGAGGGCGGGAAGCGTCAGGTCATGGAGGGAGGCGGGCGTTGGATCGGGCATCGCCTCCAGCTTCCAATGAAATGCGCTGTTGGGCGAACCAAAAAAACAGCGGGCGTTACGGCGTTTCTTTGCCCACGCGCACCATCACCTCGTTGCGGCGGAGAAAGACCGGCGTCCAGGGCGGATCGTAGTAGGCGAAAATCGGCTCGCTTTCGGCGGCGATGTTGTGGGCGCGCAGCCAGGCGTTCAACTGCTCGACGGCCTCCTGCTGGTTTTGGTTGCTGCCGCTTCCCTTAAAGCGCAGCACCGCGTAGCGGCCCGCCTCCAGGGTGCGCAAACTCACGGCACCGCCCGGCTGGGGCGCGCCTTTTTGCGCCACGGCTTGCGGCAGCACAAAGCTCATGGTCGGCTTGTCCCTGGCTGGATCAATCAACACCGGCGTGGTCATCGGGATTTTTTCCGACGTCGCATTTTTGCCGGTGATGAATGCAAAAAGCTGGCCGAACGCCTCGGAGCCGCGCGTGTCGCGCATGGGCGTTGTTGCCAATGTAAGCGCCGGGTAATCGCGGAGTTCCACCGCTCCGTCGCTGCGCAGCAGTTGGTAGGGGGCTGTCTCCGTGTTGGCGCGTGAATTGCGCAGGAACCAAACGATGAGGAACGCGAGGAGAACCCCCGCCAGAATCAAGAGGAATAGCTTCATAATAAGGATTACGGCAGAGCGGTGGAGGTGGATGCGTATCTAGTTTTTCTTCTCCTTGAGCAACTCCCGCACGAGCGCCTCGCTCTCCGTCTTGGCATTCAGCGTGCGCAGGCGGCCCTGGCGATCCACAAGCCAGAGGGTGGGCAGGGCGTTCAGGGAAAGGCTGCGCACGAGCGGGCTCTTCCATCCTTTGCCGTCAAAAATGACCGGCCATGTGATCTTGCGGGCTTTGAGCGTTGCAGCGAGAGTCTCGGGGGTGGAATCCAGGCTGATTCCGATGACCTCCACGGACTCTTTGGCAAAGGTTTTGCGCAGGTATTCCACCTCATCCAACCCGGCCAGGCTGGGTGCAGACCAGCTTGCGAAGAAATAAACGAGCGCCACGTTCCCCCGGAATTGGGCGAGATCCACCTCCGCGCCGCTGGCGGTCGTGCCCTTGACTTCGATGCGCTGCCCCAAAAATGCAAGCCGCCGCAGGTCGTCGTCGATGCGTGCGCGGAGTTCCGGCGTGCGCGCGGCGGCCAGCGCCTGATTGAGCAGGGCTTGCTTGCGCCGGGGCTGCTCATCGAAAAGCGTGGCTATTTCTGTGATCAAGGGGGCCACCCGCCGGTCGTTGGGGTAGCCCGACTGGAAGGCGTTCATTTGTTCCACCAGCGCGTCACGATCTTTGTCCGTGGGAACCGCGATGCGCCGCATGCCGAGGGCGATCTGCGCGAAGGCGAAATCCGCGCGCCGCTCCTCGGGCGCGGTTTTAAGCGCCTCGGCGAGCAGGCGCAGGGCGGAGTCAAAGGAAGCGGGCTTTCCCGTCAGGTCGCTGCGGGTGGCGAGCAGGCGCGCAAGCCGCAACTGGGCATCCGCGGCGTGAGGGGATTGGGGGTGATTGTGGATGAAATCACGGAGCCCCTTCTCCTGCTTGTCCAAGTGCGCCAGCGCGACCGTGCGCGCCTGTTCGCGGGATTGCATGGTCTGCTGCGGCCCGGCTTCCAGCGCCAGCACCGCGTTCCAATCCTCCTCGGTGCGATCCGTAACCTGCGCGAGCGCGGCAAGGGGAAGCAGAAACAGGGCGAGGAGAAGGCGGGGAGTCATTTGGCGGGTTCGGCAGGAGGGTGAATGGTGGCGAACAGCGGGCGGTGGTCGCTGGCTTGGTTCCAGAGCGGCGAGCGATAAACGCCCGAGCGTTCATGCACCACGCGGGGCGCGAGGGCGCGGTTGACAAAGAGAAAGTCGATCCGCGAATAGACGTCGTCCGCCTTCCAGTAATAAGTCCAGCGGTCGCCCACGCTGTCGGCAAGGCGCAGTTCCGTGAGCGCTTCCGTCGCACCCCGGCGTCCGGTGATTTCCTGGATCGTGGGCTGTTCCTTCGTATCGTTGAAATCGCCAAAAAGCAGCAGCGGGATCGCGGGTTCCGCCGCCAGGATTTCATCAATGTGCTGGCGCAGCAAGTGGGCTTCCTGCCGCCGCTCCAAGTCAGGCGCGCCTTCGGGCGAGGGGCGTTTGGATTTGAGATGCGCCCCCACGATGCGCAGCCGGAACCCGGCGTGAATCTCCACGGTGACATCCAGAAAACCGCGCCGGACTTTTTGCCGCATGCCGTGGGATTCGTAGGGGAGATCGGCCACGGATTGGCGCGCCACGATGGGAAAGCGGCTCACCAAGGCCAAGTGGCGGGCCGGGTCGGCGCTCTCCACCCATTCAAAATCGCAATAGCCCAGCCCAGCCGCTTCGAGCCGTTTGCGGAACTCCTTGAACTGCGGGGCCGACCCCATTTCACAGACGCCGAGAATGTCCGGGCCGATCTCCTGAACGACCTGCACCACCGCCGTTGCCGCTTCCGCCGTTTTGCCGGGCTGCCCGCTCTTGGTCTCGCCGGGGATTGCCAACGGCGCATAGTTTTCCACGTTGTAACCGGCAAAAACGAAATCCTTGCCGAAAGCCGCCCCGCAGGAAACTCCAACGCCAAGGAGCAACAGCAGGAGGCGTTTCATGGGCGGAAGTTGAGAGCAAAAGATGTTGAGAGTTGAGAGAGGAAGAACATTCGCATCTTGGCGTCTTCTTCTCTCAACTCTCAACTTCCAACTCTCAACTCAAGTGTGGGTTTACGCCTTGGGAAGCTGATCCTGCGGCGGGTGCGGCTGGCTGGCTTCCGGCGTGGTCACGACAGTCGGTTGGGCGGTCGGCGGAACCGGGGCGGCAGGAGGCGGTTCGGCAGCTTGGGCGATCTGGCGATGCACGTCGTCCTTGGCTTTGTTGAACTCGTTGATCGCCGAACCGAGCCCGCGGGCGAGTTCGGGCAGCCGCTTGGCTCCAAACAAAAGGAGAACGATGATGAGAAGGATGATGCCGTCCATTCCCGCAAGATTGTTGAAGAATCCGAGGAGATACATGAATCTTCCTATACACCTCCCCAAGCCCAATGCAAAGGGGAGATTTATTGGATGAAGGGAATGTTCACTCCGCAAATCATGGGCGGCATATCCAATCCAAACGCTTTAGAGCGTTTTCCCTGAATGTCTTTACACATTCCGTGGCGGCGAGTGGCGTCACG
>JBAXQF010000102.1:0-9163 GCA_037131875.1 Verrucomicrobiota bacterium
TCGCCCTCAAATATCCTCAAATTCCCCTTGCTTCCTAACACCGTTGCTGAGTTCCAGATTTTTCTTTGTTTCCGGCGCTACAGTGGCGCGATCTCCATTCCGTGATCGGGAAGGAGGATGGGGATGCCGCCTTGCACCGGGTAGCCCGCGAGGCCATCTTCGCGAACCAAGACGGCTTCCAGGGGCTCGGCGGGATTCCACTGCGGCTGCGCTGCCGCAAGCGCGAGGGTTCCGGCGCGGCGCTGGGCTTCGAGTTTTTCGAGAAGTTCCGGGGTGGCAAGCGCCAGTCGCTGGCCGGTCTGAGGGCAGCGCAGCAGTGCGAGCAGCTTGGGATCAATGGACATACCTGCCGTTTATACCACCCCCTGCGCAATTCAATCTAAATTCGGCAGAAGGACTCGCGCAAAGGGACGCAAAGAACGCAAAGGAAAGAGGAGGTGTTGTCCGCAGACCGCCTTACTGCATCGCAGTCTACTTCCCGCGAAGCGCAGCGAAGCCTGTATGCGGAGCCCCGAGACTTTGGGGAGGGGATATTTCGCAGAGGGACGCAGATTTTTCGGAATTTCTTCTTTCCGAACCTTTGCGTTCTTTGCGTCCCTTTGCGCGAAATCTATTCAATTCAATCTTCTTTTCCTCGGGCCGCAGAACTGCTCTATTCGGCGGGCCATGAATCGTCTGCAAACCATCCTCGACCAAAAACGCACGGAGATCGCCCGCCTGCTTCCACGCGTGGAACTTCTGCGCGCGGAGGCTCTGCTGCGCAACGATTACCGGGGATTCGCCGCCGCCATTGACCAAGGCCCGGATGCGCTCGGCCTCATCGCCGAAGTGAAAAAGGCGTCGCCTTCGGTGGGGACGATTGTCGAAGCCTTCGACCCCGTGGCGATTGCCCAAGCCTACGAGGCGGCGGGGGCGCACGCGGTTTCCGTGCTCACCGACGCGGAATTTTTCCAAGGCAACCTCGGCTACCTCGTGCAGGTGCGCAAAGCCATCGGGCTCCCGGTGTTGCGCAAGGATTTCATCCTGCACGAAGCGCAAATTTTTGAAGCGGCGGTGGCCGGAGCGGACGCGATCCTCTTGATTGTGGCCGCCTTGGAGCAGCCCGAACTGGAGCGGCTCCACGACACCGCGACGACCTTGGGATTGGACGTGCTGGTGGAAGTCCACACGCCTGAAGAACTCGACCGCGCACTGGATTGCGGCTCGAACCTCATCGGCATCAACAACCGGAACCTGACCACATTTGAAGTCGATCTGCACGCCACCGAGATCATCAGCGAAGAAGTGCCCGAGGGAGTGCTGCTGGTGAGCGAAAGCGGCATCAAGACCCAGGCCGACGCCCGGCGCGTCTTCGCCGCCGGAGCCAACGCTTTGCTGGTGGGCGAAGCGCTCATGCGCACCGGCGACGTCGCCGGGCAGGTCGCGGCGCTGCTGGACGTGGGGTAGCTCAGTGATGCGGGTGGCGGTGGAGCAGGCTGTGCGGGCGCTCCAGGCCGTGCGCGAGCATGAAGGCTTCGTCCGCGAAAATCTCCGCTGTGCATCCGTCGGCCACGACGGTCCCCCCGTCGAGCACGAGGACGCGCGGGCAGAGTTCCACGACCAGTTCCAGATCGTGCGATACGAGGATTTTGGTGTGATCGAAGGTGCGCAGCAGGTGGATCAGGCGGCGGCGTCCGCGCGGGTCGAGATTGGAGGAGGGCTCGTCCATGACGAGGATGTCGGGGGCCATGGCGAGGGCGGTGGCGATGGAGACGGCCCGCTTTTCCCCGCCGGAGAGCTTGTGCGGCGGGCGCTCGCGCAAGTGCAGCATGCCCACGCGTTCCAGGGCCGCCACGGCGCGTTCTTCCACCACGGCGGGCGGCAGGCCAAAATGCAAGGGGCCAAACGCCACATCGTCGAAGACCGTGGACATGAAGAGCTGATCGTCGGGGTCTTGAAACACCAGCCCTACCGTGCGCCGCACGGCGGCGAGCGTTTCACGGGTCAGCGGAAAATCGCCGATACGCACCTCGCCTTTGGTGGCCATCAGATAGCCGTTGAAATGCTGCACGAGTGTGGATTTTCCCGCGCCATTCCCGCCGACAATGGCGACCGATTCGCCGTGGGTGATGCGGAACGTGACGCCGCGCAGCGCCTCCGTCCCGTCCGGGTAAGTGAACCCCAAATCCCGCGCTTCAACCAAGTGATGACTCATGCTGTTTTGTGATGCCGTTGGTTAGAACCCCGAAGGGGTTTCAGCGAATAGCCGGGGGTTGAGCGATAGCGACACCCCCGGTAGGTGAAGTCACGCGCTTCACCCCGGAGGGGTGGCAGAACGGCAGGCAACACCACGCGCTCTGCCACCCCTTCGGGGTGAGATGTCTGCATGGCCCGTTCCGGGGGTGTCGCTGCGCTCAACCCCCGGCTATTGTCTTTCAACCCTTCGGGTTTATGCCGAAAACGATGGATGCCTGGAGGTGTAATTAGAGGTATGTTTGGATCGGTAATGGGCATCATAATCCCCCTCCTGAAATCCACCGTTCCCAAACGCCCGCGAGGTTGCATTGCCGCGCGAGGAGAAAAAACGCCCCCCACGCGACGAAAAACGCTACGTCGTTCCGGCCGCCCGCGCGTTGCCGCAGCAGATGCACTTCCCCCTCAAAGCCTCGGCTGACCATGGCGCGGTAGATCCGCTGGGCGCGATCCATGGAGCGCAGCAGCAAGTGGCCGGTCAAGGTTCCGTAGGTGTGCAGGCTCAGGCGGCGCGTGCCTTCCGTGCGCATTTCCGCGCTCCGCAGCATCCGCCGTCCCTCGTCGCCGATGACAAAAAAATAGCGGTGGAGAAACAGCAATTGCACCGCGAACACACGCGGCACGCCCAGTTGCACCAGCGCAGCGCAAAGGCTGTGGATGCCGGTGGTGGCGATGAGAATCAACCCGGCGCTCACGGTGAGGACGAACCGCAGCAGGATGGACGCGAACGAGAACCACCCTGCGGCAATCGGCCAGGAGCCGAGCATCCCCATCGTTTGGCGATCCAGCACGGGATTGAATATGCCCACAAAAACAGCGAACGGCGCGGCGAGGGCGATTTTGCCCAGCAAATAACCCGCCGGGATGTGCCCCCGGGACGCTAGGGCGAAGGGATAAAGAAACAGCGGCGTGAGCGCCGCCACCTCATAGCGGCCAAAGGACATCACCACGAGGATGAACGCCGCGGTGGTGAGGATTTTCGCGCGCGCATCGAGCCGGTGAATGGGCGAATCCAGCCGCCCCAGGGCATCTATTTTTCCCGCTTCGATGTAGTTGCCAAGGCCCATGGAATGCGGTTTAGGTGGAGATGCGGCGGGGTTTGAGGCTGTAACCGATCAACCCGGCAACCGTCAGGGTGATTGCGCCGCCGAGGAGTCCCGAGAGCGAGGTGCCCGCGTTCACCTCCGGCCAAGCCTTGGGTTGGGGAGCTTCGGATTTCGGCTCCGTGGGTTGGAAACCGTAGTCGGGCAGGAAGGCGGTTTTTTCCTGGATGCGCGCCGCCTGTGCATGCGCGGTGTCTTGCGCGGGTTCCAGTTCCGGCTTGCCGGTCACGCGCGCCAGAGCCCACTCCAAGCCGTCCGGGTGCTTGCAAGCGAACCAACTCAAAGCGCCCCCGGTCAGGAGTGCCGCGACGAGCACGCCCGCCAGCACCGGGCGCAGGCTTTTATGTGCCGGGGAAGGGGATGCAAGCAGCGCCTCGGGCCGCGCGGACGCGATAAACCCGACAATCGCCACCGTGGCCAGCCCCTCCACGACTCCGATGGCGAGGTGGATTGGCTGCATGAGCAGGACAAACGTGCCGAACGGGACGGAGCTGATGCCGGATGCGGTTGTTTCCAGCACCACGCCGAACGCTCCCATCTGCAAACCGGCAATGGCTGCGAGCAGCGTTGCCGCCCAGTCGCGCCTGCCGCCTTTGCCCTGTGCGAGCGGACGGTAGAGGAGGGGATAGGCGATAAACGCCGGGAAGAAGCCGAGATTGAAGAGGTTGCACCCGAGCGCCAGCAATCCGCCGTCTGCGAAGAAAAAAGCCTGCACCGTCAGGACAGATGCCATGACCAAAAAAGCCGCGTGCGGCCCAAGCAGGATGGCCAAGAGCAAGCCGCCGCCCAAGTGCCCGCTCGAACCGGTGCCGGGGATGGAGAAGTTGATCATTTGCGCGGTGAACAGAAACGCGCCGAGCACCCCCATCATGGGAATCAGCCGGTCATCACGAGTCTCCCGCACTTTCTTTGCGCACCAAGCCATCCAGCCCGCGCTTGCGGCCCACAGGGCTCCGCCCACGGCGGGGGAGATCAAAGCATCTGCCATGTGCATACGGTTTATCTTGGGAGGGCTAAAAATTCAGGGTGCAGCGGAGGCCCGCGACCACGGCGTTCGGCGCGCCCTGGATGCCGCCGGGGTTGAAGATGTATTGGAAATCCGGCTGCACGGTGAGCCACTCTTTTACCGCCACTTTGTAGGTCGCTTCCAACGCGGCCTCGTGGTGGGTGATGGAGGGATCCCCGGCATCGTCGCGCATCTCCGAGCTGAGATGGGTATAGCTGAACCCAACGCCCGCGATGTCTTTGTCGCGTTCGGGAAGGAGCCCCTTGCAATTGAACCCGGTATCGAAATAGAAAGGCACGCTGCTGCGGTCAGCGGGCGAGGCTCCCATTCGGAAGAAACCGCTCAGCCCCTGATCCTCAGTGCCCGGTTTGCGCCAGAGTTGCTGGTCTGCAATGAAGTAGCCCCCGGCGTTGGCGCGGGTCTGCGCATTGGGGAAGGCGCTGTTGGGTTCGCTGCTGTGGAAGAATGCGCCCAGCTTGTAAACGCCCGCCAGCCCCTTGCTCCCTTTCTCGCTGTTGATTTTGTAGGCGACTTCCGTAATTGCGAGGACTCCCTCATTCAAATGCCAGTCCAGCCCGTGCTTGTTCTCGGTGGCCGGATCGCCTGCGTCTCCCGAGAAAAGCCCGGCTTGCACCGAGAGGGCATCGGTCGCCGTCCAGCGCACCCGCGCCCCTGGAGCCGCCGTGGGGTAAACGGGGGCGTTGATGCTCATGGTGATCACCGGGAGATCGCCAAACGCGCCGTTCAGAAACAGCCCGGCGCTGTCGGAGACGAAAAATTCCTCATCGGCGAGAATCTGCCCGAGGCGGAGCGACACTTTGCCCTCGGCAAACTCCTGCTGCACCCACGCTTCATAGAGGCGGATGCTGTCATAGGCGTCGATGCTGCTCACATGGTTGAGATCATGCACGTAGTTGTTTGTCAGGCTGGTGCCGTGGGGATAGAGCCCGCTGACAAGGAGACTCCCGCCGCGCCAACCGATCAGCTTCTCCAAATTCCCCTGCACGCCCACGCTCAAAAGCCCGTCATAGACCGCGCCCCGCTTGTATCCGCCCGCGAGATTGGCAAAGCCTTCGCTGGTGTAGCTCGTGGGAAAGGTGAGGGCTTGGGAGGGTGCGTTGTCCTTTGGGTCGGCGTCGCCAGCCTTTGCGAGGGGCGAAAGAGCAACGGTTAAAAGAAGAAGGGAACGAACGAGGCGGTTGGTTGTTCTGTTCATACAGTCATTGTGAAGGATGGCGGAAACCGGGGCGGCTGCCAATGGAGATGAATTTATAGAAGTGTCGATGGTTCAGTGTTTCCGCGCGACCCTCCGAAAAAACGAAAAAGCCACGCGTTGGAAGCTACGAGCTTGCGCCCGCCATCGCTTCAAACAAGTGGCTGTTGGTTTTCTACGAGCGCGGAACTGCTTCGTCAATGAGAATTCTCCGATCCGCTGGTTGCCTTGCGCATGTTACTGAGTTCCGAACGCCTCCAGCATTTTCGCCAGCGCTTCCATTGGCAGGCCGATCACGTTGGTGCGCGAACCTTCGATGCATTCGACGATCCCTTCCGGGTGCTCATCCTGCGCGGCGTAGGCTCCGGCTTTGTCGAGCGGATGGATGCGCGCCATGTAACGGCGCAACTCGGCTTCCGTGAGCGTGCGGAATTTGACCCGGCTGACTTCGACAAAGGCGCGGTTCGTTTCCGTGGCTTTGCGCGCGGCCCAGACGCCGGAGTGGACTTCGTGGATGCGCCCGTTCAGGCGGCTGAGCATGGCGAACGCTTCGTCCATGTCCGCCGGTTTGCCGAGCACCGTCCCCTCGAACGCCACCAGCGTATCCACGCCGAGCACCAGCGCCTCCGGGTTCTTTTCCGCAATGGCGAGCGCCTTTTGCCGGGCGTTGAAGAGCGTGATCTCGCCCACGTCGAGCCCCGGCGGCATCGATTCCTCGATATCGGCGGGCTCCACGGTGAACGTGTAGCCGTATTCGGTCAAAAGCTGGCGGCGCCGGGGCGAGGCGGAGGCGAGGATGATCATGCTAAGGCGTGTTTACAAATGGATGAATTAGGAAGCCAGGAAACCAGGAAGAAGACAGAGGAGAAGATTTTCGTTGAGATTCGCTCCTCCTCATAAAAGCCAAAAATCCCTTTTCTTGGCTTCCTGGCTTCCTAATTGCTTCATCTTTTCGGCTTCGGTTGGGCATCCGCCGCCAATGGCGCGGCGGCTGGCGCGCTGTCGCGGTAGAAGAGGAGGCCGTGCTTGCGGATGTTGGCGATCACGGCGCGCAGGTTGTCGGCCACTTCGCGGTTGCCCAGCAGCATGGGGAGGGTGCCCTGGCCGGTTTGGGCGGATTTCAAAACGGCCTGGCTGGAGGCGACCACGCCGCGCACATCTGCAACCGCACCGTCGATGCTGGCCATGGTCTGCTTGGCTTCGGAAAAGGTTTCCTTGGCGGAATCCACCGCGCTTTGTGCGCTGGTCACAATGCCGTCGATTTTTTCCGAGGCCTTGGCAATGTTCTCAGTGGAGGTCTTGATGCTCGCGAAGGAATCCTTGATGTTGCCCATGTTCTCGTCGTTCAAGAGGCCGCCCTGGATTTTTTGCAGCGTTTCCTTGAGTTCATCAAGGGTGGAGGCGAGCTTCTTCATGCTTTCATCGCCCTTGCTGGTGAGGTCGCTCAGCCCGGGTAATTGGTAGCCTTCCAGCACCGCCTTTTCGGCAATGACCATTTTCGGGTCGTTGGGATTAAAGAGGTCACGTTTGTCATCCGGGTTGGCATTGTCGTATTTGAAGTCGCCCGAGGGGGTGATTCCCACAAACTTGTCTCCCATCATTCCCGAACTGTCGATTTGGAAATACGAGCCCTTGGGGAGCTTGATATCCTTGCGGATCTGCAATTTGACCGCAACGTAGCCGATCTGCCCTGCCACCGCTTGCGGGTCTTCGGCCACAATGCCGATCTTGGCGCCGGAGAGGTGGACTTCGGCGTTTTTGACAATCCCGCTGGCGTTGGGGAATTTCACCGTGAGGGGATAAAAATCCGAGAGCCCCTGGCCCACGCGGCCAAATTGGATCGCCATGACGGCGATGATGACCAGGCCGAGGAAGACAAACAGGCCTACTTTGATTTCCAGTCCATTTTGTGGGTTAGTCATGGGTAAAATATCAGTCAGTGTCGCCGGAACGGCCTTGGATAAAGTCTTGGATGAGGGGGTCTTGGGAACAAATGAGATCCGCAAACGCGCCGTAGAAATAGATCGCTCCTTCGTGGATGAAGGCGACTTTGTCGGCGACGTGCTCGGCGCATTTCATGTCGTGGGTGACCACAATGGATGTCACCCCAAAGCGCTTTTGCAAGCGCCGAATCAGGTGGTTGATCGAGTCTGAGACCACGGGATCAAGCCCCGCAGTCGGTTCGTCATAGAGGACGCAGTGGGGCCGCGTGATGACGACGCGGGCCAGCGCGACGCGCTTTTTCATGCCGCCGCTGAGGTTCACGGGGAGTTTTTGTTCGTGCCCGGTCAAGTCCACCACGTCGAGCGCCTCGGCGACTTTGGCGCGGATGACCTTCGGATCGCGCTCCCCGGCTTCACGCAGGGGGAAGGAGACGTTTTCCTCCACCGTCATGGCGTCGAAGAGGGCGCAGCCCTGGAACATCATCCCGACGGTTTTGCGGATGGGCAAAAGCTGGCGTTCCGTGAGGCCGACAATTTGCCGATCTTCGATCCAGACCTGCCCGGAGGTGGGGAGCATCAAGCCGATGAGGTGCTTGAGCAGCACGCTTTTGCCGCTGCCGGAGCGTCCGATGATAACGAGCGTCTCGCCAGCGGCGACCGAGAGGTCGATCCCGCGCAAAATCTTCTGACCGTCGATCTGTTTGATCAACCCTTGAACCGCGAGCATGCTGTGTGGAAGGTCTTGAGCCATGGCCGTTATCCTGCGGGGAAGAAAATGTTGAGCACCATCGTCAGGAAGAAATTGACGATCAAGATGACAAGGGAGCCGATGACCACGGCTTCCGTCGTGGCGCGGCCCACGCCCACCGCGCCTTCCTTGGACTTGAGGCCCTCGTTGCACGCCACAAAGACGATGAGGACGCCGAAGACAAAGCCCTTGGTGAGCGCCATCTCCAAGTCCCGCAGGGCGGTGAACTTGAGCATGTAATTGACATACCAAACCTGGGAGACGCCAAGCAGATGGACCGCGACAAACATCCCCGTCACGATGCCGATGCCGACGCACTCGGCCACCAGAATGGGCATGGAGAGCATCATGGCGATCATGCGGGGCACCACCAGGTAATCCACGGGATGCACCCCCAATGCGCGCAGGGCGTCGAGTTGCTCGGTCACTTTCATGGTGCCGATCTCCGCCGACATGGAGGCCCCGACGCGGCCCGCCACCATCAGCCCCGTCAACACCGGCCCCAGTTCGCGGAACATCGAGACCGCCACCACCGCGCCCACCGCCGTGTCCATGGAGAGCCGGTGAAATTGGAAATAGGTCTGCGCTGCGAAGACCGCCCCGGTGAATGCGCCGGTCACGACGACCACCAATTGCGAGCGAAAGCCGACCTCAAGAACCTGCCCCAGCGTCAACCGCCAGCGGATGGGCATCATGACGACAGAGCGCGCCGTCTCCAGCATCAGGAAAAGGAGTTCCCCGAGATAGCCGAAGAGCGAGAGGGCGGTGTTGCCTAGAAACCGGAGGAGCAGCATGAAGGGAAACCTTACGCCCGGCAGGGGGCGTCTGTCCAGTCATGCCAGGGGATTATTCTGGGAACCGCTTCTAGCCCGGAAATTTCACGATTAAGATAAAAAATTAGCGAATTCGTTGGTGTAA
>JBAXQF010000103.1:0-9114 GCA_037131875.1 Verrucomicrobiota bacterium
TGGTAGGGACGGCACGGAGTGCCGTCCCTACCTGTGCTATTTCTCAAACTTCGCCGCCACCAACTCCCCGAGCTTCTCCGCAAGGGCAGGGTTGCCGATCCGGTCGATGGCTTCCTGCAGGAACCCGTGGACGATGAGCCGCTGGGCCGCGCGCTTGGGGATGCCGCGCGCGAGCAGGTAGAAGAGTTCCTCCGCCTCGATCTGCCCGCTGGTTGCCCCGTGGGAACAGCGGACTTCGTCGGCGAGGATCTCCAGGCCGGGCATCGAGTTCGCCTCGGCCTCATCGCTCAAGAGCAGGTTGCGCACTTTCTGGTAAGCGTCGGTGCGGTGCGCGCCGGGCTCCACTTTGATCATCCCGGCAAAGATCGTGCGGCTCGCGTCGTCGAGCGCGTTTTTGTAAAGCAGATCGCTATACGCGCCGGGCGCAAGGTGATCCTGGAAGGTGCGCTGGTCGAACTCCTGCTCGCCCTCGGCCACGGTGACGGCGAGCATGTCGCTGCGCGCTCCCTCGCCCGTCAGGCTGCTGGCGCTCTCGGTGCGCGCATAGCGTCCGCCGAGATTGACGTTGAGGCTCTTCGCGCTCGCATCGCGGCCCACCACGGTGTTGTTGACCTGAAACGCCAGCGTCTTGCGGCTCCAGTTCTGCACGCAAACGTAGTTCAACTGCGCCCCGGCGCCGACATACAAATCGTTGAAGCCAATGGCCAATCCGGCGACATCCGGCTCCACGCCCATGAAGTAATCCACGAGCGTCACCTTGCTGTTCTCCTCTGCGATAAGCAGCGTGTGCGGGAAGGTCGCGTTCCCCTCGCCGCCCAGCCAATGGAAGACCTCGATCGGCAGATCAATCTCCGCCCCGCGCGGAACGTAAAGGAAGGTGCCCGTCTTCACGCGCGCCGCGTGCAACGCCGCGAATTTCGCGCTCCCGAGCGGTGCGCCGTGCGCCATGAAATGTTTTTGGAACAACTCCGGGTGCTCGGCAGCCGCAACTTCCAGCGGCTTCCAGATCACGCCCTTCTGCGCGAGCGCCTCGGAGAACGCTTCACGGGAAAGCAGCTCATCATTGGCAAAGACCATCTTGCCCGCTGACTGCGCCAGACCGTTGGAGCGCTTGATCAAGCGGTCGCGGTCGCCGTGAAAGGGCGCTGTCGTTTGGGAAAACGGCGACAAATCCAGCCCCTTGTAATTCACAAAACGCCACGCCTCATCGGTGCGTCCCGGCATCGGCAGCGAATCAAACAATTGCCGGGCAGCGGCCCGTGCAGGTTCATCGGTAAACAAAAGTGTGCTCATTCTTTTCCTGGCTTCCTAATTCCTACTTATTCCGGGCTGGGTGTTACCCTACAGACCCCTCCATTTCGAGGTCGATGAGGCGCTTGAGTTCCACGGAATATTCCATCGGGAACTGCCGCACGAGGTCGTTGACAAAGCCGTTCACGGAGAGGCTCATCGCCTGCCCTTCGGTGAGCCCGCGCTGCTGCATGTAGAAGATTTGGTCGGCGCTGATCTGGCTCACGCTCGCCTCATGCTGCACGGCGTTGCCCGTCCCGCGCACGGTGATGGCGGGGTAGGTGTCCGTGCGGCTGTCGGTATTGATCAAAAGCGCATCGCACTCGGTGTTATTCTTGCATCCCTTGAGGTGTTTCGGCACATGAACCAGCCCGCGATAGGTGGCGCGGCCTGTTCCGGCGGAGATGGATTTGGAGATGATGTTGCTGGTGGTCTCGTCCGCCGCGTGGATCATCTTCGCGCCGGTGTCCTGGTGCTGGCCGCTGCTGGCCAGCGCGATGGAGACCACCTCGCCGCGCGCTTTGCGACCCTTGAGAATCACGCCGGGGTATTTGATCGTCAGCCGCGAGCCGATGTTGCAGTCGATCCATTTGATCTCGGCCTCCTCATGCGCGATGCCCCGCTTGGTGACAAGGTTGAAGACATTGCTACTCCAGTTCTGCACGGTGACATACTGTATCTTCGCCCCCTTCATTGCCACCAACTCGACCACCGCCGAGTGGAGCGTGGCGGTCTCGAACTTCGGCGCGGTGCACCCTTCCATATACATCAGCTCCGAGCCCTCGTCGGCGATGATGAGGGTGCGCTCAAACTGGCCGAAGTTCTCGGCGTTGATGCGGAAGTAGGCTTGCAACGGGTGCTTCACTTTCACCCCCGGCGGGACGTAAATGAACGAGCCGCCGCTGAACACCGCGCTGTTGAGCGCGCTGAATTTGTTGTCGCCGGTCGGGATCACTTTCCCGAACCACTTGCGGAAAATCTCCGGGTATTTGATGAGCGCCTCGGTGGAACCGGTGAAGATCACGCCCTGGTCGCCAATGGCCTTCTGGATGTTGGAATAGACGGCCTCGCTATCGAATTGCGCCTCCACGCCCGCCAGGAATTTGCGTTCCTGCTCCGGGATGCCCAACCGCTCAAAGGTCTGCTTCATGTCCTCGGGCACGTCGTCCCAAGAGCGCGTGGGCCGCTGGCCATGCGCAAGGTAGTAGCGGATCTTGTCGAACTCGAGCGTCTCCAAATCCTTGCTCGCCCAGTGCGTCGGCATCGGTTTGCTTTCAAAAACGTCCAGCGCCTTGAGGCGAAATTCGCGAATCCAATCCGGCTCGCCTTTCACGTCGGAGATGTAGTTGACGGTGTCGCGCGTGAGGCCGTAGCCGGCGTCGAATTTATGGTGCTCGGGATACGAGAAATCCCCAACGCTCCGATCCAGATCAAGTGCAGTAGTGGTTTCTGACATGGCGTCTCCTTTAGTTTGCAGCAGCGGGTTCCTCTTCCTTCACCCAGTCGTAGCCCTTGGATTCAAGCTCCAGGGCGAGTTCCTTGCCGCCGCTCATCACGATCTTCCCGGCGACCATCACGTGGACGTAATCCGGCACAATGTAGTCGAGCAGCCGCTGGTAGTGCGTGATCAAGAGAATGCCGCGCTCCGGCCCGCGCAGGACGTTGACGCCGTGGGAGACGATCTTCAGCGCGTCGATGTCGAGCCCCGAGTCCGTCTCGTCGAGGATGGCGTATTTGGGTTGCAGCATCGCCATTTGCAAAATCTCGCACCGTTTCTTTTCGCCGCCGGAGAATCCTTCATTCACGGAGCGCGAGGTGAACGCGCGGTTCATCTCCAGCAAGTCCATTTTCTCGTAAAGCTGGTGGTAATACTCCGTAGCCTCAAGCTCCTCCCCTTCCGGCAGCCGCGCCTGCACGGCGGCGCGCAGGAAGTTCGCAATCGTCACCCCCGGCACTTCCATCGGGTATTGGAACGCGAGGAAAATCCCCTTGCGCGCCCGCTCATCCGGCTCCATGCCGAGGATGTTCTCCCCGTCCATGAGCACCTCGCCGCTCGTCACGGTGTAGTCCGGGTGCCCGGCAATCACCTTGGAAAGCGTGCTCTTGCCGGAGCCGTTGGGCCCCATGATGGCGTGCACTTTGCCGCATTCAATCGTGAGGCTCAGGCCCTGGATGATTTCGCGGTCGCCGATGTTAACGTGCAGGTCTTTGATGACGAGTGACTTCATAATGGTGAGGTGGGATGCGTTGATTTTTGAGCGCACGCGGGACACAGCCCGCGCAAAGTGATTTCAACATGCGAGACGTCCGCCCCGGAGGGGACTTCCCATGCAGGTTGGTTGCCGGGGTTGACCGGAACGTCAAAGACCACGCCGCACCCCTTGCAAAAAAAGTGGCCGTGCGGCACGAGGTTCGGGCAGTAGCGGGAGGAGGAGCGGTCGCAGTTCACCTGGCGGACCAAGCCGCTCTCGGTCAAGGCGTCCAGGCAGTTGTAAACCGTGGCGAGGGAGATGGAGGGCATCCGCTCCTTGGCGCGAAGGAAAACTTCGAGAGCCGTGGGGTGGTCGCGCCGTTCCATGAGCGCCTCGTACACGTAACGCCGCTGCGGAGTGAGACGAATCCCACTGCGCGTCATCGCGGCATCAGAAGTTTCAGGAAGCGCTTGCATGGTCGGGTCGGACACGGTTGAATATCGGGGAAGGGCTTATTGAGATCAAGAATTATTCTAAAACAAAATCGAGATTTGTCGCAATAAGTGGGAAGAGACAGGGAAATTCTCACAGATTTTCGGATAATAAAATCTACTGTAACCGCGCAAAATGTGTATAAAGCGCGAAAAAGTTCGAAAGCTGAAAATATAACAACGCGGGTACACGCAATCAGCCGTGTCTGACTACTTAAATGGCCGCATCCCAGCAGACGACAAGCTGATGGGCATCGCCCAAGCACTGGGCTGCATGGTGAGGAGAGCGGGCTGCGTGTGCAGGAGGCTCCCACAGAAAACGGGCAGACTCGGGCGCTCGCTGCAGGAAAAACCCCATGGTGGTGAAGGCAGAGCAAGAAGCCGTCCAAAAAACAATTTAGGCTTGCGTGCTAACGGTAGGGGGATTTACAGAGGGGCATGGCCAAGAAAAAGACCCACGCAAAGATTGCCAGTTTTGGATGTGCAACCACTCTCTGGGGCAAAGGACTGAGTGTGCGGGTGGAAATGGAGTGGGGCGATATTGAGCGGATCATTGAAGCGCTTTCGGAACACCTGGAAGAAAAAGGTGACATCAAGCGCAAGGCCGCAGCGGATACCTTGCTGTCCATGCCGCTGACTTCAAGAGGCAGCTTCCATGTCACGGCGGACGTGGTAATCGCCGGGCATGGAGTTTATCTTGACCCCATCATGTTGGTGACTTCAGAAAACGGAAAACAGCTACAGACCATTTCAGGCCACGGTTTTCCAGAAAACAAGGGGCACGGCATGGAATGGGTTGAGCCGAAAAAGACAAAGGCCAAGCCGACCTCGCTAAAACTTCGCTAACGAGGCCTTCTCAACCGCTTCAAGGTGCGATAAAAGGGGTGTATGAAAACCCTCACTGGACTGATTGTTTTACTCGCTGCCTGCTTATGGCTGTGGAATCCCAAGAAGGAAGAGCAACCTCTTGTGGAAAAAGTGGCATTACAAATTGCAAGCCCAAGTCCTAACCCCTTTACAATCCCTGCTCCAAAGGTCGCAATGTGGGATTTAGAATCTATGCAAGGTCGCGTGGCGGACATCACGCCCGACGGAATTTTATTTGAGTGCGAAAAATTCAATTACGTTTGCCCATGGCAAAACGTGCTTCCCAAAGTCGCCTTTGAAATGGCTCAGGAAGCCGAAAGAAAATTTGAAAGCCAGTATGGCAAGCTCCTCTGCGCAAAAGACGGAGTTCTTCAAACCGCGACATGCACTCCAAAAAAAACAACCGAAGGAAGAGTCCTTCTAATAAATTACCCCGAGAACGCCTTTAAAAAGGGCGATAGGTTCAAGCTCGTCGTCGCCCCCTCTGGTCAAACTTTTCACGAAATGCCAGTGTTTTCGGCAAGGTTTGTATTCTAAGTGAACTGACCGTTTTAATCCCACCCTCGTGCCTCGCCCGCAAGAGGGTTTTGTCCTCGTTACAAGGCTCCAGCCTTGTAACGAGGACAAAAAGAACCCCCAAAACTCCTCCCCTTTGCGTTCTTCGCGTCCTTTGCGCGAACCCATTCATAACCGCTTCGCTTCGCGCCCGCTCCGTGTTAGATTGCGCGGCTCATGACTTCGACACCGGAACTTCTCGCCCCGGCGGGCAACTGGGATTGCGTGCGCGCGGCGATTGCCAACGGCGCGGACGCGATCTACTTCGGACTGCCCCGGTTCAACGCCCGGATGCGGGCGGACAACTTCACCGAGGCGGATCTCCCGGCGCTGGTCGCCTTCTGCCACCGGCACGGAGTCAAGGCTTACACCACCTTCAACACCCTGGTCTTCACCGGCGAACTCGAAGAAGCCGCCGACTACCTCCGCCTGCTCAACCGCTCGGGCGTCGATGCGGTGCTCGTGCAGGACATCGGCCTCGCCCGGCTCGCACGGCGCATTGTGCCGGAACTGCCGCTCCACGCCTCCACCCAAATGACCATCACCTCGCCCGAGGGGGCGGAGATCGTCCAGCGCGAACTCGGCATTCGCCGCGTGGTGCTCGCCCGCGAAATGTCGCTGCGGGAGATGGCGAAATTCCCGGCGGACGGGCCGGAACTCGAAGTCTTTGTCCACGGCGCGCTCTGCGTCGCCTACTCGGGCCAGTGCCTCACGAGCGAATCCCTAGGCCGCCGCAGCGCCAACCGCGGCGAATGCGCCCAGGCGTGCCGACTGCCGTATGAACTGCTCGTGGACGGCGCGGTGCGCGATCTCGGCGACCGCCGCTACCTCCTCTCGCCGCAAGACCTTGCGGGCGTGGAGGAAATCCCGGCGCTGCTGGAGCGCGGGGTCGTCTCTTTCAAAATCGAAGGCCGCCTCAAGTCGCCCGAATACGTCGCCGCCGTCTGCCAGGTGTACCGCAAGGCCCTCGATGCCGCCCTGGAAACCCGCGAATGGAAGCCGCTTCCCGCCGACTTCTACCAACTGGAGATGACCTTCTCGCGCGGGCTTTTCTCCGGCTGGCTCCACGGCGTCAACCACCAGCGGCTCGTCGCCGCGCGGTTCGGCAAAAAGCGCGGCGCGTTCGTGGGCCGCATCGGGCGGGTGGGCCGCGACTTCGTGGAAATGGCCGCGCTGGAAACGCCCGTTAAACCCGGCGACGGCGTCGTGTTTGACGTGGGCGGTGATCCCGACCGCGAACAGGGCGGGCGCGTGTATGAAGTGCGCGGCTCACGCCTTTTCTTCAAGCACGACCACATCGACTTCACCCGGCTTACGCCCGGACACCGCATCTGGAAAACCGACGACCATGCGCTCAACGCCGCGCTGCAAAAAAGCTACGCGGGCAACATCGCGCCGCGCCACCGCGAACCGGTCGATCTGCGCGTCAGCGGCCAGGCGGACGGGCCGCTCACCATCGAAGCACGGCTGCATGGGGAGACGTTCCGCGTCGCCTCCGCCATCCCGCTCCAGCCCGCACGCACCGCGCCGCTCACCGTGGAGAAACTGCGCGAGCACTTGGGACGCTTTGGCGAATCCCCCTTTGCCCTCGGCGCACTGCAAAACGATTTGGAAGGCGCGCTCATCCTCCCCATCGGCGAGCTGAACCGCCTGCGCCGCGAGTTGGCCGCGCTGCTCGACGCCAGCGCCGCCGCCTCTTCCCGCCCGGAAACCACGGAAACCGTGGCGCAACTCCTCAATAATCTCCCCCAACCCCAGCCGACAACGGAAAGCGCCTCGCTGAGCGTCCTCTGCCGCACGGAGGAACAACTCGACGCCGCCCTCGCCTGCGGTGTGCGCACGCTTTACGTCGATTTCGAGGACGTGCGCCGCTACAAAGAAGCGGTTCAGCGGGTGCGGGGGGCGGAAAAAAACACCACTGTGTTTCTCGCCACGCCGCGCATCCAAAAGGCGGGCGAACAAGGCTTCTTCAAGCTCATCGAAGCGGCGCAGCCCGACGGCGTCCTCGTCCGCAACCTCGGCGCGATGGAGTATTTCCGGCACAGCCCGCTGCGAAAAATCGGCGATTTCTCCCTCAACATCGCCAACCCGTTCACCGCCGCCTTCTTCATGGAAAAAGGGCTGGAGCGCATCACAATCTCCTACGACCTGAACATCAACCAAGTGCTCGACCTGCTCCGGCAATCCCCGCCCGAATGGTTTGAACTCACCCTTCACCAGCACATGCCGATGTTTCACATGGAGCACTGCGTCTTTGCGGCGTTCCTCTCACAGGGAACAAGCCACCTGGATTGCGGGCGGCCCTGCGACACGCAGCGCGTTCACCTGCGCGACCGCATCGGCATTGCCCACCCGCTGCGCGCGGACGCCGGGTGCCGCAACACGCTCTATAACGCGCAGGCCCAAACCGGCGCGCAATTCCATGGCGAACTCGCCGACGCCGGGCTGCGCCATTTCCGCGTGGAACTGCTGGAGGAATCTGCGGAGGAAACCCGGCGCATTCTGCACGCCTACCGCACCCTCCTGGCCGGGGAACAAACCGGCGCGCACCTCTGGAGCGAGCTGCGCGTTCAATCCCAATTGGGCGTAACCTCGGGCACCTACCAGTAACCTCCCGCATTTTTCGCTTCATCGGGGGGATGCAACCTGTTTAATTGGATTTTCACCTTTAGCGATTCACCCAAACAAAACCAGCGCATGAAAATTTTTGTCACCGGCGGAGCCGGCTACATCGGCAGCATCTGTGTGGAGCAGTTGCTCAACCTCGGCCATGAAGTGACCGTGTTTGACAACCTCACCGAAGGGCACCGCAAGGCGGTCGATCCCCGCGTGACGTTTGTTTTCGGGGACCTCCAGAAGCCCGAGCAGATCGCCGCCGCCCTGCGCGAGGCCGCCCCCGACGCCGTGATGCACTTCGCCGCCAACGCGCTCGTGGGCGAATCGATGATGAACCCCTCCAAGTATTTCCGCAACAACGTCTACGGCGGCATCAACCTCCTCGACGGCATGGTGGCAGCGGGCGTAAAACGCTTCGTCTTCTCCTCCACCTGCGCCACCTTCGGCCCGCCCGAGCGCAACCCCATCGACGAAACCCTCCCCCAGCGCCCCATCAACCCCTACGGCGAATCGAAGCTCATTTTCGAGAAAATCCTACGCTGGTATGACGAGATCCACGGCCTCAAATTCGTCGCCCTGCGCTACTTCAACGCCGCAGGCGCATCGGAGACCTACGGCGAAGACCATCGCATTGAGACCCACATCATTCCCAACGTCCTCAAAGTCGCCCTCGGCCAGAAATCGCACGTGGAAATCTTCGGCACGGATTACGAGACCCCGGACGGCACCTGCATCCGCGACTACATCCACATTCTCGACCTCGCCCAGGCCCACATCCTTGCCCTGAACGCCCCGCAGAGCGCCTTCTACAACCTCGGCACCGGCGGCGGCACCAGCGTGCGCGAAATCATCGCCACCTGCGAGAAGGTCACCGGAAAATCCATCGCCGTCGTGGAGCAACCGCGCCGCCCCGGCGATCCGCCCCTGCTCATCGCCGCCTCCGAAAAAATCAAGCGCGAACTCGGCTGGGAGCCCAAGTTCCAGAGCATCGAGAAGATCATCGAAAGCGCCTGGGCCTGGCACGTGAAGAACCCGACCGGCTACGGGGATTAGAGCAGTTTCGGGTTCATTTGGCGCAATGATCTGAGAGCGCCGTGGGTTGG
>JBAXQF010000104.1:0-8855 GCA_037131875.1 Verrucomicrobiota bacterium
ACGCCACTCGCCGCCACGGAATGTGTAAAGACATTCAGGGAAAACGCTCTAGACCATTTTCTATTTAATTGGCAGCATAATGGGCATAGCGGAGAAAGTTTAAGCATTGCTGGGGCGCGAAGGAGTTGAGCGCTTCGGCTACGGCTTGAAGAAGTTGATCCCAGGTTCGCGCGGCGGCTTCACGCAGCAGGGCCGCGATGAAGGTGGCGCTTTGCCAGTGACCATGCGGTGCCCCCGCATGGCAGCGCTCGCCAACCGGCGACCGCCCGTAAAGGCGCGTCATCTTGGTGTTGCGTCCGGTCTCATCGAGAACGACCAGTCTTTGCGGATTCCATTCTCTTTGCTTTATTCGCCAGTTTTGGCGGGCGACCAGGAGGTCTTCCCGGTCTTGCTCGTGATGCTATAATCCGCTCCCGCAGATCGCGACTGTCAGTTCACATCCATCCAGCATACCATACCTCGCTTCAGATTAAATAGAAAACGCTCTAAAGTTTGGGCGGTTCCGTCTTTTGCGCTGAAACTTGCCAGGAGAGGTAATCGATGAGCGCCTCGACTTCCGGCTGCGTGCCCACCATGGGGGGCATGAAGACGCGATAAGGGGAATCCGGGCTGTAGGCGTGCAGGACGTTGACGATGTTGGCCACACCCTTGCGATCCCGCCCCTTCAAAAGGTTGCGCATCGCCCGGTAGCCGTCCCAAGTATGGCAGGACATGCACTGGCCGCGGAAGATGAGTTCGCCCCGGGCAGGATCGGCAATGCGCGGCGCGCCATTGGCTACGGCTTGATCCGCCGCCGCCCAGCGCGCCCGTTCCTCCGGCTTCACCCAAAGTGTTTTCGCGAGGTAGCCCCTTTGGTTGAACCCGGCGACTTCGCTCTTGCGCACCCCGTTGGAGAACATGTGTTGGCCGATTACATACGGCTTGCGCAACATCTCGCGCAGCATCTCCGTGGCGCCGATGGTCATGTAAGCCACTGCGGCGATGGCCAGAGCGGTTTTGATTCCAAAATCGACGGCGTTGCGTTTGCCGGTGAGCAGGAAGACGGCTGCGACGGTTCCCATCGAGGAAGCCGCCAGCACAATCGTCAGCCGGGTCATGACCGTAAAGAGCCCCTGCCCCACTGTGGAAACCCCCAGCCCAAGCAGGGCGCGTTGCGCTTCGGGCACCTGGGAGAGGTACCAGAACAGCCCCAGCGGCAGGAGGAGGAAGGTGGGGAGCAACCATTTGCGAGCCCAGAGAATGGTTTCTTCTTTGAGTTCCGGTTGTTTTTCCCCGTCGATGCGGCTGGCCGTCACCAAGGCGAACACGCCTGCCTGTGAGAGGCAGATGAGCGTGCGCACAAAGAGGCTCGGCCAGAAGGTCGGGTTAAAGAAGGCGGGCCAAAAGACAAAGGTTTCCTGGCCACTCCCCGCCACCGCAAGCCACGGCGCGCCGGGAGTGAGCATGAAGGTGAGGATGCCATTGATCAAAAAGAGCGAGAGCCACGCGGTGATGCCGTAGAGCCAGCCAAGCTGGACGTGGCGCGCGTCTGAGACACGCCCCCAGAGGTAGTAATAGGCGGCGATGGAGGAGAGCTCGACCAAAAAGACCACCCATTCGATACCCCACGCGAAGACCCAAAAGTGAATCAACGTGCTGGTGGCCTCCGGGTTGGCCAGCCCGATGGCGAACCAGATGCCCACCCCCGTCACGGCGCCAAAGACACCGGTGAGGATCAGGAAAAACTTGGAGTGTTTCTTGAGGATCTCGATCCAGTCCTTGCGGCCCTTGCGCAGGGCAAGGGATTCGGTCATCGGGAGATAAAACCCGCCGCCGACCGCAAAGTGCGAAATAAAAACGTGGAAGATGGCGATCAGCGCGATCACCAACCCGCTGCCAAAGATCGGCACATCCCAAACCGGATAATTCATGGCGTTATTCTAGTAGCTTGTGACAGGGAAAATGGCGCAAATAGCGCCGGATTTTTGATTCAGGGCAAGGCGGAAGCCCATGGCGCTATCTGAAGATAACGCCTCGGGCTGACAACGCAGCCCTGGGCCAAAAAGACAAGTTATTTGCGACATTTTACGTGTTACAAGCTGCTGGGTTACAAAACTTCAATGTAGCCGATGATCGTCAAGGCGATCGTGGCGAGCAGGACAATCAGGCCGAAGAGGGTGGTGATGCGCCCGCGCTGGCCCGGCGCGGTGCGGGTGTCAAAGAGCGGAACCGCCGCCCACAGCAGCAGGGCGAGGGTGAAGAGGCCGACTCCGGCGAATTCCCCGAGCGTTCCGGGAATCACGCGCCCCAGAAGCTTCAAGGCTTCAAACTGGCTCATGAAATACCACTCGGGATGAATCCCGGGAGGCGCGGACTTGAGCGGATCGGCGGCGGCGTCAAGCTGCCATGGGAACAGGGCGGCAAGCAGCGCGATGATATTCAAAACCACCAGCCACACGGCCATGTCGCGCATGGCGAAGTTCGGGAAGAAGGGAATGGATTTGCGTTGCGCCTCGGGCTTGGCCTCCTCGCTGGGCGGCAGGGCGTTGCCGTGCTTTTGCACAAGCCAGAGGTGGATGCCCAGCAGCGGCGCAAACAGGGCCGGAAGCACGACGACGTGCAGCGCGAAGAAGCGCTGGAGCGTGGCGCTGGAAACTTCCGGGCCGCCTCGCAGCAATGCCGAGATGATCCCGCTCATGCCCGGCATGGTTTCTGGAATGGCAAGGCCCACCCGCGTGGCAAAGAACGCAAGCTCATCCATCGGCAGCAGGTAGCCGCTGAAGCCGAACACCATGCAAAGCCCCAGCAGACCAAGGCCGCTCCACCAGCCGAATTCGCGGGGCTGGCGGTAGGCCTTCATGAAGAAGACCGAGAACATGTGGACGAACACGGCGAAGATCATGAGGTTGGCCGACCACGCGTGCACGGAGCGGATGAGCCAGCCGAAGCGGATCTGGTAGGTGATCTCGCGGACGGAATCATACGCATCCGGGCCGGGACGGTAGTAGACCATCAAGAGCACTCCGGTGAGCACCTGCACGAGGAAGAGGAACAAGCAGATGCCTCCCCAGTAATACCAGAAGGAGTGCTTGTGTTCAGGCACGCGCTTGTGGCTGGCGTGCTCGATGACCGGCGTCAAGTCGAGGCGTTCATCCACCCATTGGTAGGCGGCGTCGAGGAATTTGCGGGGATTAGGCACGGGTCACCACCGCCTTTCCTTGAGAGACCACCACGTGGAAGGCCGTCAGCGGTTTCGGCGGCGGCCCGGAAATGTTCGCCCCCGTGGAGGCGTTGTAAACCCCGCCGTGGCAGGCGCAGGTGATCAGGTTTTGCTTCGCGTCAAATTGCACCGTGCAGCCAAGATGCGTGCAGACCGCCGTCAAGGCCGTCCACGCGTCGTCACCGTGGCGGATGAGCATCGCGGGATGCCCGCCAAATTTGAACATCAGCGCCGAGGGGACGGGAAGTTTGTCCACGTCGTTCAGGACAACCTCCTTCACGGCGGATTCCGCTTCGGCCTTCTGCGCGGCAGCAGCAAGGTATTGGTAAACGGGGTAACCCAGCGCTGCGGCATAACACGCGCCCGCTGCGGCGATGCCGGTTTTGACGAAAACGCGGCGTGTCAGGGAAGGGGTCTCTTCGGGCGAATCACTCATGCGGCAGGCTCCTCTCTTTGGGGTCGGGCTTTCAAAACGACGGCGGCCATCCAGCCTGTAACCACCAGGCCCAGCAGGAACACCACCACAAACAGGATGACAACGGGCCAGTTGGCGACCACTTTCAAAGTCCACACGTCAAAGCCGCCCAACAAGAGCGCCGCGTCGCGAATGCCGTCACGATACACCACCCATGTCGCTGTCAGCAGCACCCCCACAAGGGCCGACGTTGTAGCGAGCCAGCCGCCCGCCTTCTCCCGCCGCACCATCGCCAGCAACCCGAGGGCAAGGGCTCCCGCCGCCAGCCCGAGCCACACAGCGGGGATCGGGTGATAAAAGGCGCTTGCGTTCAGCTTGGAGATGACCGGTTCCGGCTGGGTGTGAAAGACCTGCCACGCGGCAGCCGTCTGCACAAGCACGCCGACAACGGCGATCCAGCCGCCGGTGGCAATTTGAAATGCTTTCTCGGCGCTCTGCTTGAGGCGCGCGCCTGTCACAACCAAGGCGAGCCCTCCCATGGTGAGCGCGCCCGCCAACATAAAGAGCCAGCGAGGCGTCGTGGTGGGATCACGCGGCGGCAATGCCGTGCCACCAGGGTGCGCCCGGAACATTTCCGCCCAAACCTCCGGGCGCAGCATGAGCGTCATGGTTGTGCTGTAAATTTTCGCAATCGAGACGGCCGCAACCAATGCCACCAACCCAAACACCCACCATGCCCGCGTCTTTTCCGCGCGAATGCTTCCGGCATAAAGCAGGGAATAGACGAAGATCACCAGGAAAACGATGCTCAGCCAGAAAACCCCGATCAACACGCTGCTCGTATAAAGAAAATTGCCATACAAAACCTGGGTGAACAACAAGGGCGGAATGCCGAGGTTGATCAAATAAGTCATGAGGATGGGCAGGGAACCGGCGATCCGCCCGGAGCCGGAAAGCAGGGCGGCGTTTTGCCGCGCGCGTCCCCAGAAATTCCAGAGCAGGCCAATCAGCAGCCAGCCCAGCACCCACTGAACCACCACAAAGTGGAGGGAGAGAACCGTGGCGTGCAATACTTTGAAAATCCATACCGGAGCAGGCAAGGGTATGGGATCGGACGATGGGAATGGTGCAAGTGCGAACATGCCGGGTGACAAAAAAACGTCGCATCACTTCTGGAGCCGCCCGCGCGGTATTTCAAGCCTTTTTAATGGTTTCCCCTAATATAAGCTTTCGTGATTAATTATGCAGAATATCACGCTTGACGAATATAGCCGCGCGCTTATACTCCTCGCATGCGCATCATTGAAATTTATAAGTGCCTGTGCGACGAGACCCGCCTGCGCATTTTGAATCTGCTGGCCGTTTCGCCCCTTTGCGTCTGCCACCTCCAGGCGGCGCTCGGGAAATCCCAGGTGCTCGTCTCCCAACACCTGGCGTATCTGCGCGAGCACAAAATGGTGACGTCCCGGCGCTACCAGAACTGGATGATCTACGCGCTGCCCACCGAGCGCCCCCCTGCCCTGCACGCAAATTTGCAGTGCTTGCAGGACGCGGTGCAGTCCGACGCCGTGTTCCGCAAAGACCGGCAGAAGCTTGCGAAGCTCATGGGATCAAAGGATGTGCAAAGCTTATTGGACGAGGGCTGCTGCGCCCGGCATTGAATCGCTTTTTATGGCACCGCGATCCAAATCCACCTCCGACTGCTGCTCTAAAGGCTGCGCCTGCGCAACCGCCGCACGCCCCTCTGCCTCAATGCTCATCCTTTGGGGAATGCTCCTGTTGGCGGGTTGGTTTGCGCTCTACCTCAATCTGGCTCCCGCAAGCCGTTGGTTCACCTACGATCTTTTGAAGCTGCCGCGCGGCCAACACCTCAGTGCTGCCGTGGAATTTTTCGTCTTCGAGACCCCAAAGGTGCTCCTGTTGCTGGCGCTGGTTGTCTTTGTGGTGAGCGTCCTGCGCTCATTTTTTACCCCGGAGCGAACCCGCCGCATTCTCTCCGGAAAACAGGAATTTTTTGGCAACATCCTCGGTGCACTTTTGGGCGTGATAACGCCGTTTTGCACCTGCTCGGCGGTGTCGCTTTTCATCGGGTTTGTAACGGCGGGCGTGCCGCTGGGGGTGACGTTTTCGTTTCTCATCTCCGCGCCGATGGTCAACGAAATCGCCCTGGTGCTGCTCTTCGGATTGTTCGGATGGAAAGTGGCGGCGTTCTATATGGGCACGGCCCTTTTCATTGCGCTTTTCGCGGGCTGGGCGATCGGTCGTCTCGGCATGGAACGACACGTCGAGCCTTGGGTGTTTGAAGAACAAACCCTCACGCCCCCCGATGCCGCGCCGCCCACCTGGCCGCAGCGCATCCAGTATGGGCGCAATGCCGTGCGCGACATCGTGGGGCGCGTCTGGCTTTATGTGGTTCTCGGAATCGCCGTCGGAGCCGGGATTCATGGCTGCGTTCCGCAAGGCCTGATGGCTTCGGTGATGGGCAAGGGGGCGTGGTGGTCGGTGCCCGCCGCCGTTGTCATTGGCGTTCCCATGTATTCCAACGCCGCAGGGATCATCCCCATCGTCCAGGCTCTCCTGGGCAAGGGAGCCGCGCTCGGCACCGTGCTCGCCTTCATGATGTCCGTCATCGGCCTTTCCCTGCCGGAAGCGGTCATCCTGCGCAAGGTGCTCAAGTGGCCGCTCATCTGCACCTTCTTCGGCATCGTCGCGGCGGGCATCATGCTCGTTGGCTATCTCTTTAACTTCCTCATGTAATATTAAGTATGAAAAAGCCGACCGTTCTCATCCTCTGCACCGGGAACTCCTGCCGCAGCCATCTCGCCGAGGGCATCCTGCGGCGCGCTGCCGGGGATTTGCTGGAAGTCCACAGCGCCGGATCGAACCCCGCCGGTTACGTCCACCCCAAGGCCATTGCGGTGCTCAAGGAAATCGGGATCGACATCTCCACCCACACCTCCAAGCACATGAACGAGTTTCTGAGCCGGGACGTCACCACGGTTATCACCGTCTGCGGCAACGCGGATCAAGCGTGCCCGATGTTCCCCGGCCAGGTGAACCGCCACCATTGGGGCTTTGAAGATCCCGCGCATGCCACCGGCACCGAGGAAGAAATCATGAACTGTTTCCGGCGCGTGCGCGACCAGATCCAACTCGTCTTTGAGGCCTACGCGGCAGGCTACCGCGAAGGGCAACAACACTAACCTGAATTTCCGATGCAAAACACCAAACGCCTCGCCTTTTTTGAACGCTACCTCACCGTCTGGGTATTCCTCTGCATGATCGCCGGGATCGTGCTGGGCAAACTCGCTCCCGCCCTGACCTCCACCTTGAGCAAGCTGGAGTTCGGCCAGGGCTCGCAGGTGAACATCCCCATCGCCGTGCTTATCTGGCTGATGATCTACCCGATGATGCTCAAAGTGGACTTCACCGCACTGGGGGGCATTGCCAAAAAACCGAAGGGCCTCCTGGTGACGCTCTTCGTCAACTGGCTCATCAAGCCGTTCAGCATGGCGTTCCTCGCCTGGGTGTTCATGCAAAACCTCTTCGCCCCGTGGATCGCCCCTGAGGTGGCGAAGAACTACACCGCCGGGCTCATCATCCTCGCCGCCGCGCCTTGCACGGCGATGGTTTTTGTCTGGTCTTACCTCACCGACGGCGACCCGGTTTACACGCTCGTGCAAGTGGCGGTGAATGACCTCATCATGCTCGTCGCGTTCGCCCCCATCGTGATGTTCCTCTGCGGCGTGGCCAATGTCGTCGTGCCCTCCAAAGTGCTCATCACCTCGGTGGTGGTCTTCATCGTGATTCCGCTGGCGGCAGGCTGGCTCACGCGCACGGTGCTGCTCAAATCCCACGGGCAGGAGTGGTTTGAGAAAAACTTCCTGGCGAAGTTTCATCCCGTGACCATCTTCGCGCTGCTCGTGACTCTCGTGCTCATCTTCGCCTTTCAGGCGGAGAATTTGACCCACCGCTGGCTCGCGGTTCTTTTGATCGCCGTGCCGATCATCATCCAGGTCTACTTCAACTCCAGCCTCACCTATCTGCTGATGCGCTGGCTCAAAGTGGAGCACAACGTCGCCGCGCCCGGCGCGTTGATCGGGGCGAGCAATTTCTTTGAACTGGCCGTCGCGGTTGCCATCACCCTCTTCGGCCCCTCCTCCCCGGCGGCGCTGGCATGCGTGGTCGGCGTGCTGGTGGAAGTGCCGGTGATGCTCTCCGTCTGCAATATGTGCAATCGCACCCGGCATTGGTTTGGCAAATGAATTTCGCGCAAAGGAACGCAAAGGACGCAAAGAGAGGAAAATAGAACCGGTGGCTCGCTCCGCCATTTTTCCTGGCTTCCTGGTTTCCTGATTCTCTCTTTTTCCCTTTGCGTCCTTTGCGTCCTTTGCGCGAGACTCTGCCAGCATGCAGAACCGCCCGTTCACCGTAGTGGAAGAGACCGACGACTGGATTGTCGTTGATAAGCCGCCGTTTTTGCTGATCCACCCCAAGAAACCGGACGGCCCGAAGACGCTTTGGGACGGCCTGCGCGGGCTGCTCGCGTTTGAGTTGGCCAACGGCGGCTCCATCTCCATCATCAACCGGCTCGACCGCGAAACCAGCGGGCTCGTTCTGGTATGCAAAACAGCGGAGGCGGCGCGACGCTTTCACACGGCGATGAGCCGCCGCGCGGTGCAAAAGGAATACCTGGCCCTTGTGTGGGGCTGGCCGGAGCAGGACGAGTTCACGGTCTGCGCGCCGATGCTGCGACAGGGCGAGCGGCTCCCCACGGCGATCTACCTCAAGCGCTGCGTGCATCCCGCGGGGGCGGAAGCCGTGACGCGCTTCCGCGTGGAGCAACGCTTTGAAAAACAGACCCGCGCGGGAGATCGCTTTGCGCTGGTGCGGGCGTTTCCCGAGACGGGCCGCACCCACCAAATCCGCGTCCACCTGGCCCACGCCGGGCACCCGATTGTCGGCGACAAAATCTACGGCCCCGACGAGCGGTGCTATCTGGAGTTCATCGAAACCGGATGGACGCCCAGCCTGGAAAGCCGCTTGCTCCTGCCCCGGCACGCGCTCCATTCCGCGCGCCTGCGGGTGGAAACAGAAGAGGGCAAGGGCACGCTCGAATGGAACGCGCCGCTCGCCCCGGATCTGAGCCGCTGGATGCTCAGCGCATCAAGCGTTTAGCACGTTTCCTCCTCGTTCCCAATCTCCTGATTGGGACTGCCCTGCCGCATCGCGGCTTAGAGC
>JBAXQF010000105.1:0-8437 GCA_037131875.1 Verrucomicrobiota bacterium
AAAATGGTGCGGTAAGGATGGCTCGGGTGAGCAATGCGCCATATCAATTGTTGAATGGCGCAGCTCCCGATTTCATCGGCACCAATATCCATGCTGGCGGGGCGTGGAAACAGGGTGCGTAGGTAAGGGCGCTCATTGTTACAACTGATCAGGGGGAGAGATTCGCCCGGTTTCCATCCCTCCTGTTGAAGCGTTGCCCAGAGCGCCACCAGCAGGCGGTCGGAACCCACGAAAATGCCGGTGCCTTCCTTATTTGCGCCAAGGCTCAGGCGTAATATCTGTGCTATCTGCTGCCGATGAATCGGGGAAACTGATTCCTGAAAATCGTCTAGGATCGGATTATGAAATCCGAGAGCCTTGCAGCCAGCCTTTTCTATTCGCTCCCGGAAGCAATGGAATCGGATGGCCGTAACACTTGTCGCAGCGCCATCAATCATGATGGCTGTGCGGACGCCTTTGCCAAGAAGGTAGGCAGCTGCCATTTGTCCAATCTCAGTGTCATTCGCAGTGACCGTATCCCCATACTTGCAATTCCCCTCTCCCAAGAGCTTAACAGTCGGACGTCGCTTGTTCCGCTCGAATATGGCTGTATCAGCATCGTCGCATCCTAAGATGATGAAACCGTCCACGGAGACGTCCTTCATAAGGGATTCCAACGCATCGGAAGTGGAAGCATTGCGCATTACTAAATGCAAACCGCTGGCGGCGGCAGCGCGGCGGACGCCTTCGATTGCGTAGGCGTAAACCGGACATTTGTCGGCGATCCAGTGCAAGCTAAATTGGCCAAAAAAAACAAGGCAGACGACTTGCGCCTCGCCGGTTTGCTTGGCCTTGAGTCGATTACCCGGACGCCGGTGTTCGGGTGCAGGAACGTATCCGAGACGATGCATCGCTTGGATGACCTTTTCACGCGTTGCATGGCTGATTCGACTAGACTTCTGGATTACTCGAGAAACAGTTGAAGGATTGACATTGGCGGCTTTCGCCACATCGTAAATAGTTCGCCGAACAGCGGGTGGCTCGACAAAATCGGCGGAGTCAGGGGATGTCATGGGGATATCTTTCCAGATTTTTGCCATCTATGGAAACACGATGAGCATTCGAGGCCAAGATCGCGGGCTGTGCCGTCAAAGTTCATGGCTTTGCATTTCTTGTGTGCTCGTTTTGGGGATTGTCTCTTCTAGGGTGGTATTGCTGCGGAGACCGGGGTCGGGGGGTGTTCGCTTATGGCCGATAGATCTTGATGGCTCCACGCGATGGGAAAACCTGCACCATTGCATAGTTTTTCGGAAGAGCGGTAGAGTTATCCGGTTCATTTAATGATTTAATGGTCAAAAACCATTTTTGCGTTTTGTCCAGCGAAGTGGAACCGTCGGCCCGGAAGCTGAACCTAACAAAATCGTAATCAGCCCCGATTGACGGAATGCGAAAATCGGACGTGGTTCCTGAAGATCCGGGATAGGACTGAAGCGATCCAATCAGGGGCGAGAGGATTGCACCCGAATCGAATACCATGGAGCTCGGCAGCTTTTGCAGCTTATCGAGGGATTTCCACGACTGCGAAGGGTTATCGGGCTCCAGAAAGGTTTGAATTGCCCGAAAACGTTTGACTGCCCCCGGTTCACCGCGCTCGGCATACCCGTAAATTCGCACTTCGACAGCACGGTTTAGCGCGATGGCTTCATGGCGGGCATTTGAGAGAACGGCTAGGACTTTGTCCGCTGCATTTGTTGTTTCGTTACTGCGCAGCAGATTGCTGACGGAAGGCACGACTAGACCGAACAATACCGCCATGATCGAAATCACCACCAGAAGCTCCAAAAGCGAGAACCCGGTTTGAAGACGGAAAGCGGTGAATTCGGATTCAGCCAATGGTGGTGTGACAGGCGGGCAGGCGGCAAACCTCTTCATGACAGATATTCTTGTGGTTATGGGGCGAACCGTTTTGTGTTGATTACTCGGAACCGGTAGTAATCGTCGAGGGATTTGACGGCAGCGGAGTTTGGGTCTGCGAAGTCAATTAAGTTCAAGTTCGGGTCACTCGCATCGATGTAGCGCTCGACGGCAGAGGAACCCCGAAATTCGCTGACGACTTGGTCTTTACCTTCCACCCACTGATCCACTGCTGATGTCGGCACCTTTTTGAGCATCTGCACTTTGAAATAGACGGTGTAAGTGTTCGATTTGGTAGTCAATCGCGGATAGAGCGTGGCATAGGGGCGTTCGCGCATATTGTCGCCAGTAAGGGATTTCCTGGCGTTCGCTGGATCGTCATACCACCACGATTTAATCCCGCTGCTGGCCGAATCCCAATTCACCAGCGGTGTATTGGGGCTGTTGCTTCCAGGCGAGCTCGGCTGCTGGGCCGGATACAGCCACAGGGAGCAAATCTCCGAGGCGGAGCGGAAAATATCCCCATTGGAAAAACGCTGATCAAACTGCTTGAGCGTTTCTCCTGCATGGGTTGGATAACGGTACATCCAACCCCCGGTATTTTTTAGATCATTTTGAAAAGAGCTGTTGTTTGGAATATAAACACTTTTATAATAACTCATCTGGCGGTCTTGCACAGCGGTGAGGAGAGTGTCCCGAAGAACGCCCCGGAGAGCGGTATTCCGAGTAATATAGGTGAAGGGTGCGATTTGATAATTCATGTTGACCTTGCCTGCGGTGGAAAACGCTTCGCTGATGGCGTAGGGTTCCACCACGGGCGACCAGAAATAGTCCAGGAGCAAAAAGTCCGGGGCTTTTCCGGCTGCCGGAACGGTCCCCGCCTCCGGGATTCCAACATTTCCGGTGCGGGCATCTCTCAAGTTGCTGGTCGAAGCGTTGGGATTGGGCGAAAACATCAGCGTCTGCCAAGATAAGTCTGGAGAGTTTCCCACGGGCAGAGACCCAAAAATCACTGGCGAGGGGGCAAGCCGGCAGGGGGAGAAATAGACCCCCACATCCGGTGTGTAACCATCTATACAGTCCGGATAAAAACACCACCCCGATGCTTTCATCAAACTTCCACAATTCGTTTCGGAAACCTTGCCGATGAAAGGGCCGTCAGGAAAACAAAAACCAATAGCCGGATTGTCGAAGTCCCCCCCCTTGGGCCAAATTTTCGTCCGAAAATTATCCGCATCACTGTCAAACCGATAGGCGGAGTTGGCACCCGGGTTATATCCCGTAGCATCAGAACGGAATTCGACCGTGCTGGTGAGGGGAGGAAAAGAGGCAGCCATCGGCGAGTCAACGCCCGCATTATTTACCCAGTTATTCACGTAATTTCCCGCAGTAGCATTGTAAGCCAGTCGGCGGATTTTGTCCGGTGCAGTGGCCGGCGTTCCAAGCCCGAGCGTACCACCACCGCCGCTAAAAAGAGGGAATTTGGCAGCAAGAAGTCCCTTGTAGGTGGACAGGTTTCCGTTCAGAGGGTCAAAGGGCGAAGTCTTGGGAGGAGCAAAAGATACCGCATCCGACAACATGCCCAAGGTGGCGCCTCGATAAAACCACCAGGCATCATTTGTAGTAAACCCGTAAGGCGCACTCCCAATCGCATGCGCGGTCCGGATGGGCGGAGTTCCGCCATTACTGATAATGGGATTGGTTGGAATACCATAGTCGAAATAGTCACGATGCGGCACAAAATAAGAAGATGGGACATCCGGCAGGGCTGCAATCGTCCGTGGATCACCATAGAGCAATTCCATGCTTCGTGTGGTTGCCGCGGTCATTTTCAGGCATCCGTCGGTTGTGCTGCCACGTTCGGCCTGATTCAAGTTATTGTTGTTGATATCCAGATAAAGGGCTGTATTAGTGAAAACATCTGATCGGCTGCTGTCAAAACCAAGCTTTGGGGTTGGGAGTGTAGCTGCCGGAAAAGTTACGGTATATTTCTGTATACCGGTGGTTCCAGTCAGGGGAAGAATGTTAAAAACCACAGTTCCCGGCCCCATGTTAAAGGTGCTCCCCCCTCCGTTCGTTGCGTCTCCCCCGACGACAACGGTATTGGTGGACCTATAGGGGGGATTCGCCTGCATGTTTATGCTGCTATAGGTGTAATCCTGCGATATCCCTTGTCTTGTTTCATATCCGGGAGTGAAGTTCAACGTGCCTCCTGGCGCCGTTCCAGCAGCGCTGGAAATGGCAAATCCTGACACGCTGACCAGTTGAACCCGGAATGCGGCTGAATTTCCTACGGGGCCTGGAGAAAGTTGAAAGAGCTCCGGGTAAATTGCGGCCTTTATTTGCGTCTCGTGATAGTTCAAGCTGGAGGCTGCAGCTACTTGAGCAGGATTCACAACATCAAAGCGGCCCGTTTTCGGATTGATGGTGGGCATGAAACGGAGCCCGGGATGCGTCTGAGTGAGATCGTACTGCTTAGCGGTCGTATCATATTTAAAAAAAGGGTAATACGTCGACCCGCTGACCATAGTGTTGAGCACCAGGGCCGGTGCCGCTCCTGTCACGGTAGGAACAGCGGGCGGAGTTAGTGTGAAAGGATGCATCGGGTTGATCTGATAATTTCCCGCAGCATTTTTCACAGGCGCGCCTGAATTATCGACATAGAGAGGCGGTTGGTTGGTCGCCGTGGCAATAAATGTAATGTTCACCGACTTGATGACGGGCAGGCGGCCCAGTCCCTTGTAGTTCTGTCCGTTGAGTGTAACACTGGCTGGAATGACTTGGCCCTGACCTCCGGTCGCAGTAATCGGGTTCGTGTAGGCGAACTGCAGGTACGTGGAAGGGGAAGAGCCAGCTGGTGTCCCCGGCGCGCCTGCTGAAGGGTCGAGCAGATTTATGCAAGAGCGGATGTAATCAAAGATGAGCGTGAGGATTCGGTCGGAGGCTTGGTTACTGCCCGGGTAACGAGTTTGCATGGCGGACTGCAGATCGGCACCGAACCCGGGTACACGGACCCTTAACGAACGACTTAAATAGTTCAGAACATCCTGATTGCGGCCTGCCACGTCATTGGTGGGACTTGTTGAGTCATAGCGGGAGAAGAAGAATGGGTATTTTGGATTGCCCTTGGCGTCCGCGGTTCCGATACCGGAGCAAAAAGCCACCAATTTGTCGAAGCTGGAGCGGTAACCGAGTGTGGAACTCTTGACGCTGTTTGCGACAGGGCCGTTAGAGGCATCCGGCACGGGCCAGATGGCGACTTTGGGTTGGTTCAAGGGGTTGGTTTCCGGAGCCCGGCTGTTGGTCGTGAGGAAGAACTTGGTCAGCTCCACCTGGGAGGATGTCATTTTGAAGGCGTTGGCTGGGCGGGGATTGGAAGTGGTGGCATTGCCTCCGTAGAGGGCCTCATCCACTGAGGAATACAGCCGGTAGGCGTTGAATGTCCCGGTACTGTTTTGCACGGAACCGCTTAGTAACACCACCGTGGGTTGGGTTCCCATCTGGGACCATCCCCATCCGAGGCGGGGGGAAAAGGGGATGAGTCCGGTGTTGCTGCCCGTGTAGAAAATGGAGTTATTGTTGAAAGCAGCAGGGGACCATATCTTGCTTGTATCTAATCCAACCGCAGGCCCAAGCGGGGAAAAATTGTTGAGAGCGGTTAGCACCGATGCGGTATCAATGCTTGGAAAAAGGTTTTGATTGGGCGAATCGAGTCCGGCGAGGGACCAAAAAACAGGCAGGAGACTGGTGGTCGCGGGATGTCCGGGGGAACGGGAATATTCCGATTTAAGCGGACGAAAACGTGAGAATGCCATCTCGATTGGGGATGCAAAGGCCGGGGGTTCCCAAGGCACGCCTCCAGAGGCGGTATTGACATTCAGCTTGCACGTCTCGTCATCCGTCCAGAACGCGACTCGTCCCACGATGGGGTTTTGCACAGTGGGTTTTGGTGTGGAAGAGGAGAAATCCGCGGTGGTGCCACTTCCGTTTGAACTCGGTATGGCAAACTGGCCGTCTTTTAGGACATATATCCAACGGACAGGCATGGGGAGTCGGGCGCTGGTATCGGTGGAACTGGAGGGCCGGGTGTTGCTTCCCGTCACGATTGTGGTGTCGTAGGCAAAGCCGTCCACCACGCTATATGAGCCGCTCACGATCGCCGCCGCACGGGGATCAATGATCGGAAAGACAGGCGTTCCGGAGGCGTCGTTGGCAGGAGCATTAAGATCGGTCCAAAGCGCATTCTTCGCAGACCATGTCGCATCCGGCAGATCTACGGAAGGGTTGAATGAGTTGCCTGTGATGGTTTCTACGGAACGGCCTGAGCTATAAAGCTTGAAGGCCTGCCTGGCGTTGCCGTCATCGCCGTAGGTGCGTATCATTCCTGGCTGGGAGGCCCAGGTTTGGGTCGTGCTCCCCGAACTTGCCAGCCGGATTTGCCCGATGACGTATTGAACAGTTGAGTCGGCCAGCTGGCGAACCGACAAGGAGTTCGATTGAGCCACCGACGATTTGAATTCCGTCGAGACGCTGCTTAAAAAAGCGATGGTCAACACCGTTAGGATCACGATAAACGAGAGCACGATCACCAGAGCGGCGCCGCGTCGTCCCTTGCTGGGGAGGGGAAAAAGCGCGTGGGACAGCAAGCGTGGGTGTCGGGTATTCATGGTCATTTCCTTTGTTCTCCGCTCCATTTTGCGGCTTTTATAGCGACATTTGAGTTAAATATCCGGTAGCTGATACGCCTGCCGATGAGGTAATCCTCCAATGCTTTCATATCCGTGGAAAGCTGGGATGCGTTGGAGAACAGTCCCCCCAGCTTTTGGAGGAGAGCTTGATAATCGGCATCGTTCATCCGGTTGGCGGCTGTTTCGCTGATGGCAACCATGAGCACACGCACCACGGGCGGGAGTTGGTTCCTGCTATTCAGCGCCGCAGTCCCGGTGCGTACAGTGGAATCATAGGTATAGTAGGGTGAGAGCGAGGCATCCGTGTAGCCCCCCGCGATTTGGTCGGCATTACTCAATTGAGGTAATAGGACGAGCGCGATGATGTTTTCGGCTACGGGTTCGACCGGGGGGAGCGCCGAGTTGAGAGAGTCGGAAAACCACTCGCGCCCATTGTAAGCCGAGTTTCCGGTGGTATAGGCGTAAACCCGCAAAGCTTCGGAGGGCTCAATCAGTTCATAGAGCCGTAAGCGGGTGCGCGCCATGCTGGAGGGCAGAAGAGCCGGAAGATCTTTCTGATTACTGGAATATTCCAAATAGAATCCGCAGGTGTTCAGTAGGTTTTCGAGACCCGAAGCCGGGTTGCTTACACCAAGTGGAGCCTGAAAAAAGATGGCATGCCCAGGCCGAGGTTCGCCCGCGACTCCAGTTCCAGCGACCCCTGTTCCGCTGAGGAATCGGAGTTCAGACTGACGGGCGTATGTTGAAGGGATAAAAGTAGTGACACCCGACTGGATTGTATTACCTTGGGAATCTTCATAATCGTAGTAGGTATTGAGCGTGGCCTCGCTTAGCCGCCTGGTAATCACGTCAAAGGCGTCGCGGGCTTGTTGGAACTCTTGAATCTTGCCCCGCGTATAGGTCCACGCCCAACTCACACGGTCCACCATGGACAAAAGAGCGACCATCATGATCAGGAAGATTGCTGTCGTGACGAGCATTTCGACCAAGGTGAAGGCGCGCATGGCCGTAACTCCATTGGTCCGGTTTCTCGAAAAATGTCGGCAAAGGGAGAGCATCTGGATCTGGGGTGTTTACGGGCGGCACTGGGCGATCACCACGAAGCTGGTCGTCACGGGAGCGGGGTTGGACGAAGACCACAGCTTCAAAGAGGGATCCGCCTCAAGCGGTTCGGTCCGCAAGTCGCTTACGACACCCCCGGGTTTGTTCGCCACCTGGATGACTATTGTTTTCACGTAGGGATTGGCTACGGAAGCGTTCGTGTTTGAGAACACAAGTGCCTGCGCCACATAGATCGCCGGGGTTGTGTTTGCGACCGACAGCTTTTGGCCCTGGTCGTCGAAGTAACTTATAATCCCGTTGGTGGTGACCCCCGCAAAGTCTGACTGCCGGGCTTCGTTGGCCATCAATTGAGCAATCTGGGTCACCACGGAACGATCCACCGCTTTACGGAAGGTTGACATTCCCAAGCCAATCAAACTTATGGTTGTCGCACAGACGAAGGCCAGGATGCCGAGCGCAAGCACGATTTCCACCAGTGTAAAGGCGTCCTTTGATTTGGAAAACCGGAAACAATATTTAGGTTGCACGGCCATTATCATTGATTTTTAGACAGAAAGCCAGTCTGATTTATGTATCCTTCAACTTGGAATAGTGGGTTACAAATAAATGAAAGGCAAGCCTTTTGTTGAATTGGAATTATCAAGTCGGGTTGGCTATTCCAAAAATTTGCGTGATCATAGTACGACATGCGCTAGGTGTTTGTCCTCTGTTTGTCATTCAATGAGATTTCCTCATTACTGGGGGTTGCGATCAGTTTTTGGTGTTCTAGGCGTCATGATGTGTCCTTTGGTTGT
>JBAXQF010000106.1:0-8423 GCA_037131875.1 Verrucomicrobiota bacterium
GATGATCTGGGCCGCGCCGCGTTTGAGGAGTTCGAGTTGTTTTTCTGGGCTCATGGGCCGGGTTACTTGCTTTTGTTGAGCAGGGCGCGCACGTCGTCGATGGATTTCAGTTCGCTGAGATCCCCGCGATAGCCGTTGTTTGCGGCTTGTTCAGGAGTCAATGGGACATTGAGCTTCTCGCGTTCCTTGCCCCGGAAATCGCGGGTGGGGACGTTCGCGGCGTCGTATTTTTTCTCCCATCCGGTCGCGCTTTTCATTGCCACCGTTTTGGCGTTGTAGTTCTTTTCCGGCAGCGTGAACAAGTGACGCGGCTGGGTGCTGGCCTCGCTGGTGCTGGAATATTTGAAGTCGCCCATCCAAAACGATTTATCGCTGCGGAAGGCGCCCGCAAGAAAGTTTTTGATGCTGTATTGCCGGGATTCCGTGACCGTTTTCGCCTCGATGACTTTGCCGGTGCTGCTGCTGAAGCCGGTGGTTCCAAACTTCTTCTGCACCGAGAGGTCAAAGCTCTTGCTTTCGTCCGGGCGGAGGATTCTGTTGATCTTTTCCTCCTGCATCTGGGCTTGGGCGGCGCTCCCAAGGCATAGTGCCCCCCCGAGCATCAGGAGAAGAAAGAGGGTGCGGGGCATGGGAAAAGCCATTAATGCCATACTTGAGAGCCTCTGGCAAGTCTGGCGGTCATGGCGGAGGGGGTGGGATTCGAACCCACGATGCCTTGCGGCATGCCGGTTTTCAAGACCGGTGCAATAGACCACTCTACCACCCCTCCGGCGGTTCGCGGATGCTGTGATTGCTCACAGCCATTACTAAGTCCTGCAATCGTGGGTTTTGGCAAGTGCGGAGTCTGAAAATATTGAAAAGCGTTTCTGGTGTCTCAAAATTTCAGAAATCAGGCTTTCCACTATGGGGCTGGATATGCGAGGTTTTGCGTATGTCTGGACTGTGTCCGGGCTGTTGAATGAAGCGTTCCGAAAAAAATAGTGCCGCCTCTCCCGGGTTTTCTTCGGGGCCGCAGCCGTTGGTGGCAGATCTGCATCAAATCCAAAAGATGCAGGTTTTCGGGGCTTTGGTGGGCGGGGTTGCCCATGATTTCAACAATGTGCTCTCCATTTTTCACGGGTACACCGAGATTTTGCAAATGGAGCTGCCTGAGGAGAGTCCTCTGCAAGCCTATCTCACGGAGATGACGGCTGCGGTGGAACGCGCCAAGACTCTTACCGGCCAGCTCTCGAATTTCAGTCGTGCAACCACCAGTGCGCCGAGGGTGCTGCGCCTGGAGAGCGTGGTGCAGGAGTTTCGCAAAATGCTGCGGCGGATGATCAGCGAGAATGTCGAACTGGTCATCCTTTTGGGAGAAGAGAGCGGGTGGGTCATGGCGGATCCGCGCCAGATGGAGTCGCTCCTGACCAATCTGGTGGTCAACGCCTGCGAGGCGATGCCCCAGGGGGGGCGCCTTTCCATCGAAATCAAGGACGCCGTGGTGACGCCTGCCAGCCGTCCTGCCGAGGCGGGTTTGGCGCCCGGCGCTTATGTGCGGCTTGCCGTCAGCGATACCGGTATCGGCATGGAGCAAGACCTTATCGCCCGCATTTTCGAGCCGGAATTCACCACCAAGCCGAAAGGGCGCAACACCGGTTTGGGGCTTTTCCTCTGTGCCGGGATTGTGGAGCAAAGCGGCGGAAGAATTCTTGTGGAAAGCGCGCCCGGCAAGGGAAGCACGTTCGCGGTTTACCTTCCCGCGCTCCCATCCCCCGTTCAGGAAGATCTGGAGGAGGCGCTTCCAACGGAGGTTTTCTCTGGAAAAGGGGAGAAGATTTTGATTGTGGAAGACGATGCGCCGGTACGGAAAAGCCTTGCGCTGGCGGTGCGCCGCCTGGGCTTCCAAGTGCTCTCTGCTGCCAACGGGGATGAAGCGTTGCGAATTCTTGAGGGGGAACGTGAAATTCGTCTCGTCATTGCAGATATTGTTATGCCATTGTTAAGTGGAATTGAAATGGCTGAGATCGTGCATCGACGTTGGCCGGGGATAAAAATCATTCTAACCTCGGGGTATACTGTTGAAGCGCCGACTGAGGCCAGTGCAGAATACACCGCTTTTCTGCCCAAGCCGCTCCCCCGCGGCGCTTTGATTCAAACCATTCGTAAACTCTTAGATGTCTGAACTTTCCATTCTCCTTACAGAAGACGACGCCGATGTCGCACGTTACCTGACAACTGTCTTGAAATCACTGGGTCACAGGGTTGTGGCCGTGGCTCACGACGGGAACCAGGCCGTGAAAATGGCTCATGAACTCAAGCCCGGTTTGGTCATCATGGACATTGACCTTCCCGGCATGAGCGGAGTTGAGGCTGCGCGCAAAATCCTTCAAGAGCAGAGTGTTCCCATCATTATCAGCACCGGGCGCACGGATGCCGAAGCTTTGGAAAGCACGCGGGATGTCAATATTCAGGCGTTTCTCATCAAGCCCTTTAGCGCGGTTCAGCTCAAATCGGCCATCGCCGTGGCCATGAGCCAGCATAAGATGCAGAACCAGGCGCGGCAGAAGATCAGCGAATTGAGCGGAGCGCTCGAAGCCGTGCAGGACAAGACGGAAGTCGGCGCCTTCACGCAGGCGCGTCTGCAATCCGTGGGCCTGACCAAGCGCGAGGCGGAGGTGATGGTCTGGGTTGCCCAAGGGAAATCCAATGGGGATATCGCCACCATTCTGGAGAGTTCCCCGCGCACGGTAGCCAAGCATATCGAGCATATATTTGGGAAGTTCAACGTCGAGAGCCGCACGGCGGCGGTTGCCGAGGCGCGCCGTCTTTTGCAGGATGTGGTGGCGGCGGAGTAGTTCTGTTTTTTTGATCGAACGTCTTGCCGCTTCGGGTGTCTGATGACTTGTCCGCGCTATCTGCGGCAGGCAAAACCCTTGAATGCACATGACGAAAACGACTGAAGAAATCACGGCGGAAGTCCGGCATGCAGGCCGGTGGATCGCCCCTTTGCAGGCGGAAGTGGCCCGCGTGGTGGTCGGGCAGAAATATCTGGTGGACGGCTTGCTCATGGGCCTGCTTACCAATGGGCATGTGCTCTTGGAAGGCGTGCCCGGGCTGGCCAAGACGCTCACCGTCAAAACGCTCGCCATGGGCATCCAAACGGGGTTCCAGCGCATCCAGTTTACGCCGGATTTGTTGCCTGCCGATTTGATTGGCACGATGATTTATAACCCGCGCTCGGGGGACTTTACGGTGAAGCACGGGCCGCTCTTTTCCAATTTGATCCTCGCAGACGAGATCAACCGCGCACCGGCCAAGGTTCA
Organism: Verrucomicrobiota bacterium; assembly: GCA_037131875.1. Lineage (GTDB taxonomy): Bacteria > Verrucomicrobiota > Verrucomicrobiia > Chthoniobacterales > Chthoniobacteraceae > UBA695. Next base: position 3,303 of record JBAXQF010000106.1, read on the forward strand.
GAGCGCGTTGCTCGAAGCCATGCAGGAGCGGCAGGTGACCATCGGCGACCAGACCCACAAGCTGGCCGATCCGTTTCTGGTTCTTGCCACCCAAAACCCGCTGGAGCAAGAGGGAACCTACCAGCTTCCCGAGGCCCAGATCGACCGCTTCATGCTCAAGCTGCGCGTCGGCTACCCAAGCAAAGTGGAGGAACGCCAGATCCTCGACCTGATGGCCACCAGCGCGCCAAAGCTCGACGTGACGCCGCTGGTGGATCCCTGCCAGATCATCCAGGCCCGCTCGGTGGTGAATGAAATTTATGTCGATGACCGGGTGAAGGATTATATTGTGGATGTCGTCTTCGCCACGCGCGAACCAGCCAGCTACAAGCTGCCGCTGGAGGGGATGATCCGGTATGGCGCGTCGCCGCGCGCCACCATCGCGCTCACGCTGGCCGCTCGTGCCCGAGCTTTCCTTCAAGGCCGGGGTTATGTGACGCCGCAGGATGTCAAGAGCATCGGGCTCGACGTGCTGCGCCACCGCATCATCGTCAGCTACGAGGCTGAAGCGGAGGAAGTCACCAGCGAGAAAATCATCGAACGCATCTTCGCCGGGCTGCCTGTGCCTTAGGGAAAAGACGATAGAGGGGGAGAGGATAGATTATTGACGCCCGTTGTGGCAGATGCCACGAGACAATACGGTGTCCGATTTCTTCCTCTAGCATCTCTTAAATTCTATAATCTATAGTCTCATCACCGTGAACGACGCCAAGCGCATCCTATCCAAAATCCGGCGGCTGGAACTGAAGACGCGCGGGCTTGTAGAAGCGGCGTTTGCGGGCCAGTACCGGAGCGTTTTCAAGGGCCGCGGGATGAACTTTGAGGAGGTGCGCGAGTACCAGCCGGGGGACGAAGTGCGCACCATCGACTGGAACGTCACCGCGCGGCTGGGGCACCCCTTCGTGAAAAAATTCACCGAGGAGCGGGAGTTGACGGTGATGCTCGTTGTGGATGTGAGCGCCTCGGGCGCGTTTGGCAGCGTGAACCTCTCGAAGCGCGAACTCGCGGCGGAAGTGGCCTGCGTGATTGCCTTCAGCGCCATTCGCAACAATGACAAGGTGGGGTTGCTCCTTTTTTCTGACCACGTGGAGCTGTTCATCCCGCCCAAAAAAGGACGCATCCACACGCTGCGACTCATTCGCGAGATCCTCTTCTTTGAGCCGCGCGGGCGGGGCACTGCGCCCGCCAGGGCTCTCCATTACTTGAACCGCGTGCTCACGCGCAAGGCGGCGGTCTTCCTGCTCTCTGATTTTCAGACCGATCTCTTCGACCGCGAACTTGGGATCACCGCGCGACGGCATGATCTCATTGCGCTGCCGGTGCTTGACCCCCGCGAGAGCGCGCTGCCGGATGCCGGGATTGTTGTCTTTGAGGATGCCGAAACCGGCGAACAGATTGAGGTGGATACCGGGGATGCTTCGGTGCGCGCAGCGTATGGGCATTTGGTGGAGCGTCGGCGCGAGCAGTGGGAGCGAGCCTTCCGGCGCAAGCGGATCGATTCCATCGCGCTGAAAACGGACGAAGATTATCTTCCCGCGCTAAGGACATTCTTCCGCACCCGCGAAAGGAGGCGGCGGTGAAGAAGATGGAATTAGGAAGCCAGGAAGCCAGGAAGGGGAAAATCTGGAACTCAGGAACTCAGGAGTGGAATGTAGCTGGGCGCTCCTTTTCCCCTCGTTCCCAACCTCCCGATTGGGACTGCCCTGCCGCAGCGCGGCTTAGTTCACGCGAAGCGCACTTTGCAGAGCCCTGCAAGGGATCACGCACTTGTCTGCGAAACTCCGTTTCGACGAGCCTTGCTCTGCTATTCATTTCGGCGCTTGCGGCCCATGCGCAGACCGCTCTTCCGCAACCCGAGCCGACTCCAGAACTGGCTCCCATCGCCCCGCCCGTGCCTGTGTTTCCTTATCCGATGTGGATGGTTGCCAGCGTGGCGATTGCCGTGCTGCTGGTTGTCGCCGCGATCAGTTGGGCGGTGGTGCGGCATATCCAGAACCGCCCGCAGCCTTTGCCGCCCACTCCGCGCGAATTGGCGTTGGCGGCGTTGGAAGCGCTGCGGGCCCGGATGGCGGAACTTGAACCGCACCCGTTCAGCATTGAGGTCTCCGATGTGCTCCGGCTTTTTGTGACGCGGGAATTCCGCGTGCGCGCCACCCAGCAGACTTCGCCGGAGTTTCTTGCGGCGGCGACGGCGAGCCCGCGCTTTAGCGAGGCCGACAAGGCTTTGTTGGCAGCATTTCTAGAAAAGGCGGATTTGATTAAGTTCGCGCGCGTTCAGGCCGGAGCAAGCGACAGTGAACAATTGCTGGAGCAGGCGCGCCGGTTTGTGGAAGGAGGCAGGCCCGCGTGAACCCGTTTGATGATTTCGGCATCACGTTTGCCAACCCGTGGCTCTTGCTGTTGCTGTTGCTGATTCCGCTGCTGGCGTATTTGCGCGGTCTGCGGGGGGGCGCGCCGACGGTGGTTTTCTCCACTACGGAATCGCTCCGCACGCTGGGCAGGCGGGTGCAGAGCCGCAGAGGCAATTTTCTCACGGGCTTGCTGTTTGTTGCGCTGGCGCTGCTCATCGTTGCATTGGCGCGCCCGCAAAAGGGAAAAACGCTGGCTCAAGTGGAGGCGAGCGGCGTTGACATCATGCTCGTGCTCGACGTTTCGGGCTCGATGCTTGCGGAGGATTTCACCATTGGCAGTCAGCGAACCAATCGGGTGAGCGTGGTCAAGAAAGTGACCGAGCAATTCATCGAAGCGCGGCCCAATGACCGGCTGGGCATCATCGCCTTTGCCGGGCGGCCTTATCTGGTGAGCCCGCTTACCCTGGATCACTCCTGGCTGTTGCAAAACATGGAGCGCGTGCAAGTGGGGCTTGTGGATGACGGCACGGCCATCGGCTCGGCGATTGCCTCCGCCGCCAACCGGCTCCGGGGTGACAAGAATGCGAAGAGCCGCGTCATTATTTTGCTGACGGATGGCGACAACAACGCGGGCAAGATTTCTCCCGCAACCGCCGCAGAAGCCGCGCGGGCCCTCGGCGCAAAAATTTACACGATTGGCGCGGGCACCGAGGGGCCGGTTCCGTTTCCCGTGATGGAGCGCTTGGGCGGGCGGATTTTGGGCTATGAACAGCGCCAGTTTCCCATTGATGTTGCATCGCTCAAACAGATTGCGGAAATCGGCAACGGCCAGTTCTTCCGCGCGACCGACACGCGTTCGCTGGAGGGGATTTACAAGCAGATCGACGCGCTGGAAAAGTCGTCCTTTGAAATGAAACAATACCGTCAATACCGGGATCTCTTCCCGTGGTTCCTGGCTGCGGGCGCGGGCCTGCTGCTGGTGCAGACGCTGTTGGCGCAAACCGTGTGGAGGAGGCTGCCGTGAACCCTCTGTTCACCCATGCTCTGACGTTTGGCGAGCCGTTGTGGTTCTGTGCGCTGGCGGTTCTGCCGCTGCTGGTGGGGCTGCTTGCATGGGGGGAACGCCGCCGCCTGCAACTGCTGGAACGCTTGGTGGCCGCGCGTCTGCAACCGGTTCTTGCGGGCAGCGTGAGCCTTGCCAAACGCCGTCTGCACGGGGCGCTCATACTCGGTGCGCTCGCGTGCTTTGCGGTCGCGCTGGCCCAGCCGCGCTACGGCTATACGGTGGAAGAGGCCAAGCGCAAGGGCCGCGATGTGCTGATCGCCGTGGATACTTCCCGTTCCATGCTGGCCAATGACGTGCGGCCCAATCGGCTGGAGCGGGCGAAATTTGCAGCGCAGGATTTGATCAACGCGCTGGAGGGCGACCGCCTGGGGCTTGTGGCGTTCGCTGGTTCGGCGTTTCTGCAAGCGCCTCTCACCGTCGATTACACCGCCGTCTTTGCCTCGCTCAACGAGTTCGATACCACGATCATTCCGCTTGGTGGCACCAACATCGCCGAGGCCATCCGCACGGCCACCGAAGCCTTCGGCAAGGGCGAGAGCGAAAGCCGCTGCCTGATCCTTTTCACCGATGGTGAAGACCTGGGTAGCGATGCCATTGAAGAGGCGCGCAAGGCCGCGGGGACGATGCGCATTTTCACCGTTGGCGTCGGGTCGGGCGAAGGTTCGCTTATCCCTGTTTCCGGCGAGGACGGCGGCACGCAGTTTGTGAAGGGGCCGGACGGGCAGTTTGTGAAATCGCGTCTGGATGAAAAGACGCTCGCGGGCATTGCGGAGGCGACCGGCGGATTCTACACGCGCCTGCAAAATGGCCCCGCCGACATGCAGCGGCTGGTTGCGCAAGGGCTGGGCAGGATGAAGCAGGAAGAGATCGACGCCCGGATGTCCCACCGTCCCATCGAACGCTATCAATGGCCGCTCGGGCTGGGGATCGCGTTGCTCATGGCCTCGGTGCTCATCAATGAGCGCCGCCGCAAAATCCCGGCAAACGCTGGGGCGCTGGCTTTGGCGCTGGTGCTGGCGGGGTTTGTGCCGCGTCCGGCAAACGCCGCAACGGGTGAGGAACTTTATCAAAAAGGGGACTACAAAGAAGCGCGCCAACATTATGAAGAAGCGTTGAAGTGGCGGCCCAACCTGCCTGCCTTGGAGTTTGACAAAGGTGCGACCGATTACGCTTTGGGCGATCTCGATGCGGCGGCTGCCTCCTTCGGAAAGGCGCTCGCTACGACCGACTCCAAGCTGCGCGCCAAAGTGGAGCAAAACCTTGGCACCACATTGCTCAAGCGGGCTCTGGGCCGCGATGAATCCAAACAAGCCAAGGAGCGCGATGCCGATCTCAAGAATTCCATGCAGCATTTGGAAGAATCGCTCAAATTGGAGGCGTCTAATCCGGCAGCAAAAACCAATCTAACCATTGCCAAGCGCGAATTGGAAAAACCAAAGCCGACGCCCTCACCGAGCAAGGAGAACCAACCGGATAACAGTCAGGACGAAAAGAAAGACGACAAGGATCAACAATCGAAGGATCAACAATCGAAAGATCAGCAGTCGAAGGATCAGCAGTCGAAGGATCAGCAGTCGAAGGATCAAGAGTCGAAGGATCAAGAGTCGAAAGATCAGCAGTCGAAGGATCAGCAGTCGAAGGATCAAGAGTCGAAGGATCAAGAGT
>JBAXQF010000107.1:0-8291 GCA_037131875.1 Verrucomicrobiota bacterium
CGACGGCCCACGCCGCCCCGGCGAATAGGAAATTCTTTTTGAGAAACGCTCTAGATGGTGGTTGCCATGCAGACCGAAGCTCCAGCCGGCTTTAGCCGGGCTTTTCCTGTTCACAAGAGAAGCCCGGCTTTTGGAGTTTTTGCCGGATATATCGCCTACGGCTCCGTGTATTCGCCGATGGCGCGAAACCCCTCGGCGCTCAGTTCAAAGACCTCGCGGCTCACCGGGCTCTCGGATTTCCGGTACACCGCGAGCACCCGCTCGCCGTAGTCCTGGTAGCGGCTCGCCAGCTTGGGAAAAAGGTAAACGGTCTGTTGATCAGGAATGGCCAGGAGCATCTTACGCCCAAAGAGCGGGGTGAAGCGCTTGAGAAAATCCGGAGCCAGAACCGCAACGGTGATATTCTCCCCCGGCGCCTTGGAGCGCAGGATGGCGCACTCAATGACTTGGTTGCGATCCCGGAGGAACTCCGGCTCGATTTTTGCCAACTCGGCGGACGCAGCCGCGCCGCTTTTGGCTCGGAATGCCGCCCAATCAACCCCCAGCTTGGCGAACTGTTCTTTGCTTAAAAGAGTAACCGTGTACGTTGTGCCGTCTTCGCGCTTGGCAGCCCAAGCGGCGGCGTATTTCGTATCCTTCGCTCCAAAGATGGGCTGGGTTTGCGTCTCCGGCGAACGAAGCGAACCCGCAATCACCACGCGCCAAGTGGATTCCGGCATCGCCCCCGAAGGCGTCCCGGCATGAGCGCCCCCCGCCATCCAACCCGCGCAAACAACCAGCCCCACGAGTTTTCGGAAACCCGTTTTGAACCTTGCACTTTGGCGGCAAAACTTCATTTTCTTAGGCACACACCTCATGATTACGTTTCTGGAAGGCACACTCACGGAGTCTCTCCCTACGCAGATCGTTGTCAATGTCCATGGCATCGGCTACGAAGTGCTCATCCCGCTTTCAAGCTTCGACAAGCTGCCGCCAAACGGCCAGCCGATCAAAATTTTAACGCACCTGCAAGTGCGCGAAGACGCCCACATCCTCTACGGGTTCATGACCCACGCCGAGCGCGATCTCTTCCGGCTGCTCATCAACCACGTCTCCGGCATCGGCCCCAAACTTGGGCTGGCCGTCCTGAGCGGCATGACCGTGGGCAATTTCAAGGCCGCCGTCGTCAACTCCAACACCGGGCTCATCGCAAAAATTTCCGGCATCGGGAAAAAAACCGCCGAGCGCATTGTTCTGGAATTGAAAGACAAACTCGGGATCGCCGCCGCCTGGGAAACCGCCTCTGCGGAGCACGCCCCGAGCGCGGACGATCTGCGCATCAACGACGCCGTGCTCGCCCTCATCTCGCTGGGCTACAAACAGGTGGACGCCCACAAGGCGGTCAAGCGTACGCTCGCAGACGCCGGGACAGCCGGGGTGACGGCGAGCGTCGAAGACCTCGTGCGCCAGGCGCTCAAGCTCTTGATTTAACCCAAAAAAACGAAGGCCGCAAAAAGCGTAAAAGAAAAGATATGCCTTTATTGTCCTCGTTCCCACGCTCCAGCCTGGGAACGCACTTGCCAGCGAAGCTCCAGCTTCGCAATCCGCAGAAAGCCGGACGGCCCGCCTCATTCTCCACTTGCATTCAGAGGAGGGAAACCTCAGAATATTCTAAATGTCCATCGGGATTATAGAGAAAGCTCAATTCATCCGGAATGCCCTTCCCGAGGAAGGCCTCTTCGACGGCAAAGACTGGCTGGTTTCGCCCGAGCCCTTCCCCGTCTCCGGGGCGTTCGCCGACGAACTCGAAAAGCTGGGCCACCGGCTCCACCTCTTCGTGCGTGCGTGCAACCTCCTCTACTTTCAGAGCGTCAAAGGCAAGCAACCGCGCTGGATTGCCGAACTCCTGGATCGCGGCAAACCGCCGGAACTGGTGGAAACCGCGCGCCGCCTGCGCGAAGAGCTTCCGCCGGTCATCCGCCCCGACCTGATCCTCACCGAAGACGGCTTTGCCATCAGCGAACTCGACAGCGTCCCCGGCGGCATCGGCCTCACCGCCTGGCTGAGCGCCACCTACGCCGGGCTCGGCCACGACATCCTGGGCGGCGCGGCCGGGATGCTCGAAGGCTTCCGCTCCATCACCCCTGGCGGCGCAGACATCATCGTCTCCGAAGAAAGCGCCACCTACCGGCCTGAAATGCACTGGCTGGCGGAGCAACTCAACACCCGGTTCACACCTGAGCACTGGCGCGTGCTCGACGGCAGCCGCCCCAGCGACCCCGCCTTCACCTGGCAGCCCGCCGTCTACCGCTTCTTCGAACTCTTTGACCTGCCCAACATCCCGTGCGCCGCCCCCTTGCAGGCCGCCGCCGCACAGGGCGCAACCCGCGTCACCCCGCCCCTCAAACCCTTCCTCGAAGAAAAACTCTGGTTCGCCCTCTTCTGGCTGCGCCCGCTGCGGGAATTCTGGCGGAGGGAACTCAGCGAGCGGCACTTCCTGGCACTCCAAAAAGCGATCCCCTACACCTGGCTGGTGGATCCCATGCCGCTGCCGCCCCACGCCGTCCTGCCCGGTTTGGAAGTCCACGACTGGAATGAAGTCGCCGCCTTCTCGCAAAAAGAGCGGGAACTGATCCTGAAAATCAGCGGCTTCTCCGAACTGGCCTGGGGCAGCCGGGGCGTCCACGTCGCCTCCGACCTTCCGCAGCCCGAATGGCGCGCCGTCTTGGAAAGCGCGCTCGGCTGCTACCAGACGCGCCCCTACATTTTACAGCGCTTCCGCAAAGGGCGGCTGGTCAGCCAGCCCTACGTAGACACCCAGGGCACGGCGCGCGAACTGCACGGGCGGGTGCGCCTCTGCCCCTACTACTTCCTCGCCGAACGCAAAGCGCGGCTGGGCGGAGCGCTTGCCACCATCTGCCCGGCAGACAAAAAACTCCTGCACGGAATGCGCGACGCCATCCTCGTCCCCACGGGAGTTGTGGACTAGAGCATTTTACAAAAAAATGTGGCCAGTGGCTTGGGAGCGCCGAAGGCTGGTGCAAGGCGGCTTGGCCCGCAGCGGCTGTGTTTGTAAACACAGCCCAAGGGACAAACGGTTTGCAACGGCCTTCGCCGCCCCAAGACGCGGCTATAGTTTTTGGTAAATTGCTCTAAAAGCCTCCTCGTTCCCAAGCTCCAGCTTCGCAACCGTGGAAGCCGGACAAGCCCGCCCCTCATCACAAAACACATCGCGCAACGAAGAGCCGACCACCTCACCTGCCCCACCCTTCCGACCTTCGTGCTCTTCGTGTCCTCCGGGGTGAATTTGGGGATCAAAAATGCATGGCGTGAAATAACGCTTGAACCTGCGGCGGGACTCCCCTACTTTATCCGCCCTGCGTCAGGGTAGCTCAGTGGTAGAGCAGGGGACTCATAAGCCCTTGGTCGGGAGTTCAACTCTCCCCCCTGGCACCAAATTTTCCGAAGATTTTTTCAGCGTATTGGAGAGGTGGCTGAGTGGTCGAAAGCAGCGCTTTGCTAAATCCAAAACCCGGTTTTTGCTCAAATCGTCACCAGTCCTCAAAGGCTGATAAACAAAGGGTTCGCAGCCATTCGGCTGTTTTCCTGAGTCATCACAAATCAGCCCAAATTTGGGCATGGACTTACGAAAATGACTTACGAATTTTTGAGGGAGTTCGCCCGGTAGTGTCCTAATTTAAGGTAGGCGAAACCTTGTTCTTGTCCAAAATTTGCTTGTGGTTTAGAAACTCATTCCACCATCCCAGCGAAGCCAGAAGCCAGAAGCACGTCTGCTTCTGGAAACCGAGCGCTCGGAAACGCCAAGCAGGCCAAGCAGGATGAGTTTTACACCCAGCTTTGCGACATCGAAAACGAGTTGAAGCACTACAAGGCGCAACTGCGCGGCAAGACCGTTCTCTGCAACTGCGACGATCCGTTTGAGAGTAATTTCTTCCGATATTTTGCGCTCAACTTCAATACGCTCCGGCTTAAGAAACTCATCGCCACGAGCTACGTGAAGTCGCCCATCGTGGGGCAAGCGCGTGTTCCCGAACCAAGACAGCGCGCGGGCGAAACTGATGAAGGGGTTGCAATGGGGCGAGTTCTACAATAAGCACAGAGAGGACAGGCTGAATGCGGCGGACTTGGAAAAACGCATCGTGGAGCTTATCGATGACGACGAAGTGGACAACAAGAAGGGCATTTACGAATACCTTTTGACGGGCAACGAGAAGACATTGAACCTGCGGGCGTTCGACGAAAAGACGAAGCAGAAGGTCTATGCGAAGCAAAAAGGTATATGCCCTGCTTGCAAGAAGCGTTTTGAGTTTGGCGACATGGAAGCCGACCACATCCTGCCGTGGAGCAAGGGCGGCAAGACCACGCCTGAGAATTGCCAGATGCTTTGCAAGATGGACAACAGAACCAAGAGCGGGAAGTAGGTTGTTGCTCCCTGTTTGTCCACCGGCACAGAAGCCTTAAGTTGGGACACTACCGTTCACCCTTGCATTTTTGAGCCTTTCTGAGCATATTTGAGCATGGCCACTACAACCACCACCCTTTTCCGCTCCCGCGTCCCCGCTCAACGCCTGAAACGGGCCGAGAAAATCCTTGAGCAACTCGGCATGAAGCCGGGCGACGCCTTCAACATGCTCCTTGCCCAGATCGAACTGCGCAAGGGACTCCCCTTTGATGTCACCACGACCCCCTCCCCGGTTCTCTCATCGAACGAGCAAGCGGCGGCATGGACGGAGGCGCTCGGTGCATACTGAGCCGAAGGCGGGCGAGGTCTGGTTCGCGGATTTGGGCATGGCAGGAAAAAGCCGTCCCGTGCTTGTGCTCGCAATGCCGGAAGATGCGGATGCCCGTTCGCTCGTGCTCGTGGCTCCCCTCACCTCCCAAATCCGGGGCATGCGAGGGGAAGTCGATCTCGGCAAACCGCGCTGGCTGCCGAAACCTTCCGCTGTGAACGTGCAAGGGCTGGCGAGCTTTGACCGTCACAAACTCTCCCGCCGTATGGGTGCGCTGACCAAGCCCGAGATGGAGCTTGTGAAAGAAGCGCTTCGGGATTTGCTCGATTTGTAAGGCATCAGCATCCCTTCCAAGGGATTTTGCAGAAATCCCATAGATACCGCCCACAGCACCGGAGCGGAGCGCTCAAGTGGGAAGTGGATATAAATGCCGGACGAGCGCGGCAGTCCCTAAATCTCCCGAGTTTTATGCCCACTTCCCGCTTGAACGCGGAGTGAAGCGTGCTGTTTAAAGCTCGGATGAGGTGATTCAGCGTCTCCAGTTCCTTGTTGAACGTGCGCGGAGCCACACACGCCCCCCGTTCCACCTTCCATTTTTCAATGACCTGAAGGGAAATCGAGCGAACTGGCATTTTTTTGAGATAGGGGCAAGCTGGTTGAGGCAAACAATGCGCCGCCGGTAGGTGGATTCCTTCACATCGGAGCGGATGGATTCGAGCCAGTAGGCAACGAGTTCCTCAAACTGGATGTTGCGTTGCTCGTTGCCGTGGAGCCGGTTACCCTTCTCCCGAAGCTCTGCAAGGCGTCTCCGGGCCAAAGTTTTGTCCATTGTTTTGAGGGAACGCTTTATTTGCTTGCCGTGAATGGAAAACCAAGCGAAAAAAGTGCCGTGACTGTTTCGGTAGAGACATTCGCCAACTTTTTGAAGGTCTTTGGATTGGCTGGCAGCCATGTCTAAAGGGTAGGCTTACGAAAGTGACTTACAACTTCAAAAAACGGACTCGAGAAATTCACAAGTAGCTGAAAATAAGCAATTTGGAGAGGTGGCTGAGTGGTCGAAAGCAGCGCTTTGCTAAAGCGCCGTACCTCAAAAGGGTACCGGGGGTTCGAATCCCCCCCTCTCCGCCACGTTTTGAGAGAAAAACTGGCCCTGAAACCCTACGCCGCTGTGAATTGCTTGATGCGGCCATTTTCCCCCGCGATTGGCGGTTGCAGCGGCGACCGATCCCGCCTATAACCCTTGCATGATCGACTACATGCAGAAAGGCGGCCCCCTGATGTGGCTTCTGGTGCTGCTCAGCATTGTTTCCACCGTCGTATTTGCCGAGCGGCTCCTTTATTACCACCGGGTGACCATCCGCCTGGGCGAGTTTCTGCGCGGGCTCTCCAACCTGCTCGCACGCGGCAATTACGCAGAGGCCTTGCACGAATGTGCGGGCACGGCAGGCCCGGTGGCACGGGTGATTCACGCCGCCATCGTCCGCCACGAAGCGCCGCGCGCGGAACTCAAGGAGATCGTCCAGGAGGCCGGCCAACTCGAAGTCCCCAAGTTGGAACGGCGGCTGCCGATGCTCTCCACGATTGCCTACGTCGCCCCAATGGTCGGTCTTTTGGGGACGGTGACCGGGTTGATTGACGCCTTCATCACCCTCTCCAGCAACGCCGGCGGCGTGGCCACCATGACGGACATTGCCACGGGCGTTTACAAGGCGCTGCTTACCACGGCGGCGGGGTTGGTCGTTGCCATCCCCACCTCGCTCGCCTACAGCTTTCTTTCCTCGCGGGTGAACACGCTTATGCACGACATGGAACGCGCCGGGATCGAGATCGTCAATCTGATCACCGAAACGCCACTCGCTCCCGAACCGATCATCAAATTTGGCGACCGGGCGCGGGCCGCCGGGATCGAGTAAGCTGATTTTTTTTCGCAAGCGCGCCATGAAGCTGCACCGCACGGTCAAATACAACCCGGAGTTGTTCAACCTGATCCCGTTGATCAACGTCCTCTTCCTCGCGCTGGCTTTTGCCACGCTCGGCTCCACGTTTGTGGTGCAGCCGGGGCTTTCCGTCGCGCTGCCGGTCTCCTCGTTTGCACTGAGCCCACAACGGCATCCGCAAATTGTGAGCATCACCGCCGGAGCGCTTCCGACGATTTATTTTCAGGACAAAAAAGTCGATCTCAAGCAGCTTGCGGAACGGCTCTCGCATGCGGAGATGCAAGACCGCTCCCTGGTCATCCGGGCGGATCGCGCGGTGCCCTACGAACTCGTCTCCGCCGTGATGAACCTCGGCTTGCGGCAGGGGTATTCGGTTGCCGTTGCCGCCACCAGTCAGACGCAATGAACAGTGAACCCCGTGGATTGGCTGCGCTTGCGGCGCAAGTGGGACACTACCGGCTCGTGTTTCGCTGGCCGGAACGCACGGTTTCGCTCCTGCTACCGGCGTTGTTTGTGCTTTCAGTGCTGTTCCACGCACTGGCGTTTTACATTTTCCAGGTCGTCTACCCGCCGGCGGTCGCCAGCGCGCCCCCGCCCGCGCAAGTCACCCTGCTCACGCCCGACACCCGCGAAGGGGCGGCGTTGCTGCGCTGGGTGCAGGCGCAGGATCCCGCCACCGCCGCCCGCACCCAGGAAATCACCCCCGCCGGGCTGGGAGATATCCTTTACACTCCCTCCTACGCCACTGTGCATACGCTCCCTTTGGAGATGGAAACGCCCGCAACGCCCATCGGTTTCCCCGCGTCGCACAGCCTGCTGGATTTTAGCGCATCCAAAACCGCCACGCTGGAACCGCCGCGCCGCGCCGTCGCCTCCGCACTCTCGTTTTCCGAAGGACTCCGCGCCCGCAACGCCGCGTCCGAAGCGCCCCATGGCGTCACCTCCAAGAGCACCCCCAACCTGCGGCCCACGGTGTTTCTGGCGGGCCTCAGCGACCGGGGGGAAATCCGCTACTGTTTCCTGCTGGCTCCCAACGGCGGCGATCCCTCCAGTGGCGACCCCGATGTGGACAAACAAGCCGAGGCGCTTCTGCGGGAACACCGGTTCACCCCCTCCGAGACACCGCTCGAATGGGGCTTTGCCACCTTCACCTGGGGCGCTGAAGCGTATGCGCCCCCACAGCCCCAACCGCAACCCGCTGTAGTTCCCGGAACATGATCCGCGTCAGCCTCACCCTGCTCATTTTCATTTACCTCGCCCTCTTCCTGACGGTGGTGTTTGCCCTGTGGATCTGGTTTGAATGGAGCCGCCAGCGCCGGGAACGCCACGCCGTGCGCCACCGCGTCCGGTGCAACCTGTGCGCCTTCGAATTCGAAGACCCGAGCGAGGAACCCCTCCCGCGCTGCCCCCGCTGCGGCAGCCTCAACGAACGGGAACGGTTTCGGTTGTTGTAACCTCCACGCTTCAGCCAAAGAAGAGGATCAGGAACTCAGGAAATCAGGAAAAGAGAATTTTTCCAAAAGCCGTGTCATTTTGCGAAGCTGCGAAAGCTGCGGATGATTTCTCTTTTTTCCTTGTATGTCTCGAATTGTCATCTCCCCATAACCTGTGAGAGATGAGTTGC
>JBAXQF010000108.1:0-7956 GCA_037131875.1 Verrucomicrobiota bacterium
CGCCGCCCCCGAGGTTGTCGCCGCCCCCGAGGTTGTCGCCGCCCCCGAGGTTGTCCCTGCTCCCGAGGTTATTGCAGCCTTGGTTGAACTCCTAAAACAGTCGCCCCCTCTTACTCCCCAGATGGCTGCCAGCGAGGCACCGAAACTCCCCGCTACAGAAGAAAATTTCCACTCGAACCCCACCATCCCTCCCACTATGAGCGCCTACCCCTCCCCTAACACGAACCCCGGCTCCACCGATGGCGTTACGGAACTTCAGAAATTGGTGCAAAGCTTCGAGACCATCTCCACGGTGCTCAAGGAACACAACGAGCGACTGGAACGGGCCGTCAAGGAACAAGCCGCCGCAGTGACCGCCATCGATACGGCTTGGGAGCAAGAAATCACCCGGCATCGCCAGGCGGAAATGGTTCTGAAGGCCAAGAGAATCGAACAAGAACAAGTCATTCGGCAGCTTCAGGAAGCGCTGGATCACGTCAATTCCATCAAGGGGCTTCTGCCCATTTACAGTGAGAGCGAAAAAGACCGCGACAGCCAGTTGTGGAACCGGAAGCCGGAATCCGCCCAGCCAGCCCCAAAAAGCTCCAACGGCACAAGTGCGGATGCGGCAAAGAAACAGTCTCCTGATTTGAAGATCGATCTACCGGCGACCCCCATCAAGCTCAACGGCTTCGACTCCGGCGCCCTCTTTTTCGGTGCCCGGAAGACAGATGTGCCTCCGGCATCGAATCCTTAGCCTCCAAAACGCCTGATCCGAAAGGTCGTGGTTTCCGCACGCATCTAAATCTAAAGGCAAAAGAGGATCAGGAACGCAGGAAAGCAGGAAAAAAATGAGGGAAAGTAAATCACCTATTTTGGAGAACGTATCCTATCCCAGCTAAAATACGCGCTCTGAAGAGGTTGATTCTGTCTTTTTCCTGATTTCCTGAGTTCCTGATAGATTTTGGATGCGTTTGCCCTGTGGTTTCCGCAATCTAGGGTTGCCGGTTTCGCGGAGTTGGGCATACTCGCGGTGCATGAAATTCATCGAGACCATCTTCTCGAAGCTGCAACGCCACCCGAAACGCATCGTTTTCCCGGAGGGAACGGAGCCCCGCGTACTCCACGCCGCCGCAGAAATGGTGAAGCTGAAAATTGCAGCTCCCATCCTGCTCGGCAACGTCGAGGAGATCGAGCGGCTCGCCCAGGCCGAAGGCATTGATCTGGCGCGCATCGGCTTGATCGATCCCGCAACCGCCAGTGATCTGCCGATGTTCTGCCAATGGCTGACGCGGCTCCAACGCTACCGCAACCTTGGGCCGGGCGAGGCGGAAGGCTTCCTCACCAACCCGAACTATTTCGCCGCAATGATGATCCAGCACGGCCAGGCCGACGGGCTGGTTGGCGGCGTGAGCGGTTTTGCCGGTTCACTCCTGCGCCCCCTTTTCCAACTGGTCAAGCCGTTGCCCGACGTCTCGTTTATTTCAAGCTGCATGGTGATGGCGCTCAAAGACGCGCAATACGGTGAAAACGGCGTGCTCTTTTTTGCGGACTGCGCCGTCATTCCCGAGCCGACCGTGCCGCAGCTTGCGCAGATCGGCGTGCAGGCGGGCAAACTGTGCGCCCAGCTTACCGGCGTCCGGCCCCGCGTGGCGTTCCTGAGCTTCTCTTCCAAGGGAAGCTCCAAGCACGCTTCGGCGGAAAAAATGAATGCGGCGACCGCCCTGGCCCGCAAAACGGCGGAGAACGCGGAGATGAATATGGAGATCGACGGCGAACTCCAGGCAGACACTGCGCTGCTCCCGCATCTCGCCAAGGTCAAAGCCCCCAGCAGCCTCGTTGCGGGACAGGCCAACGTCATGATCTTTCCCGATCTCAACAGCGGCAACATCGCCGCCAAACTCGTCGAGCACCTTGCGGGAGCCGAAGCCTACGGGCAGATTCTCCTGGGCCTTTCCAAGCCGTGCGCCGATCTCTCGCGCGGCGCCACCGTGGAGACCATCGTCGGGGCGGCAGCCATCGTGGGTCTGCAAGCCATTGAATACCGCAGGCTTTACCCTTCGGACGGATCGGCAGATCAACCAGAAATTTAAGCGCATCGCAGTGAACACCATTACGCCCCGCCTTTTCATCGCCGCCACTCAGCAGAATGACGGAAAGACCACCTCGGCACTGGGGTTGTTTTCGGTGCTTAAAAAACGGATCGGGCGCATCGGGTTCATCAAGCCTGTCGGCCAGCGTTTTGTGAATGTGGACGGCAAACGCATCGATGAGGACTCGCTCCTGATCGACCAGACTTTCAGCGTCCAGACGCCCATCGAGGACATGAGTCCCATCGCCATCGAGCCGGATTTCACCCGCCGCTACATCGACAACGCCAACAACGAACATCTCGTGCGGCGGCTGCAAAACTCCTTCGACCGCGCCTGCTGGGAAAAGGAATTCTGCATCATTGAAGGCACCGGGCACGCCGGAGTCGGCTCCGTCTTCGACCTTTCCAACGCCAAGGTGGCCCGCCTGCTGGGCAGCAAAGTATTGCTCGTCACCAAAGGCGGCATCGGCAAACCCATTGACGAAGTCGCCCTCAACAAGGCGCTCTTCGACAAGGAGGGCATTGAACTGGTCGGGGTGATCATCAACAAAATCCTCCCGGAGAAATACGACTTTGTAAAAGACTTCTGCCAGCGCGGTCTGGCCCGGCTGGGTATCGAGATGCTGGGCGCCATGCCCGACGAGCCGATCCTCTCCAACCCCACGCTCAACGAGATTTGCAAGCAAGTGCGGGGCCGCTTCGTCAACTCCCGCTCCGAAGCCCACCGCAAAGTGGAACGCACCATCATCGGCGCGATGAATTCGAGCCATGTCATGGAAGAATTCACCCCCGGCACGCTGGTCGTCACGCCCGGGGATCGCGAGGACATCATCCTGGCCGCCCTCTCCACCACCGCGCTCATGGAGCCGCAGACCAAGGGGCTCACCGGGCTGGTTCTCTCCGGCGACCTCCTGCCGCACCCCACCGTGCTCAACCTCATCTCGCAGTCCGCCCTGCCGGTCATCGCCAGCCCCATGGACAGCTACTCGGTGGCCAACGCCATCCACACCATGACCATCAAAACGCTCCCCGGCGACTACGAGAAAATCCACCGCATCCAGGAAATGGTGGAGCAATACATCGACGTGGATCGCTTGATGGAAAAACTCGGAGTGCCGGGCAAGGCGTAAGCGTCTTTCTTTTCTCGTTCCCGAGTTGCACTTGGGAACGAGGGGATGAAATCTCTGTTCCTGGCTTCCTGATTTTTTTATTCCGGCACAGTAGCGTTGCCGCCTGGTTCAGTATTTGTCGTTTTTTCCCCTCCGGCATTCCCCGAGGCACGCGGGCTGCTTTTCTTCTGGGCCGCCTCATGGTTTCCGCCCATCCCGATTTGCAATCCCTGGTCAACCCGATCCTGCCCGCGCCCGCCGCTGATCCGTGGGTGATTGAGCACGGCGGCATTTGGTTTGCGCTGCTGGCGGTGGATTGCACGCTCCAGCTGCGCGCCGCCGCACAGTTGAGCGAACTCCGTTTTGCCAAACCGGTGACGATCTGGCGCGCGCCCCGCACGGGGCCCTATTCGCGCAATGTCTGGGCTCCCGAGATGCACCGGTTGGATGGCCGCTGGTACATCTACCTGGCCGCCGACGATGGCAAAAACAAAAACCACCGGATGTGGGTTTTCGAGGCGGAATCGCCCAATCCGTTTGGGAGTTGGCGCTGCCGGGGAATGCTGGAGACGGGCGGCTGGGCCATTGACGGGACGGTGCTGGAAGAGGGGGGGCGGCGCTATTTTCTTTGGAGCGGCTGGCCGGGCCGCAAAAATGAGCAGCAGAATCTGTATATTTCAGAAATGCGAAACCCGTGGACGCTCGCGGGGCCGCGCGTGGCGCTGGCCGAGCCGACAGAGCCGTGGGAGCGCGTGGCGTTGCCGCTTTGCGAGGGGCCGCAGGTGCTCCGGCGCGGGGGGCGTACCTTTGTGGTTTATTCCGCCAGCGGCTCGTGGACGCCGGATTACTGCCTGGGTCTCTTGATCAATGAGGACGGCGATTATCTCAACCCGGCTTCCTGGAGCAAGCGCGGCCCGGTGTTCCAAAAAACCGAGCACGTCTGGGGCGTGGGCCACTGCTGTTTTGTGGAGCACCCCCACGCAGGCGATTTGATTTTTTATCATGCAAAAACCGACCGCGCTCACGGCTGGGAGGATCGCAATGTGCGGGTGCAGCCGTTCGGCTGGACTGCTGAAGGGCTGCCGGACTTCGGGCATCCCGTGGCGGTGTAGCCCAAACCGGGAAAATCGGATTGGCCGCAAAAAGGCGCAAAAAGCGCAAAATATCAGCCCCCAGGCATTCTCATTTTGTGCCTCTTGCGCTTTTTTGCGGCTATTCTTTCCGAATCCCCAAGCACCGCTGTGTGGTGGATGGTGGATCGGCCGCTCCGCGGGCGATTTTCCAAAGCACATCGAGCGCAGCGAGCTGATTTTGCTGGCAACGCCCACTCCCGGAATCGCGCGCGGAGCGCACGATCCACCCTCTGCGTTTTCGGGAATCCTTTTACCGCTTTTGGGTTGAGCGGCGGCGTTCGCATTCGCGACACCCGCGTCGTGCTTTGGAACAGGCTCGCCGGGCGGCAACTGCGCAACTCCCTGTGGTTCAACGCTGGCATCGCGTCTGCTTTCCTTGCGACCGGTTAGTTGGGAAAAAAGGGGGAGGGGAGTTATGGTGATCCAGAAAACGTTTCATCTGCACTTTGTGCAGGAGGTGGCCAAGGCGCGGTTGGCAAATCCGGCAAGCTACCGGTGGCGCTTTGTGGACGTCGAACGGGCGGAGGTGACCCCCGAGGGGAAAGGGCATTTTGCTTTCCGGCTGCCGTGGGGATTTCGCGTGGAGGTGGAGTTGGTGCAACTGCCGGGGGAGAATCCCGCCCAGACGCTTTTCCGCTCCACGCAGGGCAATGTGCAGGTGATGGGCATTCTGGAGTATTTCCCCATCCGCCCCGGCCTCACGGAAGTGGTGTTGACGCTCGACTACACCATCCTCTCGCCATTTTGCAGGTGCATCGATGCCCTGCTCCACAGCATCGACCGTTTCCTGAACCGGCAATTGGAACGCCTGGAGGTTCACTTCGCCCAGCCGCTGGAAGGCATTCGCGCGGACACCAACCTGCCCACGCCGATCAACCACCGCCCGCAGGTGGAGAGGGCGGAAGAGCCGTAAGCGTTAGGCGAGCGCGGATTTCAGGGGTTCCCCTGCTGCTTTTGGTTTGCATTGACCTCAGGGACTGCGTGAAACTCGGGTGCATCTACCGGATGTCACTGGAGAACCTTTATGATCCCGAAACAGTCTACTGTCGTCATCGAAAACCTTGCGCCGCTGGTTGATTGCGGTCGTTATCCCCTCAAGCGGATCGCCGGGGACGACCTGGTCGTCGAAGCCGATGTCTTTAAAGACGGGCACGACCACGTCAGCGCCCTCCTGAAATGGCGCAAGCGCGGCGACGTGGCCTGGAATGAGACGCCCATGACCGCGCTCGTCAACGACCGCTGGCGCGCAACCTGTTCGCTGTTCGAGAACACGACCTACGAATACACCATCGAGGCATGGGGCGATCCGTTCCGCTCCTGGCAGCACGAGTTTCGCAAAAAATTCGAGGGCGGCGTGACCCCGCTCACCAGCGAGACGCTGGAAGGCGCGGCCATCGTGCGCGGCGCGGCCCATCGCGCGCTGTTTCCCGAAGACAAAAAGCGGCTGGAGGAAATCGCAGCGCTCATCGAGGCTTCCGAGCCCGCGCAGGTGGACGCCATCGCCCACTGGAGCGAGTTGGAAGCGCTCATGATTGCCTGGGCCGACCGGACGCGCTCCACGGAATACCTCCCTTATCCGCCGGTGGAGGTGGACCGCGAACGGGCGCAGTTCGCGGCCTGGTATGAATTTTTCCCCCGCTCCGCCGAGGGTCATGCGGACAAGGGCTCCACCTTCCGCGACTGCTTGAAGCGCGTGGACGATGCGAAGGCAATGGGCTTTGACGTGATTTATTTCCCGCCCATCCACCCCATCGGCTCCACCAACCGCAAGGGCAAAAACAATTCCGTGACTTGCGAACCGGGCGAACCCGGCGTGCCTTACGCCATCGGCAACCGGCACCAGAAATGCCCCAACGGCGGCGGGCACAAGGACGTTGCGCCGGAACTCGGCACGCTCAAGGATTTCGACTGGCTCGTGGCGCAGATCCACAAGCGCGGGATGGAGGTTGCCCTGGACTTCGCGCTCAACTGTTCGCCCGATCATCCCTACGTCCACCAGCATCCCGAGTGGTTCTTCAAGCGGCCCGATGGGACGATCAAATACGCCGAAAATCCGCCCAAGAAATACGAGGACGTCTACCCGCTCGACTACCAGAACGAAAACTGGCGCGAACTCTGGGAGGAACTCACCAGCGTCGTCCTCTTCTGGTGCGAGCATGGCGTGAAGACCTTCCGCGTGGATAATCCGCACACCAAGCCGGTGGCATTTTGGGAATATCTCATCGGCACCGTGCGCGCGAGCTACCCGGACGCCATCTTCCTTTCCGAGGCGTTCACCCGGCCCAAGATGATGAAAGTGCTCGCCAAGGTGGGCTTCAACCAAAGCTACACCTACTTCACCTGGCGCAACAACAAGCACGAGCTTACCGAGTATTTCAAAGAGCTGACCCATACGGAAACGGCTGAGTATTTCCGGGGCAATCTCTTCACAAACACGCCGGATATTCTTCCGTATTACTTGCAACAAGGGGGTCGGCCTGCGTTCATGATCCGCGCCGCGCTCGCCGCCACGCTTTCGAGCGTCTACGGCATTTACAGCGGATTCGAGCTTTGCGAAAACGCCGCCATCCACGGCAAAGAGGAATACATCGACAGCGAAAAATACCAGTTCAAAGGCCGCGACTGGAATGCGCCGGGTAACATCAAGGCGTTCATCACAGGCTTGAACCGCATCCGCCGCGAGAACCGCGCGCTGCACGAGTACGCCAACCTCCGGTTTTACCGGGCGGAAAACGAGAACGTTCTCTTCTACGGCAAGATGACGGCCTCGCGTGACAACATCATCCTCGTCGTCGTCAACCTCGACCCGTGGAACCGCCAGGACGCCTACATTCACGTGCCCATCGAGGCCTTTGGCTGGATGGAGAACGACACCTACCAGGTGCACGACCTCCTCTGGGACGAGCGCTACCTCTGGCACGGCAGCCGCAACTTCGTCGCGCTCGACCCGCACACCAAGCCCGTCCATATCTTCCGCGTGCGCCGCTGGATGAGCCGCGAGCAGGATTTTGATTATTATTTGTAGCAGGAAAAGGCGAAAAAAAATCTGGAACTCAGGAACTCAGGAGGAATAGGAAAACGCTTCTTCTCCTTTTCCTGAGTTCCTGAGTTCCAGATAGATTTTAGATGCGCGGGCGACGGGTGCGGGAGTATGCTCACCCCATGAATCTCGCTGACGTACGCTCTGACTACCGCAAAGGCAAACTGCGGCGCGAAGACCTTAAGCCCGACCCGATTGACATGTTCAACTTCTGGCTCGACCAAGCCGTCGAGGCCGGGGTGATCGAGCCGACGGCCATGAGCCTGGCTACCGCGTGGGCCGATGGCCGCCCGCTCTTGCGCACGGTTTTGTTGAAAGGGCTCGACGCGCGCGGGTTCGTCTTTTTCACCAACCTGGAGAGCCGCAAGGCGGAGCAATTGAACGCGAACCCCGCCGTCTCGCTGCTCTTTCCGTGGCTGGCGCTGGAACGGCAGGTCATCGTCACGGGCCGCGCGGAGAAGATCCCCGCGCTCGAATCGCTCCAGTATTTCATGTCGCGCCCGCGCGAGAGCCAGCTTGCCGCCTGGGCCTCGCGCCAGAGCAAGGCCATCTCCTCGCGCAAGGTGCTGGAGATGGAGTGGAGCAAAATCAAAGAGAAATTCG
>JBAXQF010000109.1:0-7907 GCA_037131875.1 Verrucomicrobiota bacterium
CAGCCTTCGGCGCTCCCAAGCCACTGGCCACATTTTTTTGTAAAATGCTCTAAAGGCGATTTTATGAAATCAAGCGATACCCAATACCGGATTCGGTTTTGATGTGGACCGGGTTTTGAGGGTCGCGCTCGATTTTGCGGCGAAGGTGAGTGATGTAAACACGCAAATATTGGCGGTGTTCCTCGGCGTTGGATCCCCAAACTTCACGCAGCATCTGGCGGTGAGTGATGACGCGTCCGGCATGGCGAACGAGGAGGCGCAACAGGGCATATTCCGTGGCGGTGAGGCTCACCTCCTTGCCATCCACGGTGACACGGCGGTTGGTGAGATCGACTTGCAACCCGTTGTGGGCGAACGTCGTTGTTTCTTCCGCGGGACGCGCACGGCGTTGGGCTACACGCAAGCGCGCGAGGAGTTCTGGGGTGCTGAACGGCTTTGTCACGTAATCGTCAGCCCCGGCATCGAGTGCCGCAATTTTCTGATCCTCGGCATCGCGCACGGAGAGGACGAGCACGGAGGTCTCGCTCCATTCGCGCAGGCGCTTGAGGACTTCCACGCCATCGAGGTCGGGCAGGCCCAGGTCCAGGAGGATGACATCCGGGCGGCGTAGGGCCGCTTCGGCAAGGCCGAGTTGTCCCCGGTCGGCTTCGCAAACCGTGTAGTCGGCGGCTTCCAGCGCGAATCGGAGCAAGCGCCGGATTTGCACCTCATCGTCGATGACCAGAGCAAGGGGTTTCATGGTGCGAAGGAGTGTAGATGTCGAGTTAGGCTCCTGCCAGCGGCTTTTCATCCGGCAGGCGCATCGGTTCGCCCGCGGGGAGTTCAAGAGTAAAGAGCGCGCCGCCTTCCGGGCGGTTGCGGGCGGTGATACGACCGCTGTGGGCTTCCACCAAGCGCCGCGCAATAGAAAGCCCTAGGCCCGTGCCCCCGGCGGGAGCCCCGGCGCTCCGGTAGAATTTCTCGAAAATGCGTTCCTCCTCCCCCGGTTTAATTCCCGGCCCGTGGTCGGCGACGGTGATTTTGACCGACTTGCCGTCGAGCGCGGCGGCGACTTCGATGCCGGTGCCGGGCGGGGTGTGCAGGACGGCATTGGAGACAATCAGGGCAATGCTTTGCTGGATGAGCCCGGAGTCAACTCGGATGGGCTGGAGATCGTGCGGGATATGCACCGCAAGGGCTCGTGAACGTGTCTGGTCTGACACCCGTTCGAGGGCTTCCGCAACGAGTTCGCTCGGATCGGCCCATTCGAGGTTGGGTTTAAGCATGCCGGAGTCGAGCCGGGTCATATCCAGAAGGTTGTTGACAAGTTGTGTCAACCGCGCAACGGCTGGCCGGATCTCCTGCGAGATGCCGGTGGAGGCGGGTTGCTCCAACGCCGCCGAGATTGCGGCGAGCGGGGTCTTTAACTCATGCGAAACGGTGTCGAAGAGCGCCCGTTGCAGTTTTTCGGATTGCGCGGCGATTTGCGCGTTGCGACTGGCTATGGCGAGCCGGTCTTTCTCGATGGTGAGGGCGATTTGCGCGGCGAAGGTTTCCAGCAATTCCCGGCGCTGCATGCTGAGTTGCACGTTTTCAAGGAACTGGACAGCCAGAACACCTTCGATATTACCGCCGCTGATCAGCGGCAGATGGAGCGCTTCGGATTCGGGGAGGGTGTCGGTGAAACGCCCTGCGGGCTGCTTGTGCTGAAAGGCCCAAAAAGCAACGCTCTCTTCTTTGGGGCTCAGTTGGAGCGAGCTGGCGGGATGCGCCTCGCCGGTGAAACGCCCCGCTTCGTCGCGCACGAACAGGCAGCTTTCCGCGCCGAAGATTTCGCGGATATGCTCCACTGCCACAGTCAGCGCCTTGCCGGGTTCGCGTGTGACGGCCAGCGCCTTGGAAAGCCGATAAAGAGCCGTCGCGCGTTCCTCGCCCCGGCGTTCGGCTTCCTCGCGCTCGTGCAACCGGGAGGTAAGCTGGCCGACAATGAGGGCGACGATGAAATACATCGCGAACATCATCATGTCCCGCACCTCGCGGATGTAGAACGTGAAGCGCGGCGGGATGAAGAGGAAGTTCCAGGCCAACGCGCTGGCGGTGGCAAGCAAGAGAACCGGCCCGCGCCTCAGGCGCATCGCGGAGAGGATGAGGGCGAGCAGGTAAACCAGCGCGATAGCCCAGTAGCCCGCGAGCGGTTCGAGCAACGCGCCGAGCGCCGTCACTGCGCAGACGATGGCGAAGGCGATGCCATATTGCAGCCACGGCTGGGGAGCAAGGCCGGAAGCCTGCTCTTTGTCCGAAGGTTCCGGGCTGACGGCGCGGACCATGTGAACGTCGATGTCGCCGCTGTGGCGCACCAGCCAATCCACAGGCGATTTCTTGAACCAACCCGCCAATGTGCGCGGCCCGGGTTTGCCCACGATGATCTGCGTTGCGTTGTGCTGGCGGGCCACGCGCAGAATCGCTTCGCCGGGATCGGCGCTCTCCACCATCAGCACTTCCGCGCCGAGTTGACGCGCCAGCGCGAGGTTGAGCCCGAGGCGGACTTCATCCAGTGGCGTGAGCGGCTGGGGCGTTTCCACATGCACCGCGAGCCAGCTTGCTTCCATCGACGCAGCCGCCCGACGCGCCCAGCGGATGAGCTTCTCCGACGATGGACTGGCGCTCACGGCCACCAACAGCCGGTCGCCCGCTTTCCACGGTTCGCCAGTCGCCTGCCCCTGCCGGAGCTGGCGCAAATCGCGGTCCACATGCTCTGCCGTGAGGCGCAGCGCCATTTCGCGCAGCGCCATGAGATTGCTCTCGCGGAAGAAATGGTCGGCGGCGGTGACAGCTCGGTCGCCCATATAGACCTTCCCCTCGGCCATCCGTTCGCGGAGTTGTTCGGGCGTGAGATCGACGAGGTTGATATCCTCGGCGAGATCAAGGAGGGAATCCGGCACGGTCTCGCGCACCTGGATGCCAGTGATCTGCGCGACGGTGTCCTTGCGGCTCTCGATGTGCTGGACATTGACGGTCGTGAAAATATCGATGCCCGCATCGAGCAGTTCCAGCACGTCCTGGTAACGCTTCGGATGGCGGCTGCCGGGAGCGTTGGTGTGCGCGAGTTCATCCAC
Organism: Verrucomicrobiota bacterium; assembly: GCA_037131875.1. Classification (GTDB taxonomy): domain Bacteria; phylum Verrucomicrobiota; class Verrucomicrobiia; order Chthoniobacterales; family Chthoniobacteraceae; genus UBA695. The sequence goes on from JBAXQF010000109.1 coordinate 3,096, forward strand.
GAGGACGAGGCGCGGATGCCACACGAGCAGCGCGTCGAGGTCCATCTCTTGCAGCGTTGCCCCGCGGTATTCGATCTGGGCGCGTTCGGCGATTGGGATGCCTTCGAGCAGCGCCGCCGTTTCCTTGCGCCCGTGCGTTTCCACGATGCCCGCCACGACTTCCACCCCTTTTTCGAGTTCCTGGCGCGCGGCCAGCAGCATGGCGTAGGTCTTGCCGACGCCGGGGCACATCCCGAAGAAGATTTTGAGCCGACCACGCCGGGCATCCGCTTCCTGCTGGCGGATCGACGCCAGCAGCGCATCGGGGTCTGGACGAAGTTCCTCGGGCATACGATTATTTTAGAGCGTCCAGCCGCAGATTGAGAGCCAAAACATTCACGCGCGATTCGCCGAAGACACCCCACTGCGGCGGTTGGATTGCGGCCTTCACTAACGCGCCCACACGCTCCGGATTAAGATCCCGCGCTTTTGCGACCCGGTTAATTTGCTGAATGGCCGATTCCGGGCTGATGTGAGGATCGAGTCCGCTGCCGGAAGCGGTCAGCATCTCCACCGGTGCATCCGCCCCGAACTTCACGCGGCGTTCCGCAATCGCTTTCTTCAGCGCTTCGCTTGTGGGGCCGAGATTACTGGCTCCGCTGGGCACGGTGGCGTAATCGCCCGCCGAAGGACGCGGCCAGAAATAGCGGTCGCTCTCGAACTTCTGCGCCAGCAGCGCAGAGCCAACCGTTTTGCCATCACGGGAAACAATGCTGCCGCTGGCTTGATTGGGAAAAACCAGCCGGGCCGCGACGGTCACCGCGACCGGGTAGGCTACACCGGTTAACAGCGTGAGCAGAATTAAAAGGCGAAGTGCTTGAATAATGGTTTTCATTGGATGTGTGGAGTTAAGCCAGGTGCATGGCCACAATGAGGAGATCGATGAGCTTGATTCCGGCAAACGGGGCCAGCAAACCGCCGACACCGTAGATGAGCACGTTGCGTCGCAATACCTGCGCCGCGCCGACGGCCCGGTAGGCGATGCCCCGCAGCGAGAGTGGGATGAGCGCGATGATGATGAGCGCGTTGAAGATGACGGCGCTAAGAATGGCGCTTTCCGGTGAATGCAGCCGCATCACGTTGAGGGCGGCAAGCGGTCCCATACTGGCCCCGGCACTGAGATAGAGCGTGCCGAAGAGCGCGGGCAGGATGGCGAAGTATTTTGCCACGTCGTTGGCGATGGAGAACGTCGTGAGCGCCCCGCGCGTCATGAGGAGTTGTTTGCCGATTTCCACGATCTCAATGAGCTTCGTGGGGTTGCTGTCGAGGTCCACCATGTTCCCCGCCTCGCGCGCGGCCTGCGTGCCGGTGTTCATCGCCACACCCACGTCAGCCTGGGCCAGCGCGGGGGCGTCGTTGGTGCCGTCGCCAGTCATGGCGACTAAGCGCCCGGCAGCCTGTTCTTCACGGATGCGCCGGAGTTTGTCCTCGGGCGTCGCCTGCGCCATGAAGTCGTCCACCCCGGCCTCGGCGGCGATGGCCGCGGCGGTGAGCGAGTTATCGCCAGTGATCATCACCGTGCGAATGCCCATTTTGCGCAGATGCATGAAGCGCTCCTTAATGCCGCCTTTCACCACGTCTTTGAGTTCGATCACGCCGAGTGTTTCCGCACCTTCCGCCACCACGAGCGGTGTGCTGCCGCGCCGCGAGAGTTCCTCGACGATGCGCGCGGCGGAATCGGGGAAGATGCCTCCCAGAGATTCGACATGGTTCTGGACGGCCTGCGCCGCCCCTTTGCGGATGGACCGCGCAGGCTGTTCGTCGAGCGCGGGAAAATCAACGCCGCTCATCCGGGTCTGCGCGGTGAACGGAACGAAGTGGGCGTGGGGTTCAGCCACTTCACGGCCCCGCAACGCATATTTTTCCTTGGCCAGCACGACGATGCTGCGGCCTTCCGGCGTTTCATCCGCCAAAGAGGAAAGCTGTGCGGCATCGGCAAGCCGCTCTTCGCTCACGCCGTTGACAGGCAGGAACGCCGAAGCCATGCGGTTGCCGAGGGTGATGGTACCCGTTTTGTCGAGCAGAAGCACGTCGATGTCGCCCGCCGCCTCCACGGCGCGACCGCTGGTGGCCAGGACGTTGCGGCGCACGAGACGGTCGATGCCGCTGATTCCGATGGCACTCAGAAGCCCACCGATGGTCGTCGGGATCAGGCAGACGAGCAGCGAGACGAGAACCGGCAGCGAGAGGTTGACCACGCCGCTCTGTCCCGCAGCGTTCTCGCTATATTTTGCGAACGCCGGGAGGGTGAAGACGGCGAGCAGAAAAAGGATCGTCAAGCTCACCAGCAGGATACCGAGTGCGATTTCATTGGGCGTCTTTTGTCGTTCCGCCCCTTCCACCATGGCGATCATGCGATCCAGAAAGGTGTGCCCTGGCTCGCTCGTGACGCGGATCACGATGCGGTCGCTGATGACGCGCGTGCCGCCCGTGACGGCGCTCCGGTCGCCGCCGCTTTCCCGGATGACGGGCGCGGACTCGCCGGTGATGGCCGATTCATCCACGCTGGCGATCCCCTCGGTCACCTCGCCGTCCGCCGGGATGATGTCCCCGGCTTCGCACACCACGAACTCGCCCGATTTCAGTTCCCCGGCAGCGACGTTTTCCTCTTGTCCGTTCACCCATTTGCGAGCGTGCGTCTTCGTGCGCATCGCGCGGAGCGTGGCGGCTTGGGCCTTGCCGCGCCCTTCGGCCATCGCTTCGGCGAAGTTGGCAAAGAGCAGCGTGAACCAAAGCCAGAGGGTGATTTGCAGATTGAACCCCGAAAAATGGCGCACGGTGAAAAACGCGGTGAGGATCGAGCCGATATAGACCACGAACATCACCGGGTTTTTCCATTGCACGCGCGGATCCAGCTTCGCAAAGGAATCAAGGGCGGCCTGCCGCAACAGGGTCGGGTCGAGAAGGGAAGTCTTTGGTTTCATAGCTGTGGAATTAGAAAGTGCGACCGGCTTGCATGAGGAGGTGCTCGACGATGGGGCCGAGCGAAAGCGCCGGGAAGAAGGTGAGCGCGCCCACGATCAACACCACCGCCATCAGCAGCGCCGCGAAAGGGAAGCTGTCGGTGGGGAAGGTGCCCGCCGAGGGGGGCGCGGATTTCTTGGGTGCCAGGCTTCCCGCAATGGCCAGAACCGCCACGATGATGGCGAAGCGCCCGATGAACATCGCCAACGCCGTCAGGTAGTTGTAGAAATCGGTGTTCGCATTGAGCCCGGCGAATGCGCTGCCGTTGTTCGCCACCGCTGAGGTGAAGGCGTAGAGGATTTCGCTAAACCCATGCGGCCCTTGGTTAGCGATGGAAGAGACGCCCGCCTTCGTCACGCATCCGATGGCCGTGCTGACAAGAATCACCGCTGCCGGGGCGAGCACGGCGACCACCGCCCAAGTGACCTCGCCCGCTTCGATCTTTTTGCCCAGATATTCCGGCGTTCGTCCCACCATCAGGCCCGCGATGAAGACGGTCAGGAGGGCAAAGATCAACATCCCGTAAAGCCCCGCGCCGACGCCGCCGAACACCACCTCGCCGAGCATCATGTTGACCAGTGTCACCAACCCGGTGAGCGGGGCCACGCTGTCGTGCATGCAGTTGACCGCGCCGCATGAGGCGTCCGTCGTCACCGTCGCAAAGAGCACGCTGTTCATGATGCCAAAGCGCGTCTCCTTGCCTTCCATCGAGGCGGTCAACCCGGTGGCTGGATTGTGCGCCAGTTCCGCTGGCCACGCCACGGCAAACCCGATGATGAACAAGGCGAGCATTGCGCCGAAAATCGCCCATCCCTGCCGTCGGTTCCCGGCCATGCAGCCGAAGGTGTAGGTCAACCCGGCGGGAATGGCGAAGATCGCCAGTATTTCCAGGAAATTGGCCAGCGGCGTGGGGTTCTCAAATGGATGCGCGCTGTTCTGCCCGAAAAATCCACCCCCATTCGTGCCAATCTGCTTAATGGCGATCTGCGACGCGGCGGGCCCAAGCGGGATGACCTGATTGGCTCCTTCGAGCGTTGTGACTTCGGTATATGGCGCAAAGGTTTGCACTACGCCCTGGCCCACCAGCACCAGCGCGAAGATCAGCGAGAGCGGCAGCAATACATAGAGCGTGGCGCGCGTCGTATCCGCCCAGAAATTGCCGATCGTTTCGCTGCACCGGCGTGTCAGCCCCCGGATCAGCGCGAGCGCCACGGCGATGCCGGTCGCCGCGCTCAGAAAATTATGTACGCAGAGCGCCATCATCTGCGTGCCGTAGCTCATCGTCGATTCCCCTGGATACGCCTGCCAGTTGGTGTTGGTGATAAAACTGACCGCTGTGTTGAAGGCCAAGGCGAAGGGAATATTGGGGAGCTTCTGCGGATTGAACGGCAGCCAGGCCTGGGTCATTTCGATGAGGACGACCGTGAGGATGCCAAGGACGTTGAACACGAGCAGCGCCCCAAGGTAGCGCCTCCAGTTCATCTCACGCCGCGCGTCGATGCCTGAGAGTTGGTAAAACGCCGACTCAAGCCCGCCCAATACGGGGGTGAGAAAAGTTTTCTCCCCGGCAAACACCGCCGCCATCCACCGCCCCAGCGGGGGAGTGAGGGCGATCAAAGCGCCCAAGAAAAGTGCCACCTGCAAATAATCTCGCTCGTTCATAGGTTCAGAATGCCGCAAAAGGCATCGAACCAGTGAGTTAAAGGGCGGGGCAAAAGCGTTAAAAAATCATAAAAAAGAGCTACCCTTCCGCAGGATTAGAGCATCTCTCAAAAAGAATTTCCGTTATTCGATGGGAGCGCCGTGGGT
>JBAXQF010000110.1:0-7848 GCA_037131875.1 Verrucomicrobiota bacterium
TGGAGCCGCGCCATTGGCGCTCAAGAGTCTGTTTATTTTTGGGAGATGGTATCAGGAGAAAAGAGGATTGGAGCACCCTTCCGGTCTGTATTTTTCCTGAGTTCCAGATTTTCATTAATCTTTCGCCTATTTCGCCTCCGCGCTGTCGCTAATGGGGCGGTGCGGCTGCATCAGGGTGTCCAACACGACCGCCTGGAGCAGCATTTGGAACCCGAGGATCATCGGCAACATCGCCAGGGCGACCGTGCCCGGGCTTTGATCCACCTGGTGGATGCCGCTGAGTCCCCAGCGGCATGCGCCGAAGAGCGCGCCGCCAAAAAAGAGGAAGCTGCCGGTGACCAGGAAGATGGTGACAATGTTGATGTCAAAGATGAAATAGCGCCACCAGAGGCGGTGCAAAAAGCCGGTCAGGAGACGGCTCGGGAAGGTGCAGAGGATTTTCAGCGGGTTCAGCGAGCTTTTTTCATCGGCATACCGGGCGGGAATGGGCACATCCACCGCAAGCGCCCGGATGACATTCAACTGGACGAGCAGGCTGATTTCAAAGAAGTACCGCGGGTCCAGCAGATGGAAGTTGACGAGGCTCAGGGCATCCTTGCGGATGGCCAGGAAGCCGTTGGTCGGATCGGAGATGTTCCAGTAGCCGCTGGCCGCCTTGGTGAGCAGCGTCAGCCCAAGGTTGCCAATGCGCCGCACCGTCGGCATGGACTGGAGGGCGTGGAGATCGAAGAAACGGTTGCCCTTCGCAAAATCCGCCTTGCCGCTGCGCAGCGGAGCGGTGAGCCGGGGGATGTGCTTGGGGTCCATCTGCCCGTCGCTGTCCATCTTGATGACAATGTCCGCCTCCAGCCGCAGCGCTTCCTCAAAGCCGGTGACCATCGCGCCGCCCACGCCCTTGTTTTGCTCGTGAAACAGGATGGTAAGCTTCGGGTGGGTGAGGCATTGCCGCAAGTGGGCGCCGGATTGCTCCGGGCAGCAGTCATCCACCACGATGACGAAATCCGCAATCTCCAGCAGCGGTTCCACCACGCAGAGAATCTGCTCCTTTACGCGGTAGCAGGGCAGCACCACCGCGAGCGTGTCGCGTCGGGCCGAGGGTTGCGGATCGTTAGAGAGGGTTGGAGAAGAGGTGAGCATCGTAAGGGAGAATATGAAAGCCTTCCTGAAGGAGGGCGTCGAGCCGCTTTATGGTTTTTGAGCGGTTAAGGTAAAGCAAAAAGTTCAGCGCCGGGTTGCCGCGCACCCCGTCATTCATCACCCATTGCTGGTGGGTATCAATGTCATAGGGATGAAAATAACCAACCACCGGGATGCCCTTGGCCGCGCAATCGCGGAAGCGCCGCCGGATCGCTCCAAAGGGGAGGCAGCGGAAATAAGTGCCCGCGCCGATGGGCAGTTCGGCGCCCGCAAATTTGGCGAGCGTGATCGGCAATTCCAACACCCCGTCGATGCACTGCGGCAGCAATCCAAAGCCGGGCCAGCCATGCAGCGGATTGGGCGCGGGCAGCACGGAACTGGAGTAGCGGATGCCCGCCTCCGCCAGAATGGGGTAGGCCCAGCGGGTCTTCTCCGTGAGCGAAAGGACGGGGGCGCGGAATCCGGTGACAGGGCAGGCGGTGCAGGCGCGCACGGCATCCAGATTGCGGGCCAGATCGTCGCGAAAGGATTCCGGGGTGTGGCGGTTTAATGGCCGATGCGTGTGCGTATGGCAGGCCAGCTCATGCCCCTCGGCGGCGATCTCCCGCACCAGCGAGGGGAACTGCTCCGCCACCTCTCCCACCACAAAAAACGTGGCGCGCGCCTGATGCCGCCGGAGGAGTTCCAGGTAGCCTTCGGTGAGCTTCGGGAGCGCGGTGCGCCGGAAATCCGCGCCGGGTTGGGCGGGCGTGAACTCTTCCAGATCAACGCTGAAAAGAAACGGGCTCATTGGAAGCGGCGGAACGGGACCGCCAGCGCGGGCGGCAACTGGAAGTCCGGGTGGGGATTTTGAAACACGATGCCCGTCAAACTATCGCGCCGGAAGGGGAAAGGGATACGCAGAAGCTCCAGCAGGCGCAATCCGGCGTCGATGAGCCGCCAGGGAACCGGGATCAGCCAGAGGCGGCGGCCTGACCGCGCGGCGATGCGCTCCAGCAGGTTGCGGAAGCTGACCTTTTCCGAAGGGGCGGCGCTGAGCGGGCTCTCGCACGCGCTTTCCTGCGAGCAAGCGCGCAAGACCAGTTCCGCAAGGTCTTCCACATGCACCGGGTATTGCGGGTAGGAGCCGTCGCCGATGAGCGGAATCACGCGGAGACTCTGCACCGCTTTTTCCAGCAGGCCCACAATTCCTCCCGAGCATTCCCGATAAACCAATCCCGGCCGCACGACACCGTATCCCAGCCGGAGCGCTTCCGCTTCCACAAGCAGTTTCGCCCGGCCGTAGAGCGAGCGGCATCCCTCAAACGCACTGAAGGAGGAGATGAACACCACGCGCTGGAGCCCGTGCGCTTTCGCCGCGCGCAACAAACGCAGGCTGCCTTGGACGTTGGTGCGCTCGATCTCCTCCCAGCTTTTCGCGTTCAAATCCCAGGCACAGAGCACCAAGGCGTCCATCTCATTCCACGGGAGCAACTCGGGATCGGAGGCGAGGTCGTAGGGCGCAAACGCTTCCGCTTGCGCGGGGCGTCGTCGGCTCAAAGGCAGGACACTCCAGCCATTGCGGGAGAAATGCCGCGCAATTTCCCCTCCCACAAACCCGGCAGCCCCTGTGACGGCGCAACGCATCACGGTTTTTCCGGTTCCAGGCTTTCGACCGCGATCCGGTGCGCATTGGCCATGACGCCGAGCGTCATGGTGGTGGCGGGGATGCTTGGGAGAACCGAGCCGTCGACGAGGTGCACGCCCTCCAAGCCGGGCAGCCGCCCGAGCCGGTCGGTCTCAAAGCGGCCCGGGTTTGCGCGCATCGGGAAGCCGCCGCCGGAATGGTAGCTGCGGCCCGGCTTGGCAAACTGAATGGCCGGGAAGATCGTGATGCCGCCCAGGCACCAAGAGCTGGCAAAAAGCTTGAGACCCGCCTTGAGGCTCGTCCAGAAGCTGCGCCAGCAACCCTCCGGGCGGACAGAGAGCGTCGGTTTTTGGCCCTCCCGCTTTTGCAGTTCAAAGCGGATGCGCGCGGATTCATCGGAATGGATGAAACCCTGGAGCACCAGCAACCGGCCAAAGAGTTGATCCGCAATCCAGCCAAAGCGCAGCAGGAAGCCGATGGGCGTGTCCAACAGCGCCCGCTTGAGAAAATCGCTGAAGGTGAAGACCTCAATGTGCACCAAGCCCTTGCTCACAGCGGGAGCGTCGATTTCCAAAAACGCCTGCGCCAGCGAATGGAGGTTTTCACTCTGCACCCCCGCGGTTTTCCGGAAGCGGAAGAACGGGTAGATAAAATACTGGCTGTCGAGCATCCGCAGCGGCGTGTTGTAGGCTCCCAGCGAGTTCAGGACAATGGCGGCAGTCGGCAAAATGCCCGCCCCCAAATAAACCCGCTTGGCATGGAAGGTGACGGGGGTGTTGCTGCGAACGTCGAGCGCGTGGATCTTTACTTCGCCTGAAGCAGACTCCAGTTTTTCCACCACGTGATCCTTGATATAGGTGACCTTGCCCGTTTCCATCAGGCGCTCCAGCGTGTGGGAGCTGGAGTAGATCAGCGAATAAGGGCAGCCGTAGAGGCAGAGCCCGCAGTAGTTGCAAGCGTGCCGACGCTCATCACCGCTGGCTTTCACCGCCATGCGCGAACGCCCAAAGTGGATGCCCGAGCGGGCGAGGGGATCGCGGTGGCGCTGCCAGTCTGCAAAAAAGGCCGCCGCCTGTTGAGAAGGCTCCCAGCATTCGCCGCGGTCGGTAAAAGCGGGAAGCACGGCTTCCAAATCGTCCTTCACCGCGGTCGAAGGCATGAAATCGAGCACCGCCCGGAAGTGTGGCGCAAGCTCGGAGGCCGTCACGGGCCAGTCCTGGATGTCTTGGGCGCGCGCAGGCATCAAGGACGCCCCCCAGACCTGGCTTAATCCGCCGCACGCCATCGAGTAATGAAAATCAGCGGCTTGATCCGGCGCGTGCAGCGCCACGCCGTGGTCTTCATAAGGATACTCCGAGCCATAGGTGCGCTTGACATGGATGGAGCCCTCCTTGGAACTCTGATCCTCGCCGCGCAGCGCGTCGATGTCCGCTTGCTTCCACTCTGCGCGTTCCTGCCGGGCCACCCGGTCGAGAATCTCCTGTTTATCGGGTTCCAGCGTTTTTCCCGCATCAAGAATGGTGACATGCACCCCCTTGTTCACCAGTCCCACCGCAGCGGCAATGGCCGCCGGGCCTGAGCCAATCACATAAATCATACCGTTACAGGAGCAGGTTTCAGTTGTTTGCCGGGACGGAGGAACCCCCTCCATAAACAGATTTTCACCCGTCTCAAAGGCTCTTGAAAAAGGGTGGGGAAAGGCGAGGGTTTTCCGGTGTGCATCGGGCAAAACTTAGAGGTGCGGGGGGAAGAGTTGCAAGGTTATTCCTTACCACATCCCAAGGGAAAATCCTGAAACAATTTGACCAAGAAAGACCGGATTCTCGTTCCCAATCTCCTGATTGGGAATGCCGTTGTCCGCGAATCTCCGATTCGAGAACCGCAGCCGCAAAATAAGGGCTAGGGAAACAACAATTTCCCCTTTGCGTCCTTTGCGCGAAACCCAAAGCGTTTCCAAGCTGGCGCGGCGGCTTTTCCCCTGCTTAAATCCCCCGCGCATGCCTCTTGAAACCCGACTTCCCGGCGCGCGCCGCGCTTTGGCGCTGCTGCTGGTGATCAACCTTTTCAACTACATCGACCGCTACATCCTTGCGGCGGTGCTGCCGGATATTCGCAAGGCGCTTTTTGCCGCAAACGACCCCGCGGCGATGGGCAAGTCCGGCCTGCTTTTTACGGCGTTTCTGGTGAGCTACATGGTGCTGGCCCCCCTCTTTGGTTGGCTGGCGGATCGCTCTTCGCGCTGGATGCTGGCGGGGATCGGCGTGGCGCTCTGGAGTCTGGCCAGCGGGGCGTCGGGGTTGGCCGGCTCGTTTGCGATTCTCCTGGCGACCCGCGTTTTGGTCGGGGTGGGGGAGGCCGGTTACGGCCCGGTCGCCCCGGCGTTGATCGCCGATTATTTCCCGGAATCCGTCCGGGGCCGGGTGCTTTCCTATTTTTACATCGCCATTCCCGTGGGGAGCGCGCTCGGCTATGTGTTTGGCGGCGCGGCCGGTCAGCAATGGGGTTGGCGCTGGCCTTTTTACCTCGTCACCATTCCGGGCGTGCTGCTCGCCGCGTTCTGTTTTCTGATGCCCGATCCCCGCAAGTTGCTGGAGCGCGGGGGGCGCGAGCGCAGCCCTTCGCCTCCACTGGGGAAGGTGTTGCGGGGGCTGCTGCGCAACCGCTCCTACCTCTATAATACCGCAGCAATGACGGCGATGACCTTCGCCCTCGGCGGGCTTTCGGCCTGGATGCCCACCTACCTGATCGAATACCGGGGCCAAACGGACGAAGGGCTGGTCAACACGCTCTTTGGAGCAATCACCGTGGTGGGCGGGCTTTTTGCGACGCTCGCGGGCGGGTTGATTGCGGATCGCCTCAAACGCCGCCATCCCGGCGCGTACTTTTTGGTGTCGGGGGCGGGGATGTTGATTGCGTTCCCGCTGACGGTGGTCATGCTCTTCACCCCGTTCCCGTGGTTCTGGGGAATGCTCTTTTTGGTGGAATTCTTCCTCTTCTTCAACACCGGCCCGGCCAATGCCGCGTTGGTGGACGTGACATCACCCGCCCTCCGCGCCACAGCCTTCGCGGTGAATATCTTCCTCATCCACGCCCTGGGAGATGCCATTTCCCCGCCGCTGATCGGCGCAATCGCCGACCGCTGGAAAATGAACGCCGCGTTTTTGGCGGTTTCGGGGATGATTGCAATTGCTGGACTTTTGTGGTTTTGCGGTGCAAAATACCTCGAAATTGATCGGAACGCCGCCGATGTCACCGAATTGTAACATGATTGTCATACTGGCATCATTTTTCTCCTCATAATAAACTCGACCATGAGCAATCTCGTATCCGCCCCGGCGAACAATGTAGCCGACAGGCTTTCCCCAAATTCCAAAACCCAGCAGCTTTACCGCCTGCGCCTTGCGGAGAACACCCGTGATGTGGAAGCCGCACAGCGCTTGCGTTACTGCGTGTTCAACGTGGAAATGGGCGAAGGGCTGGCCAGCGCGGCGGAGACCGGCATGGATGTGGATCGCTTCGACGCCATTTGCGACCACTTGCTGGTGGAAGAAATTGCAACCAGCACGCTGGTAGGGACTTACCGCGTGCAGATGGGCGACCGGGCGCTCGCCGGGGCCGGATTTTACAGCGCCCAGGAATTTGATTTCACCCCGTTCCTCGGCCGCGCCGCGGAGATCGTGGAACTCGGCCGCGCCTGCGTGCACAAACAACACCGCAACCTCGTAGTATTGGGCCTGCTCTGGAAGGGGATCGCCAACTACGCCAAAGAGCGCGGCGGACGCTATTTGATCGGCTGCTCCTCGCTGACCTCCCAAGACCCGGCGGAGGGCAAGGCGCTTTACCTCGCGCTCAAGGACCGCTACCTGGCTTCGCCCGAGTGGCAGACCCGCCCCATGCCCGGCTACGAATGCCTGGCGCAACCGCTGACGACACCGGTGCGCGCCCCCAAGCTCATGAGCGCCTATTTCTCCATCGGCGCGAAAATCTGTGGCGAACCCGCCCTCGACGCGGAGTTCAAAACCATCGATTTTCTCACGCTGGTGGACATCCAGGCATTGCCAGCAAGCGTTGCCGCGCGGTATGGATTGCAGTAGGTCTTTCTCCAGACCTCACAGTTCATGACCAAACCCAAACGCTTTTTACGAATTTCAGTGCGGCTTTCCAAGCTCGCATGGGTCATTGCCTCGGGCATGGCGGCGTATTATCTCACCGTGCACCTGCGGGGCCGCTCCGGCTGCATCGTCACCCGCACGGCGTGGATGCGCAAAACCGCGGGAAGATTCCTCTGGGCGCTGGGGATTCGGGTGCATTACATCGGAGAACCGCCGGAAAAGGGCGTCTTGGTGAGCAATCACGTGAGCTACCTCGACATTCTCGTCCATGGATCGCAGATCCCGCTCGTCTTCATTTCCAAAGCCGAGGTGGCCCGCTGGCCGATCTTCGGCCCGCTCTCCCAGTGGGCGGGAACGCTTTACATCCAGCGCGAACTGCGCAACGACGTGGTGCGCGTGGCCGCGCAAATGCCCCCGGTGCTGGAGGCGGGCCGGGTGCTCGCGTTTTTCCCGGAAGGAACCAGTTCCAGCGGCGCAGCGGTGCTCCCCTTTCGCGCCTCGCTTCTGGCGCCCATGGTAGAGAACGGCTGGGAGGTCACCCCCTCCTTCCTGCGCTATGAATTGGAACCGGGCGACGGAACCGTCGAAGAAGAAGTCGCCTACTACAAGCCCGAGACCGTTCTGGGGCCGCACCTGCTCAACCTGCTGGGCAAACGCCGTGTCCGCGCAACGCTCACCTACGGCCAGCCCCAAGCCCCCGGCTCCGACCGCAAAGCGCTCGCCAGCCGCTTGCACGGAGAAGTCTGCGCATTGGGCACCGTGGCGGTGGAAGCCTGAGAAAGGAACTCACGCAAAGCCGCAAAGAGGAGGAAGCTGCAAAGAGGAGTCCTCGTTCCCAAACTCCATTTGGGCACAAGAAAAAGGGGCAAAGAAAAGAAGGATTTCCTCCCTGCCTTTCCCTTTGCGTCCTTTGCGCTCTTAGAGCGTTTTCCCTGAATGTCTTTACACATTCCGTGGCGGCGAGTGGCGTCA
>JBAXQF010000111.1:0-7731 GCA_037131875.1 Verrucomicrobiota bacterium
CCCAAACCGACCCCCAAACCGACTCCAAAGCCCACTCCGAAACCCACCCCCAAGCCGACGCCAAAGCCGTCGCCAAAACCGGACGCTACTCCAAAAACTCAGGCCAAGAAACCGGACGCGGGAGACGAGGCCCCCAAGAAAAACGGCGCCGCTCCCAAGAACACAGCCTCAGCCGGCGCTTCGCCCAAACCCGGTGCTGCTGCATCCGGCCAAAAAACCGGCAAAATGGCTGAGAGCGGCGGCACCGGCAATGGAGCGGGTTCTGCCAAAGGCAAGCCCGGAGGAACCGGCAAAGGCGTTGGCGGCGGGCACGGAGACGGCCACGAAGGGGGCGGCGCCACCGAGACGCAGTTCGGCTGGTACAACCTCATGTTGCACGACCGGTTTTATGCCCGTTGGGATCAACCGCTCAGCGTGGCGCAAAGCGGGCAGGACGTTGCAACCCTCATCACCATCAAGATCGACCGGGCGGGTCGCATCGCAAAAGTCAGCATTGCCAAATCCTCCGGGAACCCGACCATGGACGAATCCGTGCTAACCGCCGCGCGGCGGGTCACGCAAGTCGATCCTGTCCCCAAAGGCCTTGGCGACGGGGACGGCTACGAGGTGAATATCGAGTTCAAGCTCAACCCGTAGAACGAGAAAAAACTCCCAGCCGCCGGGCTTCAGCCGGCGTTCCCGCTTTGCCACCAGCTTTAGCTGGTGGTTTCCATGCATTCCAGCGCCCCAGCCGGCTTGAGCCGGGCTTTTCTTGTGAACAGGAGAAGCCCGGCTGAAGCCGGCTCAAGAGCTTCTCCTCCCGCAACCACCGGCTAAAGCCGGTGGCAAAGCGGATGCGCCGGCTAAAGCCCGGCAGAAAGAGACTTCTGCGCACACCCTTAGGTGAACACTGTCTGGAAAAATTTTCCGCATCGGGTTTGATCTTTTGGCGGCCCGGAGTATTCTCGATCCCATTCAACCTATGTTGCGGAAATTCTTTCTCGTGGCCGCCGGATGCTTTGCGGCTCTGGCATTGACGCCTTCCTTCGCGGCTCCCACGCCGACGATCACCATCAGCGGCAACGGCTCCATCGCCCTTGCGCTCGCGCCCCTCAGCGGGCCGGACGCGGCGCTGGTGACCAAAACCATCCAAAACGATCTCGCGCTCTCCGGTTTTTTCAGCCTCACCGACGCCAACCGCGCCACCATGACCATCAAGGGCGACTCCTCGGGCAGCGCGCTGCAAGGCAAGGTGGTGGATCGCTCCGGGAGCAACGTCCTCCTGCGCACCTACGCGGGTGGAGCCAAGGAAAAAGCGCACGCTTTCGCCAACGACATCATCGAGACGCTCACCGGCAGCAAGGGAATGGCGGGGAGCAAAATCGCCTTCATCTCCACGCGCTCCGGCAACAAGGAGCTTTACACGGCGGATTACGACGGTTCCAACGTCAACCAGATCACACACGACAACACCATCAGCGTGGCGCCCGCGCTCAGCCCCGATGGACGGCGCATCGCCTACACCAGCTACCTGCACGGGTATGCGGACATTTACACCATCGACCTTGCCAGCAAACAACGCGACCGGATCGTAAAATATCCCGGCACCAACAGCGGCGCGGCGTTCTCGCCTGATGGCAGCCAGATCGCCTGCACCGTGAGCCGCGACGGCAACCCGGAGCTTTACGTGGTGGGCGCGAGCGGCTCCGGCGCACGGCGGCTCACGCACACTCCGGGCGTCGAGTCCACCCCGTCGTGGTCGCCGGACGGGAGCGAGATCGTTTATTCCTCGGATGACACCGGTTCCCCGCAACTTTTCCGCATCTCTGCCAGCGGCGGCTCCGGGCGACGCCTTGCCACCGGGCACAGCTATTGCACCAAGCCGAGTTGGTCGCCGGACGGCAAAAAAATCGCCTTCAATATCCGCGACGGCGGCTCCTTCCAGGTGGCCGTGCTCGATCTCGCCTCCGGCAACGTCCGCGTGGTGACAAGCGGGGACGAGGCCCGCGACCCCGTCTGGGGGCCGGACTCGCGTCATTTACTCTTTACTCAAAGCGGCAGTTTGATGTTGTTTGACATTCAAACCGCCCGCAAGGTGGCGCTCCTTAGCGGTCTCGGCTCCGTCTCCGAACCGACCTGGTCGCGCTAGCTTGCAAGGCAACCACCGTGATTCTCACCCGAAATCCCTACCAAAATTCAGACGTTCCCAAGTACAACTTGGCAACGAGTTAAAGACACTCTCATGAAAAACCTCAAATTCGTCTCCCGCGTCGCCCTTTGCGGCGTCCTCATGCTTTCCTTGAACGCTTGCGCGCTCTTCAAGAAAAAGAACAAATACGCCGGCATGTCCGACAGCGACATGGTCAACGGCGCGCCGCTGCCCGAGCGTCAGGAAGGCGTTTCCTTCACGGGAAGCAACGTGGACAGAAGCAAGTTTTCCCCCGTGCATTTCGGGTATGACAGCGTCTCGGTGGAGCCCGGAGAAACCGGCAAGCTCGATACCGTCGCCAAGTTCATCAAAAGCTCGGACAAAATGCTCATCATCGCCGGGTTCACCGACGAACGCGGCACGGCGGAATACAACCGTGGTTTGGGCGAACGCCGCGCACAAGCTGTCCGCACCTACCTGCTGCAAAAAGGGGCCGATACCGAGCGCATCCAGACCACCAGCTTCGGCAGCGAAATGCCCGCCGACACCGGCCACGACGAATCCGCCTGGGCCAAGAACCGCCGCGCCGAGTTTGGCGTGACGAAGTAACCAGCGTGACGCTGGACCCACTTCGCGCTGCCGCGCGTATCCAAGAAGCCAGGAAATAGAATGCCCTCATTTTTCCTGGATTCCTGGCTTCCTTATTCCTTTCTAATGGGTCTCACATCCCTTTGAAAATCTGCGACCTCACCCAGTTCTATTCCCCGGTCAGCGGGGGGGTGAAGCGCTATGTTCACGAAAAAGTCCGCTACCTGCACGCGCACACCGGGGACGAGCATCTGCTCATCATCCCCGGCGAGCGGGATACGCGCACGGTCGAGGGGCGGGCCACGGTGTACACCATCCGTTCGCCGCTGCTTTCGCGCACGTCGCGCTACCGGGCGATTTTGCGGCTCCGTGCCATCGAACGCATCCTGGAAGCGGAACGCCCGGATGTGATCGAGTCCGGCGACCCGTATCAAGTCGCCTGGAAAGCCATTGCCAGCGGCGAAGCGCTCGGGATTCCCGTCATCGGTTTCTACCACTCGCACTTCCCGGAAGCCTATGTGCGCACGGCGGCGCGGTTTTTCGGGAAACCCGCCACGGAATGGGTGATGGACGCCTCCCGCCGCTACATCTGCGCGCTCTACAACCGCTTCCACCGGACGCTGGTGCCCTCGCCCGCTCTGGAGCGTGTTTTGACGGAGTGGGGCGTGACCAACACCCAGCACCTTGACCTCGGCGTGGACACCGAAATTTTCCAGCCCGAACCGGACGACAAAATACCCACCCGCGCCGAACTCGGCCTGCCCGCCGGGCGTACGCTGCTGCTGTATGTGGGTCGGCTGGCGCATGAAAAAAACACCCGGACGCTCTTTGACGCCTTCGAGCGTCTCCACCAGTCCGATCCCGCGCGCTACCATCTGCTGGTGGTGGGCGACGGCCTCCAGCGCCGCTTTGTTCAAGCTTTGCAGACGAGCACCGGCCAGGTGACGTGGCTGGGCTCCTGCGTGGGACCGGAGCGGCTCGCCCGCATTTACCGGTGCGCGGATTGCTTTGTGCACCCCGGATTGCAGGAGACCTTCGGCCTGGTGGCGCTGGAAAGCCAGGCGTGCGGCACCCCCGTGGTCGGCATTCGCGGCAGCTACATGGACAGGATCATTTTCAGCGATCAACGCCACTGGGCCGAGGCCAACACGCCCACCTCCCTTGCCGATGCCATTGCCAGGGCGTGCGGCGGCGACCTCCGCGCCGAGGGCCGGGCCGCCAGCGAAGCCGTCCGCGCCCGCTATTCCTGGAACCTCGTATTCGAGCGGCTCTTTGGGATTTACCGCGAGGCCATCAGCGCCTACAAAAAGGGCGATGTCTGAGCACCGCCAGTTTGAGATTCGCAAATTCCACCGGGCCGACCGCGCCCGCGTCCGCCAACTCTGCTGCGAGACCGGGTTTCTCGGCAACCCGATTGACCCGGTGTTTGAAGACCGGGAGTTGTTCGCCGACTACCTGACGGCCTATTACACGGACTGGGAACCCGAGTCCTCCTTCGTGCTGCTCATCGACGGGGAAATCCGCGGCTACCTGCTCGGCTCGCGCTTCCCGTTGCGCCAGCAGATCCACAGCCTCTACCAAAACGCCAGCCTCTTCCTGCGCGGGTGCGCCCGGTATTTCCGCTACAACGCCGCGTCCAAGGCGTTTGTGCGCTGGATCGCCTCCACCGCATGGCGGGAAGTCCCCGCCGCACCGCGCCGCTGCGCCCATTTCCACATTAACCTGCTCTCCGACGCGCGTAACGTCGCCACCACGCGGGCAATCATGGACGCCTACCTCGGCTACCTGCACGCAAACGGCGAAAAGCGGGTGTATGGTCAGATGGTCACCTTCGAGAGCCGCCGGGGTTTCAAAATGTTCGAGCGCTACGGCTTCCGCGTCGTGAATAAATCGCGGATTACCAAATACGATGGAATACACGACGAGCCGGTCTATCTCTGCACGGTGGTGAAGGATTTGGAAGAAAACGCGCAGCTTTATTCAAGGTAGGGGCGGCACGGAGCACCCTCCCTACCGCCCCGTCCGATTGCGCTCGGCGACGGGATTGACGCACGGCTGCGATTGATCCTCCGGGTATTTCTTGGTGGAGGGCCAGATGAGCCGCCACGGCTGACGCTTGACGGTGTCGGTGAATTGCTCCGCGTTGTGGACGGTTTGGTCGATGCCGGGCCCAATGCTGCGCACGCGACACTTGAGATTGCGCGCGGTGCTACTGAGGTTTTCGCTCGCCTGCCGGAAGTTGCGCAACGTGGCGTCGATGTTTTTGTTCCCGGAGAGATCGCCGGTGAATTTCTCCGCGTTGGTGAGCGTATTGGCCAGCGGGCTCTCTTTGCCCGTGAGCGCCTTGAGGTTGTCGAAGGTTTGCTGGAGCGCCCCGTCGGAACCCGTGAGCGCGAGCAGTCGCTCCCCAAACACCCGAAAATTCGAGATGGCCATCACCATGTCGGAGCCTTCCTGGGTGATCTCAGTGAGGTGCGAGCAGGTCTTTTGCAAATCCTGCATGGCGAGGGTGGCGCTGCCGATTACGGGATCGAGTTTATCCAGCATTTTCTGCCCCACGTCAGCCAGGCCGGGCTGGCGTTCGCCGATAAAGCTCGTGTCCCCCGTCGCCCGCCCGGAGGCTTCGTTGCCTAGGGTGAAGTCGATCACCTGTTCGCCAAGCAGGCTGTATTGCAGCATGGTGACGTGTTCCTCGCGGTAAATCAGGGCGCTGCGATCCACGGCCACTTCCACCACCACGGCCAGTTCGGGCCGGGGCCGTTGGGCCTCCGGGATGGGAGAAAGGAGCCGCGAGACCTGGCCGATCTTGCGTCCGGCGAGCATCACGGGCGCGCCGGCGTTGATCCCCCCCGCGTTGTCAAAGTAGATGCGAAAAATCCGCCGCTCGCCCGCCATGCCCGGCGCTTCCAGGTAAATCAACGCCGCCGCCAGCACCGCCGCAGTGATGGCCACCAGCAGGCCGGTTCGGAGTTCGTTGCGGATGACAGCCATAAACTTGAAATCAGCAGAAGGTCTCGCGCAAAGAGCGCAAAGGAAAGAGGGTAAGGATTCTTTCGTCTCCCCCTTCAAGGCGACACCGCTTTTTGAGTTCTGTTCTCACCGGCTCCTCTCTTTGCGTTCTTTGCGCTCCTTTGCGCGAAAATAAATGGTTGGCTAATGGATCGGCCCTTCGGTGCGGCCTTCTATAAATTGTTCGATCACGGGGTTGTGGCTGGCCCGGAAGCGTTCGGGCCGGTCTTCTTCGATGATGCGCCCCTGGAAAAGCATCGCGATGCGGGTGGCGATGTGGAATGCGCTGGAGAGTTCGTGCGTGACGATGATGGAGGTGGCGTGCGCCTTTTCAGTGAGGTTGATGATGAGGTCGTCGATCACGGAGGAAAGCACCGGGTCAAGCCCCGTGGTCGGCTCATCAAAGAGCAGCAGTTCCGGCTCCAGCACCAGCGCACGCGCAATGCCCACCCGCTTGCGCATGCCGCCGGAAAGCTCGCTGGGCATCAGCGAGCCGGTCTCTTCCATGCCAACCATCGCCAGCTTTTCCTCCACGATGCGGTCAATCTCCGCACGCCGTTTGTGCGTGAGTTCCTCCAAGGGCAACGCCAGATTGTCGCGCACGGTGAGCGAGGAAATGAGCGCGCTGGATTGGTAAACCATCCCGATTTTGCTGCGCACGCCGTTCATCTGCCACCGGGTGGAATGGGTGAGGTTGCAGCCGTTGAAATACACCGCGCCCGCAGAGGGCTGGAGGATGCCCAGAATCAACCGCAGGAGTGTGCTTTTTCCCGCGCCGCTCTGGCCCATGATCACCATCCGTTGCTTGCGCTCCACACGCAGATTCAGGTGGCGCAGGATCGGTTTGCCTTCAAAGTCAAGATACACCCCGCGCAGTTCCACGATGGGCGGCCCGGCCCACGATTCGCTCTCTTGCTGTGCCATCGGTTGATCGCGCTCATTCATAGATGATGACCATCCCGATGTTAAAGAGCGTGTCCGCAGCGATCACCACGGCGATGGCGGCCACCACGCTGGAGGTCGTCGCCCGGCCCACCCCCGCCGCGCCCCCATGCACCGTCAGGCCTTTGTAGCAGGAGATCAGGCCGATGATGAGGCCGAAGAGAAAACTCTTGAGCACGCCCGCCACGATGTCGCGCACAATAAGATTCTCCAACACCAACGCGGCAAAGTAGCGGTAGGAGATGCCGAACTGGTGGTCGCAAACCAAAGCCCCTCCCCACAACGCCGCAATGTTTGCGATGACGTTCAGGCACGGCAGCAGCAGAAACACCGCAAGCACCCGGGGCGCCACCAGAAAACGCAGCGGGCCAATTCCCATCGCCTCCATGGCTTCCACCTCTTCATTGGCCGCCATGGAGCCAAGTTCCGCCGTGTAGGCCGCCCCAATCCGCGCCGCCACCATGATCCCCGTCATCAGCGGCCCCAGCTCGCGGGAGAAGCCGATCCCCACCAAGCCCGGCACGAGGTTTTGCGTTCCAAACTTGCGCAGTTGGTAGCCGGTCAGGAGCGCCATCGTCAGCCCCATGAAAAGAGAGATCAACGCCACGAGCGGCACCGAGCCGACTCCCGCGCGATCCGCCTGCCGGAAAAAAGAGCTGGGCCGGAACGGAACATGCCCCCGGAGCGTGTGCTCCACCGCCTCGTGCAGCGTGTCCACGGCGAGGTAAAGCATGCCGCCGATCATACGAAGCGGTTCGGCAACGACTTGCGGAAGCGCAATATTCATCCAACCCCGAATCCGCAACACACCGAGCGAATGGACGCCCCCGTTTTTCCCTTCCCCGCCCCCTGGTTGTCAGCGCACCCTCCTCTCCAATCGGTAAAATGCCGGGGACAGGACTTGAACCTGCACGTCTTGCGACACCAGATCCTAAGTCTGGCGTGTCTGCCAATTTCACCACCCCGGCTTAAACCACGCCCCATTCAAAGCCGTTCGCGGCACAAATCGCAAGCGAATACGGGCGCTTTATCAACGAGGGCAAAAGGATCGCCTCCCAGTTTGC
>JBAXQF010000112.1:0-7715 GCA_037131875.1 Verrucomicrobiota bacterium
AGATTCTCGAAAAGACCGCTAAATTATGCCAACTATTAGCCTGACAGGACACTAGTGTCCTGCGAGCACCCAGAGGATTTGGAGCAGGATGGAGGAGCCAAAGCCGAGTAGCACCCCGGCGAGGGCGGCAACCCTGAGGCTCAGGCGCAGCGTGCGTAAACGCATTTTATACGGACGATACAGGACAGGCTGCGGACGAGCCTTTTCCTGAAAAAGAAACAGTTGTCCAAAGGAAAGCGCCGTGGAAACAGTTCGGTGGTTCATGGCTTGCGAAAGTTTGCAAAAGGAAGTTCGAAAGAACACAACCCAAGGAGTGCCTG
Organism: Verrucomicrobiota bacterium; assembly: GCA_037131875.1. Lineage (GTDB taxonomy): Bacteria > Verrucomicrobiota > Verrucomicrobiia > Chthoniobacterales > Chthoniobacteraceae > UBA695. The sequence goes on from JBAXQF010000112.1 coordinate 321, forward strand.
ATTGAAGGATGGGGGTTTTGCCGGGCGAAAACAAAAATTCCCGCTCACCGGCATTGCCGGGCGGGAGGAACCCCTGTATAAGGAACGATTACCCGGCGTTCGCAGATGCCTCAAAGTGAGAATGTTTACCCATGTTTGTTGACCATATTAAAATTTACGCCAAGGCCGGGGACGGCGGGAACGGTAGTTGCAGTTTTCGACGCGAGAAGTTTGTGCCCAAAGGCGGCCCCGACGGCGGGGACGGCGGACGCGGGGGAAGCATCATTTTGGTGGCTGATCCGCATATCGACAATCTGACGCCGTTTTTCTACGAGCCGATTGTAAAAGCAAAGGCCGGAGCCAACGGCATGGGCAAGCAAAAGTACGGCCGCGCGGCGGAAGACCGGATCGTCAAAGTGCCCATCGGCACGCTGGTTTACCGGCTGCCGGGCGGTGTGTCGCCCTTCGCTCCCAAGCCGCAAAAGTGGGAACTGGATAACCCCGATGGCGGTGTGGAGGAGATGGTGACCATCGGCGAAACCGAGTCCACCGTCGGCGCGCAGGCGGCGGAGACCGTGGTGGAGAACACGGAACTCGGCGAACTGGAACTGATGGCGGATCTCGACCGCGAAGGCGCCCAGTGGGTGGTCTGCGCCGGAGGTCGGGGCGGACGCGGCAACATCCATTACAAAAGCTCGCGCAACCGCGTGCCACGCCAGTGGGAGCCGGGACTCCCCGGCGAGGAAGGATACTTCCTCCTCGAACTGCGCAAGATCGCCGACGCCGGGCTGGTCGGCTACCCGAACGCAGGCAAATCGACCCTGTTGGGCAAACTTTCCTCGGCGCACCCAAAAGTCGCCCCCTATCCCTTCACCACGCTGCACCCGATTGTGGGCATCGTAGAGTTTCCGGGATTCCAGCGGGCCGCTGTGGCGGACATTCCCGGTTTGGTGGAAGGGGCACACTTGAACGTCGGCCTCGGCCATGAGTTTCTCCGGCACATTGTCCGCTGCCGGGTGCTGCTCTTTGTGATCGACATGGCCGGCAGCGAAGACCGCAACCCGATTGACGACCTGGGCCAGCTCCGCAAAGAACTGGGGCTCTACGATCCGACATTGCCCGACCGCCCGTGGGTCATTGTGGCCAACAAAATGGATGATCCGCGCGCGGAGGAGAATTTGCTCCATTTCCGCACCCGCTTTCCGAAGCGGGAAATCATCCCCATCTCGGCGGAACTGGGCGAAGGGATTGACGAACTCAAGGCGTGCCTCGCGAAGCATCTCTTCACGGAGCCGGAAGTGTCCGTTGCCGCTGAAACCGAAGCGCCGCTTCCCGAATAAACTGCGCCCCGCGTCATGGAGAAGCCCATAGTCGCCAGCTACTGCACCACGTTTCTCAAGCCGGAGATGCTGCACATCTACCGGCAGGTGAGCGCCTTGCAGCGCTATGAGACGTTTGTTGTGACCAAGGAGCGGCAATGCCCGGAGCGGTATCCCTTTGCGGACATCGCCCTCCTGCCCGAGGCGCAGCAGCCGCTTTTGCGGCGGTTCTATCTCAAATTCATCCAGCGGGTGCCGCCACTCTATTACCGGGGCGAGATGGAGCAACTCAGGGAGCTTTTCGGGCGGCGGCGCGCGGATTTGATGCACGTGTACTTCGGCCACACCGGCGTGCATCTGCGCTCATTCCTGCAATGGTGGGAGCAGCCTTCCCTTGTCTCCTTCCACGGCGCGGACGTGATGCCCCGTGCGCATCAGCCCAAGTATCTCGACGGCATGCAGGAACTCTTCACACTCGTGCCGCTGGTGCTGGCGCGCTCGGAATCGTTGGCCGAGCGTCTTAAGGCCATCGGTTGCCCGGCGGAAAAAATCCGGCTCAACCGCACCGGGATTCCCCTTGCGGAGTTCCCGCTGGTGGAGCGCCCCACACCAGCCGACGGCGCGTGGCATTTCGTGCAAACCTGCCGCCTGATCGCCAAGAAAGGCTTGCGCACGGCGCTCCAAGCGTTTGCGGATTTCCGGCGCGATTATCCGAAAGCAACCTTCTCGATTGTCGGCGAGGGGCCGATGCGCGAGGAACTCTGCAAGCTGGTGGGCGAGTTGGGTCTCACCGATGCGGTTGCCTTCCCCGGCTTCCTCAACCAGGCGCAACTCAACGCCCTCTATGCGCGCGCCCATCTCTTTTTGCACCCGAGCGAGTTGACCGAGAAACAAGACCAAGAGGGCATTCCCAACTCCATGCTCGAAGCCATGTCCACCGGGCTGCCCGTGGCGGCGACGCTGCACGGCGGCATCCCCGAGGCGGTGCGCGACGGCGTCACCGGATTCCTCGTGCCCGAGCGCGATCCCCAGGCGCTGGCGTCGGCGTTGCGGCGCTTCGTGCAATCTCCCGAGACGCTGCAAAAAATGGGACGCGCGGCCTCGCAGAGCGTCCAGGCGGAGTTCGAGCAAAGCCGCGCCGTGGCGAAGCTGGAAGCGTGCTATGATGAGGCGATCCAGCTTGGAAAACCGCCGAGAAGTTGAGAGAGGCAGAAGTTGAGAGTTGAGAGAGAAAAATTCTCAACGCATGCTCGCTTCCGCTTCCATCCTTCTCTCAACTCTCAACTTTAAACTCTCAACATCCCTTAATGAGCCCCTTTGCCTATCTCTTCGAGCGCTTCCCCTCCTTCACGCAGACGTTCTGCTACCGGGAAGTCTTGGAGATGCGCCGCCAGGGCGTGACGGCTCCCCTCTACTCCATCCGCGTGCCCAAGGATATCCCGGCGGACTGCCCGGAGGAACTTGCCCGCGCCGTTCGCTACCTGCCGGAGCCGGACGCGCTCGCGGCGGAAATGAAAACGCTCCGTCTGTTGGGGCGCTATCCGTGGAGGGTGATCCAGACCCTGGGTCGCTGGGGCAAACGCCCCGACAAAGGCCGCGTGCTGGCCGCCGCCTGGCTCGGCAAGCGCCTGCAAGCGGAAGGGGTGCGCCATGTGCACGTCCATTTTGCAGGCATCGCCGCCCGCACCGCCTACTGGCTCAAGGAATTTTACGGAATCACCTTCAGTTTTACCGGGCATGCCAATGACATGTTCGTGGAAACCGATTTCCCGGTGACGCTCGCCGACCTCGTGCGCGAAGCCGCCTTTGTGGTGACGGTTGCGGACTTCACCCGCGACTGGCTCATCCAGCGCAACCCGGCGCACGCTGCAAAAATCCACCGCGTCTATAACGGCATCGGCTCCGCCGGATTCCTCCAGGCCAACCCCGCTCCGGGGCGTCCGCGCTTGGTTTCCGTAGGCCGGTGCATTGAGAAAAAGGGGTTTGCGGATTTGATCGACGCCTGCGCCCTGCTGCGCGAGCGCGGGCTCGACTTCGAGTGCGCCATCCTCGGCGGCGGCCCGTTGGAGGAAGCGCTGCGCGCCCGCATCGTGGAGCGCGGCTTGCAAGGCATCGTGAGCCTGCTGGGCTCCCAGCCGCAGGAGGAAGTGCGCAGGCTCCTGACCGAGGCCCGCATCTTCGTGTTGGCCTGCGCCACCGAACCCGATGGCGGCATGGACACGCTTCCCACGGTCATCGTCGAGGCCATGGCGGCGGGACTGCCCGTGGTCTCCACGCGACTGGCAGCCGTGCCGGAAATGGTCGCCCACGGTGTCACCGGTCTGCTGGTGCCTGAGAGGCAGCCCACCGAACTTGCGAACGCGCTGGAAACCCTCCTGCGCGACCCTGTCTTGGGAGAACGGCTTGGCGCATCTGGAAAAACCGCCGCTGCCGAACGCTTCGCCGCAGAAGTGACCGTGGCAGAGTTGCGCAAGCTCTTGGATTTGGCCTGAACGAACCGTTCTAAGCGCGCAGGGGGATGCTGCTATGCTCCGGGTAGCGTTCGCGTTCGATGCCCTCGGCAAGCAGCGCAAGCTGGAAGGCAAACGGGGCGCCGGGCGGCAGGCCGAGATCAGCCAGGGTGAGCTTCCATTCAAGGGCTTGCCCGTAGATGAGGGTGGTGTGGCGTCCCGGTTTTCCTGTAACAGTGAAGGTGGCTGGCCCCGGTTTGTTCAGAGTGGCCGTGCGGGCTTGTGTGCCTTCGGGGCTGTCGGGCCGGGTGAGCGTGAGAAGGAGAACAAAAGGCGGGGTTTTCTCCGGTTGGGTGAGGTCGAGCCGCAGGTAAAGGTGGGTTTTGTCGCAGCCGAACCAGAGTTTTTTCGCAAGCCGTTCGCCGCGATGCATCGCGCCTTGCTCGGAGCCGGGCAGGTAGGTTCCGGCATGGAGCCATTCGAGCCGGGAGGCCTCGCGGTCCCCAATGCAGGGGGTGATGCGGCGCTGCGGGGGGCGGAACAGGGGAGGGGTGTAGCCGGTAATGGGCGTGTCCAACTCCGCCGGGCAGGCGGCGTTGCACAGGAGATGGACGTTTTTGAGGTGCTGGCGGAAGAGTTCGTCGAAGAGCGCGTCGTTTTCGGTCGAGAAATCCGGCCCATACCACCAGAACCAATCGCTCCCTTCTGCGGCGTAGATTTCGTGCAATGCCTCGTTTTGTTGGGAGGCGGTGAGTGTGCCGGTTTGGATTTGCTGCTCCAGGAACGTGCGCGTTGCGCCGAGCAGATCCCAGGCGCGGTTTTCCTCCGGCTCGCCGATCCAGACATCGAAGTTGCTGCCGATCCATGAGCCGGTGTGGAGGGTCGTGAGGCTGCGTACCGGGGGGTGTGCGCGGAAGTAGCCGTCGAGGGTGCAACTGCGCAGCCGCACGGGATCGGTGGCGATGCCGCCGTAGAGCGCTCGCAGGAACGCTTCGCCGCCGTCGGGAAAGTTTTCCCACGCGTTCTCGCCATCGAGGATGATGGGGATGAGCCCCTGACCCGGCGGGATGTGGTCGGCGATGCGCTGAAGGTGCTCGATCAAATGGTGCGCGGCTTGTTCCGGGGGATTGCGGGCGGCGGTGAAGCCGATGAAATCCGAGAGCGGGCGGTCGCGAAAGACGCCGTGGACGGACGCGCCGTCGTAGCGGATCTGCCAGCCCTGGAAGAGTTCCAGGTGCTCGACGTGGGTCTGCGCGTAGGCCGGGTCGCTATGGATCGACTTGAAGAGGTTTTCTTCGTCGCTGCAAAAATAGGCGATGCCCGCTTTTTGCAGGAGCGGGATCATCTCCGGGGCGATGGAGCCCTCCGAGGGCCACAAGCCGCGCGGTTGGCGTCCGAACAGGCGCTCGTGGCTTTCAATGGCGAGCGTCAACTGCGCCTCGGCGTCCTGGGGCCAGTGGAAGCGGTGGGGAAATTCGCGGCCTGGCAGGCAGCGTTCGGCCAGCGCGCTGTCATAGACGAGGGGGAGGATGGGGTGAAAGAACGGGGTGGTGGTCAACTCCACCTGCCCGCGCTCCTGCGCCGCCCGGTAGGCGGGGACGATGGAGCGCATGATTTCCAAGTGGATTTCCAGCAATCGCGCTTTTTCGGGCTCGGTGAAGTTGCGCCCTTTTTTGCGCAGGGCGGCGAGTTCCGGGTAGCGGCGGACGGCGGTGTAGCCGCACCAGGCGAGGTTGAACCAGACCTGGAGATCGAGATAATCCTGCCGGGTGAACTGCCGGGCGATGCGGGGAAGGTCTTCCCGGCGCGGGTGCTCTCCGCGCTGGTTGAGAAGTTCGGCATAGCGGGGTTCCGGCTTGATCAGGTTCGCCCAGTTGGCCTTGAAGAAATCCTCCAGCAAGGTGATCCGCTCGCTTTCGTCAAGATCGGCAGCCGGTTTGCGCGAGCGCTCCAGCCAAAGGTCGGTGACGCGGCCCTCGACGATTTCCTCGATTTGCAGCAGGAGCACCGGGGTGAGGTTGAAGTTGAGCCGCACGGCGGGGTAGTCGGCAATGAGGGCAATCATGTCGAGGTACCCCTTCACGCAGTGGAGGCGCACCCAGGGCATCGTCGCCACGCGCGTGAGCGGGTTGACGTAATAGGGCTGGTGCATGTGCCAGAGGAAAGCCACGTTCGCCATGCCTTTGTGATAGAAGCGCGCGGCGCGAACGGCAATGGCGGAAATCCCTGAACCGCGCGCCGGGGAATCAGGAAGGGATTTTATCAGGAACTCAGGAAATCAGGAATGGAGAGGAGTCAGGGGCCACCTGATCCACGCACTTCCTTCATGATTTTCCTGACTTCCTGATTTCCTGATCATCTTTTCCTGATTTCTTGAGCCCGCCTCTTCGTGTTTTTGTGCGATACTCTTAAGATGGCGTTGCGCATGGAGATTGTCGTGGCGGATGACGAGCCGGAGATGCGGCGGCTGTTGGTACGCGCCCTTTCGCGGTTTGGATTTTCCGTGACGGGTTGCGCGGACGGCGCGGAGGCGCTCCTGCTTGTGGACGGGCATCCGGGAGAGGTGCTTCTGGTGTTGGATTACGCCATGCCCGGCCTCAATGGGGCGCAGGTTTGCAAACGGGTGCGCGCGCATCGCGATCCGGCCATTGCGCAGACGCCCATCATTTTGCTTACGGCCCACACCGGCGAGGAGAACGAGATTGCGTGTTTCCGGGCCGGAGCGGACGATTTTGTTTCCAAGCCGGTGAGTTTGCCGGTGCTCCGGGCGCGGATTGAGACGCACTTGCGGTTGGCAACGTTGCGGGCGCAACTCCGGGAGCAGAATCGGCTGTTGGAGGAATGGCGCGCGCTGCGCGAGTTTGACATGGAGGCGGCGGGGTTGGTGCAGCAGGCGATCATTCCCCGGCGGATGCCGGAGGTCGCAGGATGGCGCTTTGCGCTGCATTTCCGACCGTTGATCCAGGTGGGCGGGGATAGCTTCGATGGGTTGCTGCTGCCCGGTGGAGGGCTGTTTCTATGGATTGCCGATGCGACGGGGCACGGCGTCTCGGCGGCGCTGGTGACGGTGCTCCTCAAGCTCCTGTTTCGCCATGCGGTGGAGGAAACGTGCGAACCGGCCCGGGTGCTCGAACGAGTGAACCGGGAGTTCATGGGGATTTTCCGGGGGCACTCGTTCCTGACAACGGCCTGTGTGCGGTTGGAGCCGGGAAAGGGGATCATCCGGGCTGCCGGAGCGGGGCATCCGCCAGTGCTTGTTTTAAGGCGCAGCGGCGGGGTGGAGGCGTTGCCTTCCTCAGCCCCTCCGATCGGATTGCTTTTGCCCGGAAGCCTGGAGGAGCGCGAAGCGGTGCTGGAACCCGGCGACGCATTGCTGTTGGTGACCGATGGGGTCTACGGCGTCTGCGCTCCGTGCGGGGAACGCTATTGTTTTTCCCGGCTGGCGCAGGGGTTGGAGGGGGAGGGGTTTTCCACGCCGGAAGGGGTGATCGCAGCCGCACTGGGGCAGGTGGCAAGCTTCGCCCAAGGCGAACCGTTTGACGACGACGTGGCGCTGGTGGTGATCCGAAGGGAGGAATAGGTCTTATCAGTCCTAAAGCATTTTACAAAAAAATGTGGCCAGTGGCTTGGGAGCGCCGAAGGCTGGT
>JBAXQF010000113.1:0-7660 GCA_037131875.1 Verrucomicrobiota bacterium
AGCCTTCGGCGCTCCCAAGCCACTGGCCACATTTTTTTGTAAAATGCTCTAAATGCTCTTTTTCTGACCAGACTTGGTATTACTCTTCCCCAGTCGGTTTGTCTTCGTGGTGGATGGCCACGTGCGTGGCCCGGTGGGAACGCAGGAAGGAGGAGCGGTCGAGGACGTTTTCCTGGAACGCCTCCAGGTAGAGGAACAGGGCCGGGGTGATGTAGAGGGTGACGAGCTGGGAGACGATCAACCCGCCGACGATGATGAGGCCGAGCGGCTGGCGTGAGCTTCCGTCCGCGCCGAACCCCAGCGCGAGCGGCACCGCGCCCATCAACGCGGCGAAGGTGGTCATCATGATGGGGCGGAAGCGCTCCATGCTCGCTTCATGCACCGCGGCCACGCGGTCCATCCCTTCCGCCATGCGCTGGAGGGCGAAGTCGATCATCATGATCCCGTTCTTTTTTACGATGCCGATGAGCAGGAACATGCCGACGAAGGCGTAGAGCGAGGCTTCCTTGTGGAAGATCAGGAGTGTCGCCAACCCGCCCACCGTAGCCACCGGCAGCGCCGTGAGCACGGTGATGGGGTGCACGTAGCTTTCGTAAAGAATACCGAGGATGATATACATTGCGAACACGGCGAAGATCATGAGGACGGAGAGGCTCGCCACGGTCTCCTTGAAGACCTGGGCTTCGCCTTGCAGGCTGCCGCGGATGTCAGGCGGCAAGGTCTCGGCGGCGGTTTTCTCGATGAACTTTGCGGCGTCGCCAATCACCGCGCCGGGCACGAGGTTGAAGTTGATGGTGACGGAGGGGAACTGGTTGATGTGGTTGACGGATTGCGGCCCGATGATCTCCTTCCAGCGAGCCACAGCCTTGAGCGGCACGAGTGTTACGCCGTCATCCGAGCGGACATAGATTTTTTCGAGATCCTGCGGCGCGGCACGGCGGGAGTCGGCGACCTCCATGATGACCTGGTATTGGTCTGTCGATTTCTTGATGAGATAGAGATAGTTCTGCGCGTAGGCGTCGCTTAACGCCGTGAGGATGGACTTTGCAGAGACCCGGTAAGAGGAAGCCTGCTCGCGCAGAAGATCAATCTGCAAATTGGGCGTCTTGGTTTTCAGGTCGGAGTTGACAAAAAGAAACCCGGGATAAGGCCGCAGTTTTTCGATGAGTTGCGACGCGGCTGTATTCACCGCGACGGGATCAATGCCGCTGACAGAGTAGGCATACTGGCCTTGGGTCACGGAGGTTGCGCCGGTGCTGATTTGCAGCACGGGGTTGGCCTTCATGGCAGGGACAAGCCCCGGAATCTTTACCATCTCCGCCGACAACTGGGCCATCACGACATCAATGGAAGGCCGCTCGCGGATCGGCTTCAGGGAGGCGAGCACGACGGCCTGGGAACTGGAGGCTCTGCCGGTCAGCCCCGAGATGGTGTAGCCGATGTCCACATACGGGTTTTCCTGGAGAATCTGATCCACCTTGCTCTGGTATTCGCGCATCCGCTCGGGCGATGTCCCCTCCTGCACCTGGAAAATGCCGCGGACGAATCCGCTGTCGCCGATGGGCAGGAAAGCCTTTGGAACGGCGTCGAAAAGCACCACTGTGCCGACCATGCAGACCACCCAGGCAAGCGCGGAAATCCATTTGTGATGGAGGAAAAAGTGGAGCGAGTCACCGTAGCTCTTGATGATGCGCTTGAGCACGCGGTTGACGTGGTCTTCAAGCCAGGTCTTTTTCCCGCTCTCATGCCGCGCCAGCATCCGCGCGCACATGAGGGGCGTGAGGGTGAGCGAAACGACGCCGGAGGCGATGATGGCGATGATGATCGTGATGGCAAACTCCTGGAATGTCCGCCCGATGAGCCCCGGCATGAAGACCAGCGGCAGGAAGACTGCGGCGAGGGAGAGCGTCATGGACAAGATGGTGAAGCTGATCTCCTTGGCTCCATGGAGCGCGGCTTCCAGCGCGGTCTCGCCCCCTTCCATGCGGCGCACGGCGTTTTCCAAAAACACAATGGCGTCATCCACCAGAAAGCCGATGGAGAGGGTAAGCGCGAGCAGGGAAAGGTTGTCGATGCTGTAGCCGAGCAGGTACATCGCCAGGAAGGTGATCAACATGGACATCGGCAGCGCCACGACGGGGATGAGCGTGTCCGAGGCGCGGCCCAGGAAGAGAAAGATGACCAGCACCACCAAGCCAAACGCAATGAGCAGCGTCTCTTTCACGTCGTTGATGGAATTGCTGATGGTGACGGAGCGGTCGAACATCGTCACAAGCTGGATAGACCCCGGCAATTCGCGGCGGAACAGCGGCAGCAAATCCTTGACGTTCTGCGCCGTCGCCACGGCGTTGGCCCCGGACTGGCGTGAAACGGCGAGCACCACGTTGGTCGTCGCGGGCTTGCCCCCGCGCACCCAAAAATGGCGCGTCATGCGCTCGTCCTGCACGGAATCCTGCACCTCGGCAACGTCCTTCAAGTAAATGGAGGCGCCGTTTTTGCGGGCCACGATGAGTTGCCGATAGGCTTCGGCGTTCTCCAATTGCCCTTGGGGCTGGAGCAAAAATGTTTTGTTGGGGCCGTCAAACTGCCCGGCGCCTTGGTAGCTTGTTCCCGCGCGGATCGCGGCGGCAAGGTCGTCCACGGTAAGGCCCAGCGAGGCGAGTTTTCCCGGCCACACCTTCACGCGCACCGCCGCTTTGGTGCCAAAGATGTCCACCTTGGCAACGCCCGGCAAAATGCTGATGCGCTGGGCGACCTGGCTGCTCGCATAATCGTAGAGCTGGCCCTGCGTCAGCGATTCGCTCGTCATCGTGATGTAAATGACCGGCTGATCGTTCGGGTTGGCTTTGTTAAAAACGGGGGGCGTCGGCAGATCCACCGGCAGGCCGGAGTTGGCCTGGTTGATCGCGGCCTGCACGTCGGTCGCGGCGGCGTCCACGCTCTTGCTCAAGTCGAACTGCAGGGTGAATGTCGCGCTGCCTTGCGCGCTTTGCGAGGTCACCAGCGTGAGCCCCGGGATCTGCATGAACTGGCGTTCCAACGGGGTGGCCACGTTGCGGGCCATGGTCGTCGGGCTCGCGCCGGGGTAGTTGACGCTCACGGTGATCACCGGGAAATCGACCGCCGGAAGATCGTTCACGGGCAGGCGTTGGAAGCCGATGACGCCGAACACGATGACGCACAGCGTAAGCAGCATCGTCATGACGGGCCGCTTGATGAAGGGATCGGATAAGCTGGCCATGGTGGTGTCCTATTTTCCGGCCCCGACGATTTGCACGCTCGCGCCCGGTGCAAGGGAGATCTGGCCTGTCACGACCACGGTTTCACCCGGCTTGAGCCCCTCCGTCACCACCACGGCGTCTGCCTGGCGCTGGCCCGGTTTGACCTTGCGCAGTTCCACGGTGGAATCCGCCTTCACCACGAACACAAACGGCCCGGTCTGCCCGATTTGCAATGCCTCGTTGGGGATCAATACCGCGTCTTTGATCGTATCCAGGATGAGCCGCACGTTCACAAACTGTCCCGGCCAAAAAAGGCGATCCTTGTTTTGCAGAAGCGCGCGCACCCGCACCGTGCCGGAGTTTTGCTGCACGCCGCTGTCGAGAAAGTCAAATTCCCCCTCGCGGCACTTTGCCGGATCGTCGGCAAAGCGAGCCTCGACCTTCAGCGTCCCCTGTCCGCGGAATTTACGCACGTCCGAGAGCGCCCCTTCCGGAATGGTGAAATCGACATAAATCGGGTTCTGCCGCTGGAGAAGCAGCAACTGGGTTGTGTTGGCGCTCACGATGTTGCCGATATCGACCATCCGTTTGCTCGCGCGGCCCTCGATGGGCGAGCGGATTTCGCAATAGTCGAGATTGATCTGGGCGGTGTTCACCAAAGCCTCATCGGCCAGCAGCGCCGCCTGCGAAGCCTGCGCCGTGCTGCGGAGGCTGTCGAATTCCTGGGGGGCAATCACCTTGGTTTTGATGAGTTCCTCGTAGCGCGCAACCTGCGTGCGGTCATAGGCGGCTTTCGCCCGATCCTGTTCCAGCGTCGCCTTTGCCTTGGCCAGCGCGGCTTGGTAGGGACGCGGGTCAATGGTGAAGAGCAGATCCCCCTTGTTCACCTCTGTGCCGTCCTGGAAATGGATGCCGATGATCGCCCCTGTCACCTGCGGCTGGAACATCACCGTTTCGTAGGCCGTGCAGTTGCCGATTTCGTCGAGATAAACGGGCACGTCCTTTGTCTCCGCCTTGGCTGCGGTCACAACGCGCGGCGGCTTGGGCGCCGGGGCGGGCTGTTTTCTGCCGCAGGCGGGCAGAAGCAAAAGAGCCAGGAGGCCGTAACAGAGACAAAATTGCCGGGAAAAATTCATTTCCCTAATATCTAAAATGAATCCCGGCTGATATCAATGCTGGTGTGGGACAAATAGTCCTTGTATGCTACACCTGTTCCATGTCCTCCGCCCCCACCACTGGCCTCCGCTTGCGCTTGATGCTGCTGGTTGTATTGGCAATGCTGCCGATGTTTGGGCTGGTGCTCTACCGCGCCACGGAGGATCGCAACCACAAGCTGCGAGAGCTTGAAGAGGAAGCGATCCGCACCGCCGAGATGTCGGCGAGCAGCGTCAGCCAGGTCATTGAGGGGGCCAAGCAATTGCTCTTTTCGCTCTCGTATGCGGAGCCGGTGCGCGCCATGAACGGCCCGGCAGCCAGCGCCCACTTTGCCAGGCTGCTCAAAAGCTCCTCCACTTTTAACAATATCGGCCTCGCCCAGGGTGACGGGGTGAACATCGCCAGCGCAACGCCGACCGGAGCGGGATTTAACCGCAGAGACCGCCCCTATTATGAGCGCCTTCAGCAAAAGCGCGACTTTACCATCGGGGAGCACCTGATCAGCCGGATCACGCAACTGCCCACGGTTGTTCTCTGCTATCCGTTGCCTGACCAGCCCGCGGACAAACCGGTTGCGGCGGTCTACGGGGCGCTGAATCTGGAATCCCTGCGCCACTGCATTTCCGGGCACAACCTCCCGCCCAAAAGCGTGATGGTGGTGCTGGATCGCAACGGGGTGATCCTGGCTCGAACCGCCGAACCCGAAAAATGGGTGGGCCAAAGGGCCAAGAGCTGGATTCTGCTCCATGCAAGGGGCGAACAGAACGGATTTGTGGAAACCGCCGGTGTGGATGGCATAACCCGCCTGTATTACTACGTCCCCGTGCCGCATTCCGAAGGAGACCTTTCTGTCAACGTGGGCGTGCCAAAAAGTGCCGTTCTGGCAGCGATGCGCGCCAGCTTTTACCGGGACTTGCTCATCCTGGATCTCTTCACCCTTGTGGCGCTTGCGGCAGCCTGGTTTTTTGCAGATTACGCGGTGCTCCAGCATGTGAAACGCCTGACGTCCGCAGCGCGACAACTGGCGCAGGGGAAGTGGGATGTCCAGGCACGGCTCAGCGGAGGGGCGAGGGAGCTCCAGCAACTGGGCTGCGCTTTCGATGACATGGCGAGCGCATTGCGCGAACACCGCGACCGCCTGGAACTGAGGGTGGCGCAACGCACCCACGAACTAAGCCATGCCAACGCGTGCTTGCAGGCGGAGATTGAGGAACGCAAACAGGCGCAGGCCGTCGCGCAAAAGCTCATGGCCAACCTGGAACGCTCGAACAAGGAGCTTGAACAGTTTGCCTATGTGGCCTCACACGATCTCCAGGAGCCGCTGCGCCTGGTTTCCTCCTACACCCAGCTCCTCCTCCAGCGTTACAGGGAAAGGCTCGATGCCGATGCCGAGCCGATCACCAATTTCATCACCGAGGGCGTTGCCCGGATGCAGCGCCTGATTCAGGATTTGCTCGCCTACTCGCGCGTAAGCAATCAAAGCCATACGCCTTCCTTCGCCGACGCCCAGGCGGTTCTCGAAACCGTCCTGCGCAACCTGGCCATGGTCATCCGGGAACAAGGCGCGGTGATCACACACGATCCCCTCCCCGCCCTGCTGTGCGATCCCACCAAGCTGGGGCAGTTGTTCCAAAACCTGATCAGCAACGGCATCAAATTCCACGGAGAGGAGCCTCCGCGCATCCACATCGGCGTGGGCAAAACCGAGGATGAAAGCGCCTGGCTCTTTTCCGTAAGCGACAACGGGATTGGGATTGAGCAGGATTACTTTGATCGCATCTTTGTTCTCTTTCAGCGCCTGCACACCCGGTCCAAATATCCCGGCACGGGCATCGGGCTGACCATCTGTAAACGCATTGTGGAGCAACACGGCGGGAAAATCTGGGTGAAATCCGCAAAAGGCAAAGGCTGCACATTCTATTTTACAATCGCCCTAAAACCCAACACACTTTAACCACATCCGGCGCCATGGACACACATCTCCAACCTATGGAAAAACCGATTACCATCCTTTTGGTGGAGGACGAGCCGGGGGATGCCTATCTTACTACCGAGGCGCTCAAATCCGCGAAAATCCTCAACCGCGTGCATCTGGTGGAAGACGGCGTTGAAGCCATGGCGTTCCTGCGTCGTGAGGCTCCCTATGCGAACGCACCGCGGCCAGACCTCATTTTGCTGGACTTGAATCTCCCGCGCAAGGACGGGCGCCAAGTTCTTGCCGAGATCAAGAGCGACCCCGCCCTGGGCGTCATTCCTGTCGTCGTGCTGACGACTTCCAGCGCCGACGAGGATATTCTTCAATCTTACAATCTCCGCGCAAACTGCTACATCACCAAGCCGGTCGATTTGGAGCAATTTATGCGGGTGATCAAAACCATGCAGGAGTTCTGGCTTACAATCGTCAAACTGCCGACTCCCACCTCCTAACCCGCCATGTACACTCCTCCGATCAAAGTTCTGCTGATTGACGATGAACCGGCCCAAGCCTGGCTGGTGCAGGAGCATCTCCGCACGGTATCGGAAAAATCCGGGAAAGCGATCAACCTGGTTCACACAGAATCGCTCAGCAGCGGGTTCACGTTGCTCGCCGAAGACGGGGATGTGGACGTGTTGGTTCTGGATCTCTCCCTGCCCGACAGCCTGGGACTGGAAACACTCACCAAAGCGCACGCAAAGTTCCCATCCTTGCCGATCGTGGTGTTGACCAGCCTGGAAGACGAGGAATTGGGAATCCAACTGGTGCAGGGAGGCGCCCAGGACTATCTGGTCAAAGGCCATGCGGACGGCCTGACTCTCTACCGAACCCTCCGCTATGCCATTGAACGCAAGCAGGAAGAGGCGGAGCGCGAGCGTCTCATTGCGGAACTCCAGAAAGCGCTGGCAGAGGTCAAGACGCTGAGCGGGCTGCTCCCCATTTGCAGCGGGTGCAAAAAAATCCGCGACGACCATGGGTATTGGAACCGGATCGAAACGTTCATTGCCGAGCATTCCGACGCAGAATTCTCACACGGCATCTGCCCGGAGTGCGCCCAAAAATACTTTCCCAAGCAGATGGGATCAACGGATCACGAGAGCCCCTGATTCTTTTATTCCAATCACCCGGTTGGATTGGTCTTATTGCCCCCATGGGACGCGCACAGGGCAAACGCACTTGCTCGGGGAAAATCTGTGAAATCTGTGGATGTTTTTCTGTGGAACTCATCTGTGGAATCTCACGGCCGTTCTGATATAGAGCAGTTTCGATTTAATTTGTCGCATGCTCTTCGGCGGCGTGGGCCGTTGCG